>UQWP01000026.1 GCA_900544825.1 uncultured Prevotella sp. | reverse complement strand
ATTATTGAAAAGGATAAATTAAAAACAATGAGAAATCCCGACAGAGCCGGAAGGCAAAGAGAGGATGAGAAAATCACTCCACCCACCACTAGAGGTACTATGTTCCTGCAGTCTGGACAAGACATGGATTCAATGTGCTGCCCCATGAAAACACGTCCCTCATATATTGATGGAAAAAAGATTTGTATTTTGGCTGCGCAAAAAGGCTGCATCCTTTTGACTGCCATACGGATTTAGTTAATCTTTCTATATGAATTCCGTCTCCTGGAATCCATATAGAAAGATTAACTTAATTCATTTTAATAATTTCTGAAATACAGAAATCGCTAACACTATTTTTGATAATGGTGCAGCCAAGGTAGTTGCAATACGCAGGAAGACTCCTTAGTCAGAGCATCACAGATAAGAAACAGAAAGAAACAACCCAAAATATAAAGAAGTAATATGATTATTTACTTCATTATATTATAGGTTAAGTTTGAACCTTTCCTTAAACATATCCATCTCTCTTCCTGGGATTTGAAGCTGGATGACTAAATTCTCCCATTTGCTTACAGCTGTTTGAACCTCCTGGATGATGTTTTCAGCATCCTCCTTCCTTATCATATAGCTCTCGCATGAATCAAGCAGAACATGGATAGATGACTTTTTATTCAAAAAATATCATTTTCTCAAATATATTTTATAATTTTGTATGCAAAAAACTCGAATGGTATAATATGACAAGAGGAAAACGACAAAATAATAAGAATAATAAAGGCAAGAAACTGATATATCTTGCCCTCATTCTACTTGTATCATGCATCATAGGATTTGAGGCATACCGTATGATTTCAGCCTATATGATCAAGAAGTCATCAGATAATCAGTGGCCCGCTCACGACCTGACATCGGGACAATACTCTGGTAGCTATGACGGCATTGACATCTCACGTCACCAAGGCAGAATCCATTGGGATGAACTCAGCGAAATAAAGCGATTGAAGTTCATCTATGTAAAGGCAACAGAAGGAGCAACCATCCAGGATCCATGGTATGAAGCCAACATTAATCAAGCAAGAAAACATCAGATACCAGTTGGCTCCTACCATTTTCTTTCTAAGATGCCTGCGGTAATGCAGTTTGAAAACTTTCGTTCAGTGTATGATAAGGAGAAGCAGGATCTTCTACCTGTTGTGGATGCTGAAGATGATGGAACCAAGGGGCTCAGTAAGAGTGAGATTCAACTTCTTCTGAAAACATTCTGCAAGCTCTGTAAATCCTATTATGGACATACACCTATTATATATTGTAGCGAGAGTTATTTCAAGGATTACCTGAGTCCGGAATTTGATAACTACTATCTTTGGATTGCCAGTTATGATCATGAACCGGTATTGCCTGGTAAACCTCACTATGATATCTGGCAGTATAGCAAACATGGCAGGGTTCCAGGAGTGTGGAATTGGGTGGATCTGAATCGATTTGCCCAGAATCGAAGTCTTGGGGATATTCGGATCAAACGGTAAAAAAAACAATTAGTATAAAATACAGAAGTCTGCCGGCATCACTACCAGCAGACTTCCCTTTTCACTAACTGAACTAAAAATCTTGTCAAGTATCTACTAATTATGCAATTTCTTCTGAAATTAAAATAAGCATAAGTACTTTTCTGATAACAATATCCCTATTATTCCTGTATAACGCTTACAAAAGGAACTGTATTTTCTCTATTATTCAGCAATAGCCTGCTGTTCTGTAGCTACTGGAGTCTCTTCGGTGGTATTCTCTGTTGGAGTCTCTGTAGCATTCTCTGTTGGAGTCTCTGTTGTAGTTGCTTCTGTAGTTGCCTCTGTGGCATTCTCCTGCTGGGTAGAATCCTCAACACCCGCTTGTGGTTGGATAGGAGTACCAACAGCCAATGTATCTGAAGGAGCATCTGGAGCTACTGTATCAACAGGAGCAACCTGAGCGTTACTTACCATTTTGCTTGATGCAAAAACGTTGCTTACTGAAACCATAACCAAAGCTGCGATAGCTGCAAACATAAACTTCTTCATAATCTTATCTTTTTAAAATTGTTACTAATTGATGTTACTTACTTGTTTGTGGATTCATTATTGAACCCGCTAATCATAGTCACAATCTGCGTGCCAAAAAGATGAGAGAAATTAGTTTGTATTGATAATCAGAAGCTTATGTCCTTTGTACCAAAAATGAATAGTGTGGAAAATGAGGAAAGAATGTGGAAACATTCCCCAAAAAGTTGGGGAATGCCTAAATATGTCTTGCTTCAATGCATTTCAGATAGCAATAGTGTTTCCTCCGAATTAAATACTCCATATCATTCTGGTGAGCATAGGCTTCTTTCTCAAATCTGATTTTGTAATATGCTTTCATCCAATTTCTATATTTCAGGACTAAAACACTCCACTCAGCTATATACCATATAGTTCATCGAGAAAGTTCACTATCATGCTACCATTGCCTTTGGAAATGGCAGCAGCTCTTTCACCTGCAATGCCCATGACTTTCATGGCATGAACAGCTGCATCAAACGGATTAGGGTTTACAGAAAGGAAAGCTCCTATGATACCAGTGGCTGCACACCCCATGGCCGTAACCTTGCCCATCAGAGGATGCCCCTCATGAACATAAGCTACTTTTTCACCATCCGTAATGATGTCTGTAGCCCCGGTAATAACGATGATGCATGTTAACTTCCTAGCTAGAATCTTGGCCTGTTCTTCAACCTCAGAGGTTTCCAGAAGGCTGTCCACTCCCTGCATTCCTATCTGATGAGAGTATAATGATCGTATCTCGCTGGCATTTCCCTTGATAACAGTTGGCTGGCATTGAAGGATGATCTTTGATGCAGTATCCATTCGAAACCGTGTGGCACCTACTCCAACCACATCTAATACAATTGGAATTCTGCTCTTGGAAGCAGCTTCACCTGCGAGTAGCATTGAGTGGGCTGTCGCATTTTCCAGAATTCCCAAGTTAAGAGCCAAGGCATTGCTCTTGCTACAGATTTCCTCCACTTCTTCCTGAGCGCGTGACATGATTGGGGAAGCCCCAATTGCCAGTAGGCTATTTGCCACAAAATTCATGGCAACATAATTGGTTATGTTATGTATGAGAGGATGTTGCTCTTCTATCAAACGTAAATCTCTATCCATTTCTATATTTATTTAATATACACTGTAACTATTATCCCTGCACCATTGTTTGGCATGTTCAAAGCCTTGGGCTGTAGCCCTGTGAATCCATCTGAGTCCCTTGCGCATAGCATACACCCATGTTGTTCATCGCCATTAAGTCTCCTTCAAGGGCCTGTTGACGGTATTTGTTTGCAGTTTCACGTTCTTTTTTCATGTATATCCAGAATTTGTTTGCAAAAATACAACATTTATCTAAAACACGTGGCTATCACAAGAAAAATATTACTATAGAGTGCCATTTTGGATAAATTATTAGTGATTTCCAGCACGATTTCAATAAATATCCGTACCTTTGCACCATTAAAGCATTATTTGATGTTCATACACATACAATAGCATCAAAGTATGCCCTGTTAAAATATAAGAGAATATACAATGATTTCATTTGAAAGTGATTACAACAATGGTATGCTGCCAGAGATTCTAGAGGCTCTTGGCAAGACAAACAGTGAGAAAACCTCCGGTTATGGCTTTGACCCATATTCAGAGGCTGCAAAAGAGAAGATTCGTAAGGCCGTAGGCAATGAAAACGCAGATGTGTTCTTCCTTGTAGGCGGTACGCAGACGAATACCACAGTCATTGATTCCGTCCTCATGGGATGTGAAGGAGTGATTTGTGTTGAGACCGGTCATATCGAGGTACATGAATCTGGAGCAGTAGAAGCTTTTGGGCACAAGGTTATTACCCTGCCAGGAGAGAATAGTAAGCTGTCTTCTAAAACCCTTTCTGACTATATGGATACGTTTCTAGCAGATGAAACGCATCCTCACATGGTACAGCCAGGCATGGTTTATATATCTATGCCTACAGAATTCGGAATGGTATATACCAAAGAAGAGTTGACTGCACTGTATGCAACCTGTCAGAAATACTCCCTTCGCCTCTTCATCGATGGTGCAAGACTGGGATATGGTCTGGTTTCTGAGGCATGTGACTACGACCTGCCATTCCTTGCCAAGCATTGCGATGTTTTCTATATCGGTGGAACCAAGGTTGGTGCCATGATGGGCGAAGCAGTGGTATTCTCAGGAATGAAGGCGCCGAAATATTTCTTCACCAACGTAAAGCGTCATGGTGCCTTGCTGGCCAAGGGCAGAATGCTCGGTATCCAGTTTGATACGCTGTTTACGGATCAGCTTTACTTCAAGATATCCCGTCACGCCATCTCCATGGCCACTCGTATCCGTAGCATCTTCGAGAAGCATGGCATTACAATCGCCTACGATTCTCCTACCAACCAGCAGTTTGTCGTGCTCTCTCCTACCCTCTTCAATGCTCTTTCCAAGAGTGTTGCCTTCGAGATATGGGAAAGAAAGAGCGATACGGAAATCATCTGCCGTTTCGTGACGAGTTGGGCTACGAAGGAGGAAGAACTCGATGAGCTGGAACATATTCTACAGACGGTATAAGAGAGACGTTTTCTGCAGAAACGTCCACAAAAGCTTGTTAAAATGAGAAGGCAGCTGCCGGCATTCTTCAAATGCCAGCAACTGCCTTTCCTTTCGACCGTTGACCAGGGCGTATTATTTCACGATAATCTCATCAACAAACAACCAGCCACCGAAGGTGCTTGGCTTCGCCTGAACACGGATGTAGCGGGCTGTCTTGCTGCCCTTCCAGGTAAGTGTCTTGAAGTCCAGAATCGGCTCCTTGCTCGACTCATACTTCTTGTCGAATACCTGGGTGAAGTTCTTGCCATCCTCACTAACAGATACTGTATATTGAGAAGGATAGAAAATCTCAGGACCGCTGCTCTGCATAAAATCGGTGCCTACGCTGCTGATCTTGGTAGATTTACCCAAGTCGATGGTTACATCGAAGCAATCCTTGCCGATAAAGCCCTGCCAGCGTCCATCGCCATGAGCCCAACCGCCCATATTGCCATCCACCAGCGTCTGTTCGCCAGCCGCAGGATAATAGCGGTTGTAAGCATGGTTATAGGTAACCTTGGCACCCACAGCCTTATGCTGCACCGGCTTCATCTTCTCCTTGCGCTCACCAATCTCCTTCTTCAGATTGAATGGGTTCACGCCTTCAGCCTTCAGATGTTCCACCTGCGCCAGAGCACGGGTCTTGAACTCAGGATAGTTCTTGGTCTTGGTTCCGTTCCAGCCTATCTCAGCCAGAGCTAAGGCACGAGGATAAAGCATATACTCGGCATACTCAGGAGTAGGAATATGCTCGGTCCAAAGGTTTGCCTGCACACCGGTAATCATATGGCGTTCTGCCTCAGGAAGATCGCTTCCCGGCACGTAGCTATACACCTTCTCGGTAGGAATGAAACCGCCATTTGCCACAGGCTGGGTGCCCGGCGCATCCTGATACATATCGAAGTAGCAGTAAGCTCCCGGCGACATCACTACATCATAGCCATGCTTGATCGCCTCGTGTGCCAGTTCGGTGCCACGCCAAACCATCACGGTGGTATTCTTGGAGAGATTTCCGGCAATCACCTCGTCCCAACCCACGAGCTGTCTGCCATGCTCGTTCAGGAACTTGCCCATGTGGGAAATGAGATGAGCCTGCAATCCATCCACGTTGTCGATGCCCAGCTCCTTCATCTTCTTCTGACAGAGGGCACAACTTCCCCATGACTTCTTGGCAGCCTCATCGCCACCCACATGGATATAATGAGAAGGGAAGATATCCATCACCTCCTTCAAGACATTCTCCAGGAAATCGTAGGTTCCGATGTTGCCCGGACAGAAATCTGCCTGCTTGTAAGGCTCATGGGTACAGGATAACTCAGGATAGGCAGTAAGCACCTCCTCAGAATGACCCGGCATCTCGATTTCCGGAACGATGGTGATGCCACGCTCGGCAGCATATTTCACCAGGTCGCGGAGTTCATCCTGAGTATAGTAACCACCCTCGGCACCCTCGCTGCCCTGCTCCAGATACTTGTTGCCATTGGCATTCCAGTCTTTCCACAACTTACCTGAACGCCAGGCAGCAAAGTTGTTGAGTCGAGGATAACGCTTGATTTCGATGCGCCATCCGGCAGCATCGGTCAGGTGGATATGAAGACGGTTGAACTTATATTCCGACATCACATCAATCTGCTTCTTGAGGAAGGAGATTGGGAAGAAATGACGGGACACATCGAGCATCAAACCACGCCACTTATAGGCAGGAGCATCCACGATGTCGCAGCATGCGATGCCCTTCTTGGTGGTAAGCTGTTCCATGGTCTGCCAGGCACGGAGGAAACCCTCGCTGCTGGCGGCACTGATTTCAATGGCATCAGATGCCACATGAAGCTTGTATGCTTCCGGCGAAGAGGCGTTGGCAAGCTTGGTGAACTTCACCACCCGCTTGGCTGCATCATTCACCTTGGCGTTCCACGCCTTGGTATAGATATTCTCGGCATCAGCGCCTACCTGGTTTTCTACTTTCACACCGCCTGCAGTGCTGAACACGCCCTTGCCCATCGTAACCAGCTGCGGTTTTGGCAAGAGATTCTGAGCCTGAATCGGAGATGCAAGCAATAATGCCCCGAAAAGGGATAATAGATAGTTGGATTTTTTAGTCATACGGCTTATCTATAAATGATTAATATCAGTCCGCTAAGTTATCGACCTATTGTCTCTAACTTAGCGGACTATTTTAAAACTTATCGTTCTACTTTCTCGATGATCTTCATACCCTCTTCCACAGCCTTCATATTCAGTGGAATCAGGTTATGATGGCGCTCCGGCAACGACTTGAAGAGTGCCTTGTTCAAACCATCGGTGCTCACCACAGGGCAAACCTTCAGCAGTCCGCCCAAAACAATCATGTTAAACACCTTGGAGTTTTTCATCTCGGCAGCCTCGTCCATCGCATCAATGCGATAAACGGTGATGTCCTTGCGCTGAGGTGGATTCATGATGCCATAACCATCATAAATCAGGATGCCGCCTGGCTTGATCTTCGGCTCAAACTTATCGAGTGATGGCTGATTGAGCACAATGGCAACATCGTAATGGCTCAGGATAGGCGAAGAGATGCGACTGTCGCTCACGATGACCGTTACATTGGCTGTACCGCCACGCTGCTCCGGACCATAAGCTGGCATCCAGGTCACCTCCTTGTCTTCCATCAGTCCTGAGTAAGCCAGGATTTTTCCCATCGAAAGGACGCCCTGACCACCAAAACCGGATATAATGATTTCTGTCTTCATTGTTCTAAACTTTTGCAAATGCCAAATTCAACATTCAACATTCAACATTCAACATTACATGTTTGTTGTATCCTTCAGGTCACCCTTAGGATACTGCTTAAACATGTTCTCTTCCATCCACTTGTTCGCCTCAACAGGTGAGAGCTTCCATCCACTGTTGCAGGTAGAAACGATCTCTACCAGACTGGAACCCTTGCCCTGCATGCTTGCCTCGAACGCCTTGCGGATTGCCTTCTTCGCCTTGCGGATGCTTGCCACGGTCTCCACGCTCTGGCGGGTTACGTAGCAGGTGCCCTGCAGATGACTGGCAAGTTCGGTGATGTTCAGTGGATAACCATGAAGATCAGCCTCTCGTCCGTAAGGACAGGTAGCGGTCTTCTGACCCAGCAAAGTGGTTGGAGCCATCTGTCCACCAGTCATACCATAGATGGCATTGTTGATGAAGATGATGGCAATATGCTCGCCACGGTTCAGGGCGTGGATGGTCTCGCAGGTACCGATGCACGCCAGGTCGCCATCACCCTGATAGGTGAAGACGAGGCGGTCTGGCCACAGACGCTTGATACCCGTAGCCACAGCAGGAGCACGGCCATGGGCAGCCTCCTGCCAGTCGATATCCAAATAGCGGTAAGCGAAGACAGCGCAGCCCACCGGACAAACGCCCACCGTCTTATCCTCCATGCCCATCTCCTCGATGACCTCGGCAACGAGCTTATGAACTACGCCATGCGAACAGCCCGGGCAGTAGTGCATCGGGGTATCGTTCATCAGCGTAGGCTTCTTATATACCAGATTCTCTGGTGAAATTATATCATTCATTTTATTAACTTCTTTAATGCTTCAACGATTTCCTCCGGCTCCGGCACAATGCCGCCCAGGCGACCGAAGTGCTCTACTGGAGCCTGTCCATTCACAGCCAGGCGCACATCCTGAACCATCTGACCGGCATTGATCTCAACAACCAGAATGCCCTTCTTGGTCTTTGCCAGCTCATGGAGTTCCTTCTCAGGGAAAGGCCAGAGGGTGATAGGACGGAAGAGACCCACCTTGATGCCCTGCTCTCGGGCATTCTCGATGCTCTTCTCGGCGATACGTGCCGCACTACCGAAGGCTACGATTACATAGTCGGCATCCTCCATCTGCTCCATCTCATATCTTACTTCGGTATCACGAATCTTCTGATATTTCTCCTGAAGGGCGATGTTACGCGCCTCCATCACCTCTGGCTTGAGTTCCAAAGAGGTCATGATGTTGACCGGGCGACTCTTTGGACGACCGATGGTAGCCCAAGGACACTCCTTGGCAATCTCCTCCTCGGTACGACGAGGTTTCATAGGTGGCAGAACCACCTTCTCCATCATCTGTCCAATCACACCATCGCTCAGAATCATCGCCGGATTGCGATACTTGAAGGCGAGGTTGAAGGCAAGATCCACGAAGTCAGCCATCTCCTGAACAGAAGCAGGAGCCAGCACGATGACGTTGTAGTCGCCGTTACCACCACCACGGGTAGCCTGGAAATAGTCACTCTGAGATGGCTGGATAGTACCCAGTCCCGGACCGCCACGCTGCACGTTGACGATAACGCCCGGAATCTCAGCACCCGCCATATAGGAGATGCCCTCCTGCATCAAAGCCACACCAGGACTTGAGGAAGTGGTAATCACACGTTTGCCAGCGCCGGCGCCACCATAAACCATATTGATAGCCGCCACCTCACTCTCCGCCTGGAGAACCACCATACCCGATGTCTCCCAAGGCTTGAGCAGAGCCAGCGTCTCTATAATCTCACTCTGAGGTGTGATAGGATAGCCGAAGAAGCCATCCGCACCACATCTAATACAGGCATGGGCTATCGCCTCATTGCCCTTCATTAATGTTACTTCTTGATTTGCCATTGTTTAGTCCTCCTTCTTACGATAAACAGTGATGCAGCCGTCAGGGCAGACGATGGCGCACGAGGTACACCCCACACACGCATCGGCATTGACAGCCTCAACATAGCGATAGCCATGCACATTGACCTTCTTCAGAGCCAATGCGATGACATCTTGAGGACAAGCTTCTACACAGAGTGCGCATCCTTTGCAACGCTCCGTATCGACCACAATGGCCCCTTTAATTTTGCTCATATTCTATATATTTTCTTTTTCTTACATTATCATTCTTCACTAGAGTAACCAAAACTGCTGCTGTCCACAACAGATTGCTATGGATTGTAGTAGTCTTTGCAATAAAAGCTCATGATATCATCCAGCATCTCCTTGGCTGCCACGGCAGGACTCTCGGGATCGAGAGCTATCGCCTCCATATAGCTGTCGAGGGCACGCTTGAAGTCGCCTTGCTTTCGCCAGGCATTTCCTTCCTGATAATACTCTTCTGCTGTCATTTTACTCAATATATTTTTTAATTTTATTCTGCGAAAGTACGAAAATTATGCTAAGAAAAAAAATAAAAGCGTAAGTTTTAAACTAAATTAATGTAGTTTTTCCATAAAATGCGCACACCATATTTCAAGTGTGCAATTTTTCGGGAAGAATGTGCGTTATTTCTATTATTATATTCTATTAAAACACTATTCGCTATTTACCGCAGTTTTCTACGGTAAATGACGAATAATACGATACCCCTCAAAACGAGGTAGAGAATAAAGGCAAGCCACAGGGCGTGATTGCCCAACAAAGGATGAAGGGCGAAATACATTCCGAAGAATGAAGCAGAAGCTACAGCGGTGGAACAAAGCATAGACTTCGACTGGGTGATGCCCACAAAGATGCCATCGAAGACAAATGCCGACATACCTGCCAGCGGAATGAGCACCGCCCATCCCAGATATGCTCCTGCAGCCGCCACCACCTGTCTGTCGCTGGTCAACAAAGAAAGAAAGTTTTCTCCACCCACTATATATAATAAGGTGAAAAGAATCGCCACCACGACGCCGAAGCCCATCGTACGCTTCACCACTTCCCGGAACGCCTCCCTGTTCCCGGCTCCATAATACTTGCCGCTCAACGCCTCTGCCGCATACGCAAAACCATCCATGAAATAAGAGAAGATGGTAAAGAGCGTCATCAGTAGGGTATTCACTGCCAGCACCAGCGTACTCTCCCTGGAACCGGCTGCCGTAAAGAAGAGGTTTACAGCCACCAGACATACGGTACGGAGAAAGATGTCTCTGTTCAGGGAGAAGAATCGCTTCAGCGGTTCGGAATCAAAGAGATGCCGGCGATAATCATACTTGCCCAACCGGCGATAGTAGAGCCGATAGAGCACGCAAGCCATCAGGAATCCCCACCATTGGGCGATGACCGTACCAAGTGCCACGCCCTCTACCGTCATCCTGCAGACGAAGACGAGCACCAGAGAGGCAACGATGTTCACCACATTCTGAGAGAGCGACACCACCATCGGAATGCGTGTGTTCTGCATACCGATATACCAGCCCGTGAATCCATAGAGTCCGAGCACGGCAGGGGCTCCCCAGATACAGACATAGCAGTATCTGCGAGCCAGTTCCACGACATCCGCTTCCGGCGACATCGCCCACAGTCCGCATCCGATGAGCCATCTCTGAAGGATAAAGAACAGGAGTCCTATCCCCACGCCAATACCCAGGGAACGAATCAGGAGTCTCACCACCTCAGCAAAGTCTCTCCTGCCCAAAGCCTGCGAAGTCATTCCGCTGGTTCCCATCCGCAGGAAGCCGAACAGCCAGTAGATGACATTAAAGAGCATCGAGCCCACGGCAATGGCTCCGATATAAGCCGCATCGCCGATATGACCGACGATGGCGACATCCACCAAACCCAAAAGCGGTACCGTGATATTGGATATTATCGACGGTACCGCTAATTGCAATATTCGTTTATTCACTTATTCCAGTGTTTAAGTGACAAGTATTAAATTCTATACTTCGCAGCCTGCTCCTCAATATAGGCAGCATCGCTGAAGTAGTCGATGCGCATAGCCTTGCGAACCTCGTCCATAGTCTGGGCTGCAAACTCGCGGGCATCCTCGCTACCCTTCTTCAGGATATTGAATACCTCAGGAATATCCTGCTCAAACTCATGACGGCGGGCACGGATAGGATCGAGCATCTTGTTGATGACGCTGTTCAGGAACTTCTTGCAGGTGCCATCACCGATACCACCCTTCACATACTGCTCCTTCAACTCGTCCAGAGTCTTGAACTCTGGCCAGAACTCAGCGAAGTCATCAGGAGTAGAGAATGCCTCCAGATAGGTGAACACAGCATTGCCCTCCAGATGTCCCGGCTCTTCCATGCTCATACGTGGCTCACCGTTAGACATCTTCTTCACCTTCTTCCAGACGGTCTTCTCGTCATCGCTCATATAGATGCAGTTGCCGAGACTCTTGCTCATCTTCTCCTTACCATCGGTTCCTGGAAGGCGACGGCAGCAGGCAATCTCTGGAAGCAGGATCTCTGGCTCTACCAATACAGGCGCATAAGTCTGGTTGAAACGGCGAACCAACTCGCGGGTTACCTCCAACATAGGCTCCTGGTCCTCACCGGCAGGCACGGTTGTAGCCTTGAAAGCGGTGATGTCGGCAGCCTGGCTCACAGGATAGCAGAAGAAACCGAGAGGAATGTTTGCCTCGAAGTTACGCATCTTGATCTCAGTCTTCACGGTTGGGTTACGCTGAACACGAGATACAGAGATGAGGTTCATCAAATAGGTAGTCAACTCAGCCAACTCAGGAATCATACTCTGGATATAGAGTGTACACTTCTGTGGATCGAGACCCGCAGAAAGATAATCGAGTGCTACCTCTGTAATGTTTTGGCGAATCTTCTCAGGATTGTCAGCGTTATCTGTCAAAGCCTGAACGTCTGCCATGAATACGAACATTCTGTCAAAGTCACCAGCATTCTGAAGCTGTACTCGGCGCTGCAAGGAACCGATGTAGTGACCCAGGTGAAGTTTACCTGTTGGACGGTCGCCCGTCAATATAATCTTTCCCATTTTCTTACGATTTTATTATTTTAGGTGCAAAGGTACAATAAAATAATGAGAATGAGGAAGAAAAGATGTAAAAATAAGCAAAACCCGGAGCTTAGCAGGTAAAATAAGAGCCTAGCTGACAAAATAAAAGCGAGACTTCAGAAAGAAGCCTCGCTTATTCAATATTCTGTTTTCGTTGATAGTAACGAAGATTAGAACTCTGCATTCTTTGGTGTACGTGGGAAAGGAATCACGTCGCGGATGTTCTGCATACCGGTTACAAAGAGAATCAGACGCTCGAAACCGAGACCGAAACCAGCGTGTGGGCATGAACCATACTTACGGGTATCGAGATACCAGTTCATATCCTTCATAGGGATGTTGCGAGCCTCAATCTCACCCATCAGCTTATCATAGCTCTCCTCACGGACAGAACCACCGATAATCTCACCAATCTGTGGGAACAGTACATCGGTACCCTGAACGGTCTGACCGCTCTTGCCACCGAAGCCGCTCTCCTCCTCGTCTATCTTCATATAGAATGCCTTGATAGCCTTTGGATAGTTGGTCATGATGACAGGGCGCTTGAAGTGCTCCTCAACGAGGAAGCGCTCGTGCTCAGAAGCCAGGTCATCACCCCACTCACATGGGAACTCAAACTTCTTGCCGTTGGCGATAGCCTCCTGCAGGATGCGGATACCCTCTGTATATGGAAGATGAACGAAGTCTGAATTCAATACGCCCTCCAGACGAGCGAGCAAGCCCTTGTCGATCATCTTGTTCAAGAAAGCAAGGTCGTCCTTGCAGTGCTCGAGAGCCCAACGGATACAATACTTGATGAAGTCTTCCTCCAACTCCATCAAACCGTCCACATCCAGGAAAGCAACCTCTGGCTCAACCATCCAGAACTCAGCCAGGTGGCGAGGAGTGTTACTGTTCTCTGCACGGAAGGTAGGACCGAAGGTATAGATAGCACCAAGTGCTGTGGCACCCAGCTCACCCTCCAACTGACCAGAAACAGTCAATGAAGTCTGCTTGCCGAAGAAATCATCAGAGTAGTCAATCTTGCCATCCTCAGTCTTCTTCAGGTTGTAGAGGTTCTTGGTTGTTACCTGGAACATCTGACCTGCACCCTCACAGTCGCTGGCAGTGATGAGAGGAGTATTGAAATAGAAATATCCATGCTCGTGGAAGTAGGTGTGGATAGCCATCGCCATGTTGTGGCGGATACGCATCACGGCACCAAAGGTATTGGTACGGAGACGGAGGTGAGCATACTGACGCATGTACTCGAAGCTCTGTCCCTTCTTCTGCATTGGATAGTCGCTGCCGCAGAGACCGTAGATCTCGATGCTTTCGCACTGGATCTCAACGCTCTGACCAGCGCCCTGGCTCTCTACCAAAGTACCTACTACGCTGATGCAGGCACCAGTGGTAATCTGACGGAGCTGATTCTCATCGACCTTTGATGGGTCGACTACTATCTGAATATTATTAATAGTAGAACCATCGTTAAGAGCGATAAAATCGACTGCTTTGCTACTACGATGGGTACGAACCCATCCCTTAACATTCACGATTGAGTCGTAGGCAGTGCTCTTGAGCAAGTCAACGACTTTAGTTCTTTTTACTTTTTCCATTGTTAATTAATAGGTTAAAAAGGAGACTAAACAGATAGTCTCCTTTCTTATTATATCTTATTATCCTTATTCAAAAGCACCCATGCGGAGCATATCTACTTCCTTCTCTGTCAGGAAGCGCCAGTCACCGCGACGGAGATTCTTCTTGGTCAAACCTGCAAACTGAACACGGTCGAGCTTGGTTACACGATAGCCGAGGCTCTCGAAGATACGGCGAACGATACGGTTCTTGCCGCTGTGAATCTCGATACCTACCTGTGACTTGTCGCGATCGTCAGCATAAGCTACTGCATCTGCCTTGATCTCGCCATCTTCCAAAGTGATACCCTCGCTGATCTGCTGCATATCGTGAGCAGTGAGGTTCTTGTCGAGGTGTACGTGATATACCTTCTTCTTCAAGAACTTAGGATGAGTCAACTTAGAAGCCAGGTCACCATCGTTGGTCAACAGGAGTACACCTGTTGTGTTACGGTCGAGACGACCTACAGGATAGATACGCTCAGGGCATACATCCTTAACGAGGTCCATCACAGTCTTGCGCTGCTGAGGATCGTCGCTGGTTGTCACGTAATCCTTTGGCTTGTTGAGCAATACATATACCTTCTTCTCCAAAGATACTACAGCATCATGGAACTTCACCTCGTCGGTGCGAAGAATCTTGGTACCCAACTCGGTAACTACCTGACCATTGACAGTTACCAGACCAGCCTGGATGAACTCATCAGCCTCACGGCGAGAGCATACACCAGCATTGGCAAGGAACTTGTTCAAGCGCAATGGCTCTGTTGGGTCGATATTCTCCTCCTTGTATTCAATACGCTTCTTCATGCTATACTTAGCATTTGGATCGTATCCTGGAGTGTGCTGACGGAAGCCACCACCACGGTTGTTGCCATAGCCACCACCCTGTGGACGACCATAGCCGCCACCACGGTTGCTATTGTAACCACCCTGCTGAGGACGGCCATAACCACCACCACGGTTGCTGTTGTATCCACCATGCTGAGGACGGCTGTTGTAACCGCCATGCTGAGGACGGCTGCCATAGCCACCCTGCTGTGGACGACCATTGTAACCACCCTGCTGACGTGGCTGATAGCCACCAGTTGATGGATGCTGATCGTCACCTTCTGCGTTATTATTAAAACGAGGACGACTATTGTAGCCACCCTGCTGTGGACGGCTGTTGTAGCCACCCTGCTGAGGACGACCATAGCCTCCACCACGGTTGCTGTTATAGCCACCACGGCTGTTGTAGCCACCCTGCTGTGGACGGCTGCCATAGCTGCCACGGCTGCTACCATAGCTGCTGCGCTGTGGACGCTCGCTGCTAGAGCTGGTAGAGCTGCTCTGCAAGCCAGCTCCGAAGCCTTCTGGACGGAAACCACCCTCGCTGCTACTACTACTTCTATCGCTGTTGAATGATGGGCGATGACTGTTAATACGTGGACGCTGTGTGCGACCTACACTACGATAACTCTTCTGATAACCGCCTGCGTTGAAGCCCTCTCGGGTGTTCTCGCTCTCAGACGATTGACTCTGTGGTTTGTTTTCGAACTCTGAATCCATAATTTATTCAATATAAAAGCCTCACGGCCGGGTTAATAAATCTATTATTATTAATTTATGTTATATATGATATGTCTTAATATATCCTTGGCTGCCCGTTAGGGAAACTGCTTTTTGATTAGATACCTGTGTAATTGCTAGGAGTGATAGCCATCAATTCGGCCTTCACGCTATCGCTAACATTCAATCCCTTGATAAACTCATGAATGGTCTCCTCTGTCATATGGGTATTGGTGCGGGTGAGCGCCTTCAATGCCTCGTATGGATGTGGATAAGCCTCACGGCGAAGGATGGTCTGAATAGCCTCAGCTACTACAGCCCAGGTATTATTCAAGTCTTCCTGTAACTTCTCTTCATGGAGGATGAGCTTACGCAAGCCCTTCAATGTGCTCTGGATGGCGATGACGCTATGACCGAGAGGCACACCGATGTTACGGAGTACGGTACTGTCGGTAAGGTCACGCTGCAGACGGCTCACTGGAAGCTTCTGTGCCAGGAACTGGAGAATGGCATTGGCAATACCGAGGTTACCCTCACTGTTCTCGTAATCGATAGGGTTCACCTTGTGTGGCATGGCACTGGAACCTACCTCACCAGCCTTGATCTTCTGCTTGAAGTAATCCATAGAGATGTACATCCAGAAGTCACGGTCCAAGTCGATGATGATGGTGTTGATTCTGCGGATGGCATCAAAGATGGAACCCAGATGATCATAGTTACTGATCTGAGTAGTATATTGCTCACGCTCCAAGCCCAGCTTCTCGCTGACGAACTTGTTGCCGAAAGCCTTCCAGTCATACTCTGGATAAGCTACATGATGAGCATTGTAATTACCGGTAGCACCACCAAACTTAGCTGTAAACTTGCAAGCCTTCAATGAATCAAGCTGCTCGGTAAGACGATATACATAAACCATGATTTCCTTGCCCAGACGGGTAGGAGAAGCAGGCTGACCATGAGTTTTAGCCAACATAGGTACATCCTTCCACTCATCAGCATAAGTCTGAAGCTGGGCAATCAGCTCTTCTACCTGAGGGTAGAAGCACTCCTCCAGAGCTTCCTTCACAGAAAGAGGCACACTGGTGTTGTTGATGTCCTGAGATGTCAAACCGAAGTGGATAAACTCCTTGTAGGCATCCAAGCCACCAATCTTGTCAAACTCTTCCTTGATGAAATACTCAACAGCTTTCACATCGTGGTTGGTAACCTTCTCAATGTCTTTCACACGCTGAGCATCGTTCTCGTTGAAATTACGATAGATGTCACGCAAACGCTCAAACAGCGACTGATCGAAAGAAGCCAGCTGTGGCAATGGTAACTCACATAAAGTAATGAAATACTCTATCTCTACGCGAACACGATAACGAATGAGAGCATACTCTGAAAAGTAGTTGGCGAGTTGCTCTGTTTTTCCCCTGTAACGACCATCTATAGGTGATATGGCAGTCAATAAATCTAAATTCATAACAATACGTATTATTTATATAGGGTGCAAAGGTAATGAATTCCTACGAGAAAACAGAAAAACTGAGAATTATTTAGCTTTAATTAAAACAAAAAAGGTCTTTCAACGATTGTTGAAAGACCTTTTAACTTGGTGGGCGCTGACGGATTCGAACCGCCGACCCTCTGCTTGTAAGGCAGATGCTCTAAACCAGCTGAGCTAAGCGCCCTTACTTTTCGTAAGCGGTTGCAAAGGTACTACAAATATTTGATTCCACCAAACTTTTTCCGACTTTTTTTTCATTTTCGTTGAAAAAACATGAAAAAAGGCATTTTCCACGGGGAAAAATGCCTTTTATATAGGATGATTTGGAGCTTTTTGCCAAAACTTACTGTTCTACTGAACCTGCAGGAGTATCTACCGAATCTGCAGGAGCATCGCCAGAATCTTCAGGAGCTACGTCGGTAGCATGCTCTGATTCCTTCTCTCCTGCCTTCTTTTTCTCCAGAAGTCCTCTCAAACGCTCGGTTTCTGCATTGGCATCTTCCAAAGCTGCATTCAAGGCATCCAGTTCCGACTGGTGAAGTGTATCAACAATATCCATATCCGGCGCCTTTCTCCAACGGGAAGAGCCCAGATTATAGGTAACACCTAGTTCGAAATAGTAATTCTTGCATCGGCGGATCCAAGACTGGGAGGCACTTCCTGCACAATTATCTATATTATGATCGAAGGTATTCAGACCAGCTTCTGCAAAAAGCTGAACCTTTTCTGCCACCTTCCATGCAGAATGAAGACCCAGACTGTAATTCATGGCATAGTTGTTGTGAGTCATCGAACGGCCCACACCGGCACCGGCAAACGCCATCATGTTCCAGACGCGTTCTTCCTTGTAACCTTTAAAAAGGTTGGTCAGGTTGAACATCACCTGCTCATTGGCTACCCAATACTTGTTGCCGTTGCCCTCGTTGGTATCCTCGTTCCAGTCGGCATCCACCTTCTTTCCCCAGAATCCCTGAATCTTGGTACGAAGACCGATACCTGGTGTAAACCACTTACCGAAAGCCAGGGAGATGCCCGGATTGCTGCGGAACTTCTTGAAAGGACTCTTCGACAGATCGTGTCCTCTCTCTTCGGCAGAATACCATGCATTCCAGTCCAAGCCAGCCTGAACAAACCAATTACTGAAAAAAGAATTGGTGGCAATACTATATTTTTCTTCAGGAACCACGTCCTGAGCAAAACTTCCCATAGAAACACTGGCCAAAGCCAGCAAAGCTAATATCTTTTTCATACCTTTCTATTTTTAACTTTCAGTTTAACTACACCTTATTATATATAGCATTCTTTGATGATGGAAGCCTCTACCCCAGGAGATGCTCTATTTCCTGCTGCTGAAGGATGCAGAGCACCGACTTGCCATCAGGAGTATAGTTCACATTCTCGCAGGCGAAAAGTCCATTGACCAATCCTTCCATCTCCTCATTGCTCAACACCTGTCCGTGCGGTATCGCTGCATGACGGGCAAGCGAAAGAGCCAGGGCATGGTTGATTTCATCCATGGCTGAGACTCCTTTCTCCACCGCACTGGATACCATATCCTGCACCAGCCTTACCGGATTCATTCCTTCCAGCCCGGCAGGTACGGAGTTGACGGCATAGCTGCCACCTCCCAGATCTTCCAACTCAAATCCCATCCCGTTCATTTCCGGCAAGATCTTTTCGAAGATGACCTTCTCCGACATCGGGAACTGCACTACTTCCGGGAAGAGAACCTTCTGGGAATGGAAGGTGCGTTCGGCAAGCTGCTTGAGATACTGTTCGAACAGGATACGCACATGAGCACGATGCTGGTCGATGATCATCAATCCCGATTTCACGGCGGTCATGATATACTTGCCTTTATACTGATAATGGGATGGCGACTTTTCTGCAATGATACTGCTAGCCGTAGTACCTGCAGCAGTAGCCTGCTCGGGCTCATCAAAGAGCTCCATCGTATGCTGCTGTTCATCCTGGTCTTTCAACCCTTCGTAAAGCTGTTCCCAATTCTGGTCTATCTCCGGTTTGGTACTGGAAGGACCAGGGAAACTGGCTCCCACAGGCTTCGCCGTAGTGGTAGAACGGGTCTTGAAAGGATTGTATCCCGGATTGACGCTGATCTTCGGAGCCGATGCTGAAGGAATCTCTTCCGGATTGAACATCGGGATTTCCGGCTTATCCTCGGTATCAAAGTCGATGGTCGGTACATCATTAAACATACCGATGCTCTCCTTCACCGCAGCCGAGAGAATCTGCCAGATAGCCTGCTCATTCTCAAACTTGATTTCAGTCTTGGTAGGATGGATGTTCACATCGATATCCTTAGGATCCACCTCGAAATAGAGGAAGTAAGGCACCTGCTCTCCTACCGGAATCAAGCGGTCGTAAGCCGCCATCACCGCCTTGTTGAAATAAGGATGCTTCATGTATCTGCCGTTCACAAAGAAGAACTGATGCACTCCCTTCTTGCGGGCAGCCTCCGGTTTGCCGGCAAATCCGGAAACCTTGCACATCGTTGTCTCTACATTGACTGGCAAGAGATCATGATTGAACTTCTTGCCAAACACATCCAGGATACGCTGGCGCAGATTGGCAGCACGAAGATTGAACACTTCTGTGCCATTGCTGTGCAGGGTAAACGAAATCTGCGGATTCACCAAGGCAATGCGCTCAAAAGCGGTAAGGATGTTATTGAGCTCGGTAGAATTCGATTTCAGGAATTTACGGCGGGCAGGAACATTGTAGAAGATATTGCTCACAGAAAAGTTGGTGCCCACAGGACAGGCACAAGGTTCCTGTCGCTCATACCGGGAACCCGATATGGCTACGAGGGTACCTATCTCGTCAGATTCCTGACGGGTCTTGAGTTCCACCTGTGCCACGGCAGCAATAGATGCCAAAGCCTCTCCTCTGAATCCCATCGTACGGAGGGCAAAGAGATCGTCTGCCTTACGAATCTTAGAGGTAGAATGGCGCTCAAAGGCAAGGCGGGCATCCGTCTCCGACATTCCCTTGCCATCATCAATGACCTGGATGTTGGTGCGACCCGCATCCACCACGACCACCTGAATATTCCTGGCGCCGGCATCAACAGCATTCTCCACCAGCTCCTTGATGACAGAAGCTGGTCGCTGTATCACTTCTCCTGCTGCTATCTGATTGGCAACAGAATCTGGTAAAAGTTGGATGACATCACTCATCGTCGTTTCTTTTTATATTTACGTTTGTTTTTCTTGGTAACTTTTGGCGCAACCTTGGCTGTCTTCTCTGATGCTGTCTCTGCTTCAGCCTTCTCCTTATCCTCCTTGAGCGGTTCCTTCTTCAGGGACTGCAAAGGTGCCTCATGGCGCTTAATGGATTTCAACTCCGTGCCACTCGACTTGCCACGCCATACAAAAATATCATTCTTATCCGTTGGTCGGAGGTCCTCAAACCACGCAAAGTTAGGTAACTTATACTTGGCTGGCGGAACCTGTGTAATCGGATACATGGTACTGGTGAACTTATTGGTCCAGATCTTATCCAACTTTCTGGCTGCTCCCAGATACATACGCATGGTATCGGTCTCTAGATAGTTGAGTCCCACCAGTGAACTGTCCTTGTCGTTGGTCATATAATAGACCGTCTGCACATTGCCGATTGCTTCCGTCATCTTCATTTCTCCCTTTTCGAAATAGGACTTCATCTCGGAAGAAGTAATCTGATTATAATGTACGCTGTCTGGCATCTGCTCGATAGAGAGAGCCTGACCGATGACATGGGCAAAGCGGATGGTGGAGTCTGCCATATAAGCTCTGATTTCCTCACCGAGCATCTGTCGGTTGGCATTCCAGATAATAGGATCCTTATACATCGTCATACAGGAATCCTTGGAATTGAAGACCAGGGAATCGCAGATAGCCTGCATATCGTTGCGGAAAGCACGGACATGCGGATAGGCATGCACCTTGCGATATACCGAATCGGTATTGATATTGAAAGTATAGATGCGCATGGTGTCTGAATGCATCCACAACGTATCTTTCTGAGAATAGTCGATGGCTACAGGTCGCTTGGTAGCGAATCCCATTCCCGTCTTCTCGTTATAACGGAGATAGTTGCAGGTAAGGGAATTCTTGTTCTTCTTATCCACATACACCACATTGCCATAACCGGTGCTCTCGCCATTCTTGACATAGTAGAGACTGTCGCCGGTAATCGACTTGTCCTTATCCACCAAGGTAGAACGGCCAAAGAGCTTAGCCTTATCGGTCTTGGTATCATAATAACCATCTGCCGTATGCACCACGCTGGAACCTGAAACAATCTTGGAAGGTCCCACCATATGGGCGGTAGAGGTCGGAACGTCATAATACAAGGTATCGGTGGTAACCACATCCTTACCACTGCGCAACTTCACATTGAAGACGAACTTTGCCTCTCGGGTCTCGGTATGATATTCTCCCCAGTCGGAAACCAGTCGGTCCTTACCGTCAATGAGCGTACCGCCGTCAAAGAAGTTCGCCATGTTATACAGACGGTCGAAATCCAGACTATCCGTCTTCAGGGTCTGTCTGCGATGGTGCAGTACCACATTTCTGCGGGCGTGCATCATCTGCATCATACCATCATATTCAGCCCTCTCGCAGGTAAGCGACAAGGTATCACCCTGACGGTAATGCACATGACCGAAAGCCTTCACGGAATTGGTGCCCTGATAGAAATAGGCACTGTCGCAGGTGAGATGACCTCCCTGGTGCATGAACGAAACCTTGCCCTTCACGATCTGGGCATCAGGGTTTCTGCCAAACATATCATAGCGCAACTCATCGGCGTGAAGAAGATAGACTCTCTCACCCTCCGGGCGCTTCTTGTGTTTCTTTCTAGGTGCCTGCATAGCCTGCACCAGACAAAACCCAAATAGGCATAGAATCAATATGAAAAAGATTCTATGCCCGTTCTTGTTAATATTATGTTGCTTGTTATTGATCATTTAACCCAACCTTGATATTCAAAATTGCAATTCTTGTAGCGATCGTTCATACGAACGTAGGTCTTCTTAATCTTGTCAACCACCCAGTCATGCAACGTTTTTTCTCTTTCCTTGGCAAGGACGACATCCTTCATTACCTGGAAGTCCTCGGTAATGGTAGCTCTATGACCCTCTACCCTGCTCACCAACTTAATCAGGGCGCAGGTAGTCTTGCCCTTGCTGTTGACCATAGTAAAAGGTGTAGAAATCTGACCTACCTTCATGGTATCTACCACACGTGCCACCTCTGTAGGAAGATCCTTCATCTGGAACTTAGAGGTACGGTTGTCTGCCTGGGCTGTATTTGCCATCAATCCCTTGTTGTTGCGGGTATCCTTGTCATCAGACAATGCCTCTACGGCAGCCTCGAAGGTAAACTTCTTGGCACGGATATCATTGCCGATGGAATCCAGACGGCCGATTGACTTGTCGATAGCCTCCTGAGAAACCTGTGGCTTGAGCAGGATATGACGGCACTTGATCTTGTCACCTCGCTTATCAATCAACTGGATGATGTGATAACCGAACTCAGACTCCACAATCTTGGAAATCTTCTTTGGATCGGTCAGGTTGAATGCTACATTGGCAAATGCAGGATCCAACATACCACGTCCGATATAATCCATCTCACCACCCATTCGGGCAGATCCTGGGTCTTCACTGTACATACGTGCCAGCGTAGCGAAAGTAGTCTCACCCTTGTTCACACGGTCGGTGAAGTCACGCAACTGGTTCTTCACACGGCTGATTTCTTCCATCGGAATACGAGGCTGCATGGTCAGGATCTCTACCTCCACCTCTGTAGGAACGAATGGAATACTATCCGTAGGCAAGTTGTTGAAATACTTACGTACCTGCGCAGGAGAAACCTTGATATCCTTCACCAGTTCCTGCTTCATCTTCTGGATGAGCTGGCGGTTCTTGAAATCGTCATGCATCTGCTGGCGCATCTGGGTGATGCTCTGCTTACGGTATTCCTCCAGCTTCTCACGGGATCCAATCATGGAAACCCAGTAGTTGATCTGGTCGTCGATGCCTTGCATGACTTCCGATTCAGACACCTCGATACTGTCGATGGCAGCCTGATGCAGGAAAAGTTTCTGCACGGCAATCTGCTCAGGAATAGAACAGTCTGGATCACCGACGAACTTGATGCCATCAGCCTCCGACTGCAAGCGGGTAACCTCGACGTCAGACTTGAGGATAGCCTCATCTCCAACTACCCAGATCACCTCGTCAACAATACTTCCCGGGTCGATTGACTGCGAGTCGTTCACCGCTTCCAACTTTGCCGAATCACTGTCGGCAACCGAAGCATGGCGACTCATGCCCATACGTGAGGCGCTTGCGCTCATGCCCATGATGAGGAGCAATGCGATAAACGCCAGACTCATTTTATATCCAGTCTTCATAGATCTGTATTCTGCTTGAATTTTATATTTAATGTTTGTTTACCGTGGCTAATACCTCAGGGTACACCACAAACTGATATTTCTTTCTTAATGTTGCCACCCATTCCTTCTCCAGCTGGTCCTGATAGTCGGCTATCACCCAGGCTTTCACATCCGTGTATTCCTTAGGTCCCTTCTTGAGAATTTTTCCGAATGTAGCATCGTAAGGATATCCTTGAACCTTCTCTACCTTGGCGCTTGTCTTGAACACCAGTGAATCCACTACAGGATGATCTCCCTTCTTGAAGATTCCTTCCTCCACCTGAACACGCACCACCGAATCGGCATTAAACTTCCTGCGAAGCAACTCTGCCCATTGGCTGAAAGGCTTACCCTTTACGCATTTCTTGACCGCTGCCACGTCGGCAGCATCCTTTGTATGGTAAGCGATACCCTTGAATCGGGGATGCTCCCATCTGTATTTCTTCTTGTTCTTGGCAAAATAAGCAGCTTGTGCCTGTTCATCATTCGCCGCTCTCTCCCATACCATCCGGTTGCTGATTTCATAGAGCAGCAATCCATCGTGATACTCCTGCATGAGATATTTCAGATTCTTGTCGTGAGCCGACAATTCTGAAGCTTTCTGATCCAAGACGGTTTCACGGTCACTTCCCGCAGGCAACGTCCTGGCTATGGAATCCAACTTTTCGTTGATGATTCTTTCTCTGATTCCCTTGGCATCGATGAAACGAAGGATATCGTTCTTCACCGAATCATAAGGATAGAAGTCCTGCTTTCCCATCAGCTTGATGATGTGATAGCCAAACTCCGAGAGGACTGGCTTGCTGATTTCTCCCACCTTGAGTGAGAACGCAGCATCCTCAAAAGTCTTCACCGTCTGCCCTCTTGAAATCCAGGAAATGTCTCCACCCTTGACGGCAGAACCCTGGTCATCAGAGTATTTTCTGGCAAATTCGGCGAAATCGCCCCCCTTGCATAGGGCCTGATAGATAGACTGAGCCTTCTGTCGTGCCGTTTCCTGGTCAGCAGCAGAGGCTTTCTGTCCCAAACGGATCAATATGTGGGCAGGATTGACCAATCCGCCCGACCTACTGACACGTTGTTTCGCTTCTTCGTAAATTTTCTGCGCTTCCGCCTCCACGTCTCCCGAACTGATCATCGTCGGACGCACCTGCTGGTCACGATACTGCAGGAACTCCTGTTTGAAAGAAGCCGTAGTATCGATATGGGCATCCAACGCCGCCAAAACCTTAAGTTTGTAATTAACAAATAGGTCAACATACTCATTGACTGTCTTCTTGTCAATCACGCCCTCGGAATTGTTTTTGTTATAAGAATATTCAAATTCCGAACGACTGACAGGCTGACCATTGATAGTCATGATAGTAGGGTCGTCGTTTTGAGCAAAAGCTATGCTCCCCGAAAGGAGCATAGCTGCAAAAAGCGCATAAAATCTCATTTTTACTTTTCAAATAATTATTCTGGGCGGCTGTAGTTAGGAGCCTCACTGGTGATAGTGATATCATGTGGATGGCTCTCCAATACGCCGGCATTTGTAATGCGGGCAAACTTAGCGTTGTGCAAGTTCTCGATAGTAGCAGCACCACAGTAACCCATACCAGAACGCAAACCACCAATCAACTGGTAGATAACCTCCTGTACAGTTCCCTTGTAAGGAACACGACCTGCGATACCCTCTGGTACAAGCTTCTTGGCATCCTTGGTGTCACCCTGGAAGTAACGGTCCTTAGAACCATTCTTCTGCTCCATAGCCTCGAGAGAACCCATACCGCGGTAGCTCTTGAACTTACGGCCGTTGAAGATGATAGTATCGCCAGGGCTCTCCTCAGTACCAGCTACCAATGAACCGATCATTACGCAGCTACCACCAGCAGCCAGAGCCTTCACTACGTCACCAGAATAGCGCAAACCGCCATCGGCAATCAAAGGAACGCCTGTACCCTTCAAGGCAGAATATACATCATAAACAGCACTCAACTGAGGCACACCTACACCGGCAACGACACGGGTAGTACAGATAGAACCAGGACCGATACCTACCTTTACGCCATCAGCGCCATTCTCTACCAAATACTTGGCAGCCTCGCCGGTAGCAACATTACCTACTACTACATCTACCTGTGGGAAGGCAGCCTTTACCTGCTTGAGCTTCTCAACAACACCCTTAGAGTGACCATGAGCTGTATCGATAACGATGGCATCAGCACCAGCCTCAACCAGAGCCTTGGCACGATCCAAGGTATCAACAGTAACACCTACACCGGCAGCCACGCGAAGGCGACCCTTGGCATCCTTGCAAGCCATTGGCTTGTCCTTTGCCTTGGTGATGTCCTTGTAAGTGATCAAACCTACCAAGTGATTCTCGTTGTCAACTACAGGGAGCTTCTCGATCTTGTTCTCCTGTAAGATGGAAGCAGCGGCAACCAGGTCGGTCTGGATGTGAGTGGTAACCAGATTCTCGCTGGTCATTACCTCATCAATCTTCTTGTCCATGTGACGCTCGAAACGAAGGTCACGGTTGGTCACGATACCAACGAGATGATTCTCGTCATCCACCACTGGAATACCACCGATATGATAGTCGTGCATCATATCCAGCGCATCCTTCACTGTACTGCCACGACGGATGGTGACAGGGTCATAAATCATACCATTCTCAGCACGCTTCACGATAGCCACCTGACGAGCTTGCTCCTCGATGGTCATGTTCTTGTGGATGACACCAATACCACCTTCGCGGGCGATAGCAATCGCCATTGAAGCCTCGGTAACGGTGTCCATCGCTGCTGTAACGAATGGAACGTTCAACTCGATGTTACGAGAGAACTTGGTTTTCAACTCTACCTGTTTTGGTAGTACCTCTGAATAAGCAGGGATCAGAAGGACGTCGTCGTAAGTGAGACCGTCCATTACAATTTTATCTGCAACAAATGATGACATATTGTAACCTTTAAAAATTTATTGCGTGCAAATTTAGCAATAATTTCTCAGATAGAGTTCGCTTTTTACGAAAATCTTACCTTATTAATGCTATTTAACGTGATTAGTTGGCTTGTTCGGACAAAAACTTGATTCTAATCAGTCGAATGTCCTCTTCTGAGTAGTCTTCATCCAACTCATCGAGTGCCGCCTCCAAGTCGTCTGTTTCACTCTCCATGAAGTAGTCATAGATGTCGTCGATCTTGTCATCATCCATCCTGTCTTCGATGAAATAATCGATATTCAACTTGGTTCCGCTATACACGATTGCCTCAATTTCGTCCAGGAGATCAGCGAACTCCAAACCTTTGGCGCTGGCAAGATCTTCGAGGTCGATCTGTCGGTCGATGCTCTGGATGATGTTCACCTTGAGCAATGACTTCTTGGCAACGGTCTTCACGCGCAACTCCTCTGGTCGCTCGATTTCATTTTCTACACAATAGTTCTGGATCAGCTTACAGAATTCCTTGCCATAACGCTTTGCCTTTCCGGCTCCCACCCCCTGGATGTTCTGCAACTCCTGCAAGTCGTGCGGATACATGGTAGCCATCTGCTCCAGAGATACATCCTGGAAAATGACGTATGGCGGCAACTTGTGCTTTTTCGCCACATTCTTGCGCAGGTCTTTCAACATGGCAAAGAGGGTTGGATCCAAAGCTTCTCCGTTGCTACTGCCTTCGTGAGCACTCTCTACATAATCGTCCTTAAACTCCTTGTCGGCAACGATCATGAAGGATGTCGGATTCTTCAGATAGCGCCTGCCGGCGGCAGTCAACTTCAATAGTCCGTAGTTCTCTACATCCTTCTTGAGGTAACCGGCTATCAATGCCTGGCGGATTACCGGATTCCATACCTTGGCATCCATATCCTCACCTGCACCAAACTCTTCCAGGTTGTCGTGCTTGTGGGAAACGATGTCGTCGGTGGCACGGCCTTTCACGAAATCAACGATATACTCCTGACGGAAGTTTTCCTTCACGGCAGCCACAGCCTCCAATACCACAACCAGTGCATCCTTAGCCTCAAACTTCACGGAAGGATGCAGACAGTTGTCGCAATTGTGGCAGTTTTCCACATTATATTCTTCTCCGAAATAATGGAGCAGCATCTTGCGGCGGCAGACTGATGATTCAGCGTATGCGGCAGTCTCCTGCAGGAGCTGTCGGCCGATATCCTGTTCAGCCACAGGCTTGTTCTCCATGAATTTCTCCAGTTTTCTCAAATCCTTGCGTGCATAGAAAGCGATGCAGATACCTTCTCCTCCATCACGTCCGGCACGACCGGTCTCCTGATAGTAACCTTCCAGACTCTTTGGAATATCATAGTGGATGACAAATCTTACATCCGGCTTGTCAATACCCATACCGAAGGCGATGGTTGCCACGATGACATCAATGCGCTCCATCAGGAAATCGTCTTGAGTCTGCGAACGGGTTGCGGAATCCAGACCTGCATGATAAGGTGCAGCCTTGATATCGTTTGCCTTGAGTACTTCAGCCAGTTCTTCCACCTTCTTTCTGGACAGACAATAGATGATGCCACTCTTACCTGGATGCTGACGGATAAACATGATAATCTGGCGATCGATGTCGTTGGTTTTCTGGCGCACCTCGTAGAAGAGATTCGCACGGTTGAAGGAGCTTTTGAATTCCCTGGCATCCACGATGCCGAGGTTTTTCTTGATGTCTGTACGCACCTTGTCGGTAGCCGTTGCCGTAAGGGCAATGACCGGTGCCTTGCCTATTTCGTTGATGATAGGGCGTATGCGTCGGTACTCTGGGCGGAAATCATGTCCCCACTCAGAGATACAGTGTGCCTCATCCACGGCATAGAAAGAGATTTTGATGGTCTTCAAGAACTCTACATTATCTTCCTTGGTCAGAGATTCCGGTGCCACATAGAGGAGCTTGGTCTTGCCACTTAATATGTCGCCCTTTACCTTCTCAATGGCCGATTTGTTCAGAGATGAATTCAGATAGTGAGCCACGCCATCGTCCTCACTCAGTCCATTGATCACATCCACCTGATTCTTCATCAGGGCAATCAGTGGTGAGATAACAATAGCTGTTCCATCCATGATCAAGGATGGAAGCTGATAACACAAGCTCTTGCCACCACCAGTAGGCAGCAACACAAACGTATCGTTGCCTTCCATCAGGTTCCTGATGATAGATTCCTGCTCGCCTTTAAACGAATCGAAACCGAAATAATGTTTCAACTGTTCTGTAAGATTTACCTGTTCCGTCATATCCAACTTTAATTTTATATGTCTTTATATGGTATATAGAAATCAGCCGGGATTCTCTCCCAACTGATTTGATGATATTTACAAAGAATAATGCTTGCCGGAATCCTCCTTACGCAGACTCCAGCTGTCCAAGATGAGCCTTGTCGAGCTGTCCCTTGGCATAATCCAATGTCACTTCAAACTTCTTGATCTTCTTGGATGGTACCTCAAACATCGCATCGGTCATCACTGCCTCTACGATAGAACGAAGTCCACGGGCACCCAACTTATACTCCACAGCCTTATCTACCATGAAGTCGAGAGCTTCCTCTGTAAAGCTGAGCTTGATGCCATCCATCTCGAAGAGCTTCATATACTGCTTCACGATAGAGTTCTTTGGCTCTACCAGGATCTTGCGCAGCGCATCTCTATCCAAAGGATTGAGATAAGTGAGCACAGGCAGACGGCCGATGATCTCAGGAATCAGACCGAACGACTTCAAATCCTGTGGCAGGATGTACTTCATCAGATCCTTCTTATCTACCTTGGCAACATTCTGTACTGAGTTGTAGCCTACCACGTGGGTATTCAGACGCTGGGCAATCTTGCGCTCGATACCGTCGAAAGCACCACCGCAGATAAAGAGGATATTCTTGGTATCCACATGGATGTAATCCTGATCAGGATGCTTGCGTCCACCCTTTGGCGGTACGTTCACCATGGTTCCCTCCAGGAGTTTCAAAAGTCCCTGCTGCACACCCTCTCCACTTACGTCGCGGGTGATAGATGGGTTGTCGCTCTTGCGGGCAATCTTGTCAATCTCGTCGATGAAGACGATACCACGCTGGGCTGCCTCCACATTATAGTCGGCTACCTGGAGCAGACGGGAGAGGATACTCTCCACATCCTCACCTACATAACCAGCCTCGGTAAATACCGTAGCATCCACGATGGTGAAAGGCACATCGAGCAACTTGGCAATGGTACGTGCCAGCAATGTCTTACCGGTACCGGTACTACCCACCATGATGATGTTGCTCTTTTCGATTTCCACGCCTTCCTTATCCTCAGGCTGCTGCAGACGCTTATAGTGATTATAGACAGCAACGGCAAGATGACGCTTGGCCTGTTCCTGTCCGATGATATATTCATCGAGATATTCCTTGATCTCCATAGGCTTTGGCACCTGCTTCAAGGCAAACTTCGCGTCATCGCCCTTTGGATTCAACACGCCAGTCTGCTGCACAATCTCAAATGCCTGCTTGGCGCACTCCTCACAGATAAAGCCATTGATACCTGTGATCAACAACTTCACTTCATTTTCGCTTCTTCCACAGAAGCTACATGCTTTCTTTGGCATAATGTCTTTTCCTTTTTCTTCTTTATACCTTATTATATATACCTTATATTATATATAGCAATCTTGATATACCGTCCCGTTACTTGCGTACCAGGATATTATCAATCATACCATACTCCTTTGCTTCCTCAGCAGTCATCCAGTAGTTACGGTCGCTGTCAGCATAAACCTTGTCGTATGGAGTATGAGAATGCTCAGAGATGATGGTATAGAGCTCCTTCTTCATCTTCAGGATCTCACGAGCCTCGATCTCGATATCAGAAGCCTGACCCTGAACACCACCCAATGGCTGGTGAATCATCACACGGCTATGTGGCAAGGCTGAACGCTTGCCTTCCTGACCAGAAACGAGCAATACGGCAGCCATGGAAGCAGCCATACCTGTACAGATGGTAGCTACATCGCTGGTAATAAACTGCATGGTATCATAGATACCCAAACCGGCAGTAACGCTACCGCCAGGACTGTTCAGATAGATGGAAATATCCTTGCCGCTATCTACAGAGTCGAGATAGAGCAGCTGTGCCTGCAAGGTGTTGGCAGTATAATCATCAATTTCCGTACCCAGGAAGATGATGCGGTCCATCATCAGACGAGAGAAGACGTCCATCTGGGTAACGTTCAACTGACGCTCCTCCAAGATGTAAGGGTTCAAATACTTAGCCTGCGACTTCATCACGTCGTCAAGCACCATCCCATTCATACCAAGATGCTTGGTAGCATATTTTCTAAAATCGTTCATATCTATATTACTTTTTTCTTCAAAATAAGGAACAAAAAACGAGGTTATCGACCTCATTATCTCATTCGGTGGAACAAAGATAATAAAAAAAGTCGATAACCTCGTAATTATTTGAAGTTTTTTTTCAAAAAAGTGTTATTCCTGCATCATCTTGTTGAAATCCTCTACAGAAATCTCCTTTTCGTTGAGCTTAACAGCGCCCTTGAGGGCTGCAGCCAACTTACGGTCGATAGAGCGATCTACCAATGCGTCAACAGAGTCACCCTTCTTGAGGATCTCGTTAGCATAGTTCTCGATATACTCCTCAGGGATGTTTGTCATACCATACTGAGCGAACTGAGCACGAGCTGCCTCCTTAGCGGTCTCCTTGATATCCTCGTCGTTTACCTTGATATCCTGAGCCTTGATGAGCTGCTCCTTGATGAGGTGCCATGTCAACTCCTTGATGCTCTGCTCGTAGTTCTTCTCTACGAACTCCTCACCCTTATCCTTGTTGTTAGCCAACATGATGCGCTTCAAGAGTGCATCTGGGAATGTCAACTCGCCAACCTTCTTCTCGCAGTGCTCGCGAACGTCGAGGATGAACTTGTAGTCAGAGTCGTTAACCAACTGCTCCTGCAATCCCTCAGCGATCTTAGCACGGAAAGCAGCCTCGTCCTTCACGTCAGTATCCTCACCGAATACCTGCTTGAAGAGCTCCTCGTTTACCTCGTGCTTCTTGAAGCGCTGGATCTCTGTGATCTGGAAGCTGAACTCAGACTCCAAGTCAGCAACAGCCTCACGCTCGATCTTCAAGAGAGAAGAAACCTCAGTATCGTTCTCTGGGTAAGCCTTCTTAGGGTTGAAAGTGATTACATCACCTACCTTAGCGTCATTGAAGAGATTCTTCTGCTCCTCTACCTTGATGTAGCTAGGCATCAGGATAGCACCCTCAACAGTGATACCACCTTCCTTGGTGTTACCGTTCTCGTCGAGCTCGCGGATATCACCCTTCAAAAGGTCGTTCTCCTCATACTTCTCGCCCTTCTCGTAGCTACCTGCACGCTGAGCGTACATCTCTACCTGCTGGTCGAGGATCTTATCGTCAACCTTGATGTTATAGTAATCAATCTTGTCGCGACCGTTGAGAGTTACCTTGAACTCAGGTGCTACAGCGATGTCGAACATGAATGTGAAGGTTGTGTCCTTCTCCAAGTCAGCTGGCTCCTGCTTCTCTGATGGAAGAGGCTCGCCGAGCATCTGGATATTGTTGTCCTGTACATACTTGTAAATCTCCTGGCCAACGAGCTTGTTGATGGCCTCCATCTTTACAGATGCACCGAACTGGCGCTTAATCATACCCATAGGAGCCTGACCAGGACGGAAACCTGGAACGTTAGCCTTCTTACGGTAATCTTTCAATGTCTTCTCGACTTCGTTCTTATAGTCTGCCTCCTCTACAACGAGAGTCATAAGACCATTAATCTTGTCAGGATTTTCAAATGAAACTTTCATCTTGATTTATTATTATTATTATTATTAATTATTATCTTGTTCAATCGGTTCAGGCTCTCCCTGACGCTCCAGGATAAGCCTTTTACACAATCGGCTTGCAAAATTACGCATTTTTAGCCGATATACCTAATATATAAGAGAAAAATTTGTTTTTTTAACCTAATTACTCCTTATCTCTTGCTTTTTTCTGCTCATCCAGCAGCTGGAAGTCCTTCTTTCTAAGCACAAAGCTGGTTGTAAGGTACTTCTCCTTCACTGTCTTGTTTTCTGCCAGCTCCTCCGGAGTTCCCTGGAAGAGGATGCGGCCTTCGAAGAGCAGATAGGCTCTGTCGGTGATGGTAAGTGTCTCATCCACATTGTGGTCGGTGATGAGGATTCCGATGTTGCGGTACTTCAGTTTCCATACGATATGCTGGATTTCCTCTACCTGGATAGGATCGACTCCGGCGAATGGCTCATCGAGCATGATGAACTTAGGATCGTTGGCAAGGCAACGGGCGATTTCCACTCTTCGGCGCTCACCTCCGGAAAGCTGGTCGCCCAGGTTCTTGCGCACCTTCTGCAAGTCAAAGTCCTTGATCAGACTCTCCAGTTTCTCAAGCTGATAGGCTCTTGGCTTGCCGGTCATCTCCAGCACCGACATGATATTGTCTTCCACACTCATCTTGCGGAATACGCTCGCCTCCTGTGGCAGATAGCCGATTCCGGCACGGGCACGCTTATACACAGGAAACTTGGTAATTTCCTGATCACCCAGATATACATGTCCTTCATTAGGAACCACCAGTCCGGTGGTCATATAGAATGAAGTAGTCTTACCCGCACCATTCGGTCCGAGCAAGCCCACAATCTCACCTTGCTTTACATTGATAGTTACACCATTGGCAACGGTTCGCTTGCCATAGCGCTTTACCAGTCCTTCTGTCCGCAGCACCAATCTGCCGTCAGAAGACTGCTGCTCTGAATTCATAATTTCGTCCATAATTAGCTAATTTGACTGCAAAAATAATAAAAAACGGGGAAATATCACCTTAAAAAACTAAAACTCTTCATAATATTGCAGTTTTTTAGAGGATTTTGCGTAATTTTGCAGCAAAATTCATAGAATATTGACATGATAATAGAAAAATGGCTTACCACCTTCGGTAAATATTTGATATTGATGGGCCGCTCTTTCTCGCGACCTGAACGTATGCGCATGTTCCTCAAGCAATATATCAAGGAAATGTCGCAGCTGGGAGTCGATTCCATCGGCATCGTGCTCCTCATCTCATTCTTCATCGGTGCAGTCATCTGTATCCAGATGAAACTGAACATCCAGAGTCCATGGATGCCTCGATGGGTTTCGGGTTATACCACCCGAGAAATCATGCTGCTGGAGTTCTCTTCCAGTATCATGTGTCTCATCCTCGCCGGAAAGGTGGGTTCCAACATCGCTTCCGAACTGGGTACTATGCGAGTAACCCAGCAGATCGATGCACTCGACATCATGGGTGTCAACTCTGCATGCTATCTGGTGCTGCCAAAGATTCTCGGTCTGGTTACCATCATGCCTTTCCTCGTCATCTTCTCATCTCTGATGGGTATCATCGGTGCATACGGTACGGCATTCATCGGACATATTCTACCGCCGGATGACCTCACCCTGGGACTCCAGCATTCCTTCAACCAGTGGTTTGTGTGGATGAGTATCATCAAGAGTCTCTTCTTCGCATTCATCATCTCCAGTGTTTCCTCCTACTTTGGATACACCGTGGAAGGTGGTTCGGTAGAGGTAGGTAAAGCTTCCACCGATGCCGTGGTTTGCTCCAGCGTTCTCATCCTCTTCTCGGATGTGTTCCTTACTCAATTACTCTCTTAAAGACTCTAGCTATGATAGAAGTTCAAAATCTTACAAAATCATTCGGCGACAAGACCGTACTCGATAATATCAGTGTAAAATTTGAAACGGGAAAGACCAACCTCATCATCGGACAGAGTGGTTCGGGAAAGACAGTGTTGATGAAAAACCTCGTCGGACTCCTCGAACCTACCAGCGGAAAGGTACTCTACGACGGCCGCGACTTCGTGCAGATGAGCAAGAAGGAGAAGGTGATGATGCGACGCGAGATGGGTATGATCTTCCAGAGCGCAGCCCTCTTCGACTCGCTCAATGTGCTGGAGAACGTGATGTTCCCGCTCGATATGTTCTCGAATATGAATTACAGGGAACGTGTGAAGAGAGCACAGGAATGTCTCGACCGTGTCAACCTGATAGACGCCCAGCAGAAATACCCTGGCGAAATCTCGGGTGGTATGCAGAAACGCGTTGCCATCGCCCGCGCCATCGTGATGAATCCGAAGTATCTCTTCTGCGATGAACCGAACTCAGGTCTCGACCCAAAGACTTCGCTCGTCATCGACGAACTCCTTTCGGGCCTCACCAAGGATTACAATATGACAACCATCATCAATACCCACGATATGAACTCTGTAATGGGTATCGGTGAAAACATCTGCTTCATCTGCAAAGGTCACAAGGAGTGGCAGGGCAACAAAGACCAGGTGATGTCTTCTACCAACGAGCAGCTCAACGACCTCGTCTTCGCTTCCGACCTCTTCAGAAAGGTGAAGGAAGTGGAAATGAAAGAGAAGAAATAAAGAAAGAGAAACTGAAAGTTCAAATCCGATTTCAACAAAAAAAGCTATCTGCCAGCAAGCAGATAGCTTTTTTTATTGAATTATCTCATTTTCCATTCACCTTTCACCTCTACCATCGGAACCACGATCTGTTCCTTGGTACTGTCGCCATAAGCCACTTGCAGGAAGACATCAGCCACATGGCGGGCGGTATCAGCCTTGGCATTCAGCACATCAATCTTCTTCATGCCTCTATGCTCTTTCTGCTGCTCCACATACATTTCCGCATTGAGCACCAGCTGCTCGTGATATCCTTTCGGAATACGGTAAGGTTGGTTGAAACCAGCCACATACTCCTCATACTTTCCTTCCAGGAGCAGGTCGTAATATCCCTTGGCTGCGATACCTGCCAAATAGCCAGGGTCAGGACTCTCCTCCTTACAGGAAGAAAGTCCCAACCCCATGCTGAATATCATAAAAAACAAAAGTTTCTTCATTTTACTTCTGACGGATGAAGACATTGATTGGACAACCATGCAACGACCAGTTCTCACGGATCTTGTTTTCCAGGAAGCGGCGATAGTTCTCCTTTACATACTGTGGCAGGTTGGCATAGAACACAAACGATGGAATCGTAGTGTTAGGCAACTGTGTACAGTACTTGATCTTGATATACTTACCCTTCACGCTCTGTGGTGGATAAGCCTCGATGATAGGCAACATCACCTCATTGAGCTTGGAAGTACCGATATGAGCCTTGCGGTTCTGGTAAACCTCCTTGGCTGTCTCCAACACACGGAAGATACGCTGCTTGGTCAATGCTGAAGCAAAGATGATAGGGAAATCCACGAATGGAGCCATACGCTTGCGGATGGCATTCTCGAAGGTATCAATCACCTTCTGGTTCTTCTCCTCTACCAGGTCCCACTTGTTCACTACTACCACCAGACTCTTGTTGTTCTTCTGGATCAACTGGAAGATGTTCATATCCTGGGTCTCGATACCACGGGTGGCATCCAGCATCAGGATGCAGACATCACTGTTCTCGATGGCACGGATGGAACGCATCACGGAATAGAATTCCAGGTCCTCGCTCACCTTGTTCTTTCTGCGGATACCGGCAGTATCTACCAGGTAGAAGTCGAAGCCGAACTTATCGTAACGGGTATAGATACTGTCACGGGTAGTACCGGCAATCTCGGTAACGATGTTTCTATCCTCACCGATGAAGGCATTGATGATACTGCTCTTACCTGCGTTAGGACGACCTACCACAGCGAAACGAGGAATATCCTCCTCGATAGCTTCCTCAGGATTATCCTGAAGCTTGTCCAATATGATGTCGAGCAAGTCACCCGTACCACCACCTGTTGCTGCACTGATACACTGAGGGTCGCCCAATCCCAGCTTGTAGAATTCGGCAGCCTGATAGTATTCAGCACTGTTATCCACCTTGTTGGCAACAAGGATTACAGGCAGCTTGGCACGACGCAAGATGAGAGCAACATCCTCATCCCAGTCGGTCAAACCGGTGTTTACATCTACCAGGAAGAGCACCAGGTCGGCCTCTTCTGTAGCTACCAACACCTGCTTGCGGATAGCATCCTCGAAAATGTCATCTGATTTAACGACCCATCCACCGGTATCTACTACAGAGAATTCTCTGCCGTTCCAGCTGCACTTACCATACTGACGGTCGCGGGTAGTACCAGCCGTATCACTAACGATAGCGCGACGAGATTGAGTCAAACGATTGAATAAAGTAGATTTACCCACGTTAGGGCGACCTACGATTGCTACTAAATTTGCCATAAATAGTCATTTGCCTCCTTCCTTTCAGGAGGTATCATGGATGTGGTCTCTGCATCCAAGTTAATAATTTGCCGAAGCTGACCTTGCTCCGGCCCTCGCCCCTCTGGCGAGAGTCACTCCCTCGATTACATTCAGGGAGGGGAAAGTTGTTATTAGTGATAATTACTAATCACGATCAATTATTCCGGATTATATCCGAAGGCATCGAGTTCTCGCTGAGAACTGCGCCAATCCTTATCAACCTTTACGAAGGTTTCCAGGAATATCTTCTTGCCGAAGAATTTCTCCAATGCCTTTCTACTCTCGGTGTTCACCTTCTTCAGAGCCACGCCCTGATGACCGATGATGATTCCCTTCTGAGAGTCACGCTCTACGTAGATCACGGCATTGATGTGGATGCGGGTATCATCCTCCTTGAACCGCTCCACTCTCACCTCTACTGCGTAAGGAATCTCCTTGTCGTAGTAAAGGAGAATCTTCTCACGGATAATCTCCGATACGAAGAAACGGGCTGGCTTGTCGGTCAACTGGTCCTTGTCAAAGAACGCAGGCGACTCAGGCAACAGCTCCTTGATACGCTTCAGAAGCATATCCACGCCAAACTTGTTTTTCGCAGAAATAGGAAGGATCTCGGCATTCGGCAACAGAGAGTGCCATTTCTCCACGATATCTCCCAACTTCTTCGGGTCGCTCTGGTCAATCTTGTTGATGAGCAGGAGCACCGGAATCTTCATCTTCTTCACCTTCTCCAGGAAGTCGATGTTCTTCTCAGGATTCTCTATCACATCAGTAACATAAAGCAGCACATCGGCATCTGCCAATGCACTCTCCGAGAAGGCGAGCATCATCTCCTGCATCTTGTAGTTTGGCTTCAAGACGCCAGGGGTATCCGAAAACACGATTTGCATATCATCGGTATTCACGATACCCATGATACGATGACGAGTGGTCTGCGCCTTGAAGGTAGCGATGCTGATACGCTCGCCCACCAGTTGATTCATCAGCGTACTCTTACCCACATTAGGGTTACCCACGATATTTACGAAACCTGCTTTATGCATACGATAAAAATTGATTTTAAAGCTAAATGTTTAATTTGAAGCCAGCATTGGCTTGTCATTTGAAGCCAGCATTGGCTTTAAGCTAAAGAAACGCATCCTTGCTTATTCATTATATCATAGATGAAGTAAGAAAGATGCGTTTCCTTATATAGATAATTATTCTATCCTATTTTTGATATGTCTTACTTGCCGCAAGCAGCACCATCGTATGCCCACTTATAGAAAGAGGCACCGTGTACGAAACCTGCACCGAAGGCTGTGAAGATGATGTTGTCACCCTTCTTCAACTGGCTTTCAGCATCCCAGAGTGCCAATGGAATTGTAGCAGCACTGGTATTTCCGTAACGCTCGATGTTTACTACCACCTTGTCAAGTGGAATTCCTGCACGCTTGGTCACAGCCTCGATGATTCGGAGGTTTGCCTCGTGAGGAATCACCCAGTTCACATCATCAGCCTTCAGATTGTTCATCTCCAGGATCTTCATCACGTCGTTGCTCATATCGGTTACTGCGTAACGGAATACGGTACGACCTTCCTGATAAAGATAATGCAGACGATGATCTACGGTGAAATGTGAAGGAGGGCAAACAGAACCACCAGCCTTCATGTGGAGGAAAGGCAAGCCTTGTCCATCGGTACGAAGGTATGAGTTCTGAACACCTACATTCTCTTCTTCTGTAGCCTCTACAAGAACTGCGCCGGCACCGTCGCCGAAGAGCACACAGGTAGCACGGTCGGTATAGTCAACCAGTGAAGACATCTTGTCTGCACCGATGACGATAATCTTCTTGTATCTTCCACTCTGGATCATGCTTGCCGCAACATCGAGAGTATAGAGGAATCCACAGCAAGCTGCAGAGAAGTCGAATGCGAAAGCGTTCTTCAATCCGAGCTTACCGAGGACGATAGATGCCGTAGAAGGGAACTTGTAGTCAGGTGTGGTGGTTGTCACAATCAAAGCATCGATTGTGTCTGGATCCACGCCAGTCTTCTGAATCAACTGCTTAGCAGCTTTACGCGCCAAGTAGCTGGTTCCGAGACCTTCCTCTGTAAGGATGTGGCGCTCTTTGATACCCACACGGGTGGTAATCCACTCGTCTGTAGTGTCAACCATGCGAGACAACTCCTCGTTGTTGAGGATATAGTCAGGCACGTATCCACCCACACCTGTTATTACAGCATTGATTTTACCCATTATTCAGCTGCTTCCTTAACGATAGCTACCTTGCCTCTGTAGTATCCGCAAGTTGGGCAAACAGTGTGGTAAACATAATATGCACCACAGTTAGGGCAAACTGCCAATGTAGGAGCTACTGCCTTATCATGAGTTCTTCTCTTAAGTGTACGTGTCTTTGACTGTCTTCTTTTAGGATGTGCCATAATTTTTTAAATGTTTTAATTTTTGAATTTTACTTTTTTAATTTTAAAAGAGCTGCCCATCGTGGATCTACAGATTCTTCGTCTTCCTCACCGCTTCGGGCGGCAGAATGCTGTTGGAGCATTTCAATCATAGCAGGATTGCATTTTCCAGGTGCATGCACGTGCTTGATGGGAATGTTAAGATCTATAAATTCATAGATGAACCACGAGATATCGAGCATTCCTTCGTTCTCGGCCACAATCACGAGGTCATCTTCTTCTGAGTAGTCGTCTCCGAACTTGACCATGAGTCTGTCATCGGTCTCAATGGACTGGTCCATATCGTCCAGACAGATGTCACATGGTATGTGTACCACTCCCTCAGTGTGAAAATTGAGTTCGAAGAAGTCGTCCGTCCTGTTGATGGACAGACTACTCTGCAACTCGCCTCTCTGAATATCAGGAGCGTCTATTGCCTGAAAGTATTCATCGTCTAGCTTAAACTCCAGGTTTGTTACACCTTGAGGCAAAGCTTTCAAATCAATCTTAAAAGACTCTATATTACACATAATTCAATATATACCATACTGGTTTCGGGCTGCAAAGTTACAAATAATTTTTGAGATAAAATAATTTTTTATGTAAAAATCACTAAAATCTCTCATTATTAAACGATTATTCTCGGATAATTTGCCATTTTCGGGCTTTTCTGGCTCTAGGATTCCATCTTGAGTTCTATTCTGAAGGTTGTACCCTTGCCTGGTTCGCTGTTTTTCACCCATATCTTGCCATGATGGTATTCTTCTACGATTCGCTTCGCCAGCGACAGTCCCAGTCCCCAGCCACGCTGCTTCGTCGTAAAACCGGGACGGAATACATGCTTCAAATCCTTCTTCCTGATTCCCTTGCCCGTATCTTCCACTTCGATGATGGCACGATGAGAAGCTTCCATCAAACGGAGGGTAATCCGTCCGCCTTCTGCACCCATCGCATCTACGGCATTCTTGCAGAGGTTTTCTATCACCCACTCGAAGAGGGAGGCATTCATCCTGACGATGACTTTATGAGAAGGGAAATCCTTCACCAGCTGCACCTTCCGGGAGGTTCGACGGTCCATATACGCTACGACATGCTCCAGCACCTCATTCAGACTGGCAGGGACCGGTTCCGGAAGCGAACCGATCTTGGAGAATCGGTCGGCTATCAACTGCAACCGCTTCACATCCTGGTTCATCTCAGGAATCAGTTCGTCATCGGGATAATTCATACGGAGGATTTCAATCCAAGCCATCAGACTGGAGATAGGAGTACCCAACTGGTGAGCGGTTTCCTTCGACAGTCCCACCCAAACCTTATTCTGTTCCGCCCTTTTGGAAGTGAGCAGGGCAAAGATAGCGATGACTACAAAGAGCAGCACTACACTTAATTGTATATAAGGATAAACAGAAAGCCGGCGGATCATCACCGAATCATCATAGCACACCTGCAGATAATCGTGGGCAGAGTCATCGAGTTCTATCTTGATATTTTTGCCCTGAGCCAGCAATCGCTGTCCGATAAGAGAAGCCTGGCGAAGGGAATCCTGTTCATCCCTACCCTCGATCTCCACATTTCTGAAGGTTTGAGCCCGATTCTGGTCATCAAGCACGATAACAGGGATACTATGATTTTCATTAATCACCTTAAGCACAAGACTCAGATCCGTATTTTCATCCGCCTTATTGAGAGAGCGCATGGCTTCTGCCCACACCTCCATCCTATTCCGTTCCTCCGTAGCCAGATCCCGCACCAGGAAATGAGACACGAGCAAAGAGGCGACAGCAATCAAAACCGCTGCTATCACCCAGTAAATCTTCACCTGTTGAATCCTATCCATCCAATTCATGCTGTAAAAATCTGCGAAATCCCAGACCGAACAGGTCAAAAAATCTGCGTCATCTGCGAAATCTGCGTGACAAAAAAACAATCCGCGTGAAAATGAAAAAAGCCTCAGAAATCTTTCGAAATCTGAGGCTTTGATAAAAGAAGGCGGCTACCTACTCTCCCGCATTGCATTGCAGTACCATCGGCGCAAGTGAGCTTAACTTCTCTGTTCGGAATGGGAAGAGGTGGGACCTCACCGCAATAACCACCTGATAATGGGGTATGACGTATTTGCACACAAGCAAACTGTTTACCAAGTAAAGAACCATCGTCCCTCTCGATTCAATCGAGAGTCAACAGCAGAAACTATGAACTTTCTTAAAGAAAGTGTTCGGGCAATTAGTAATGCTCGGCTTTGACATCGCTGTCTTTACACCTGCATCCTATCAACGTCATCGTCTTTGACGACCCTCAATGGAGTTCTCATCTTGCGGCTGGCTTCGCACTTAGATGCTTTCAGCGCTTATCCAATCCAGACTCAGATACCCAGCGGTGCGCCTGGCGGCACAACTGGTAAACCGGAGGTCTGTCCATCACGGTCCTCTCGTACTAGTGACGGCACCACTCAAAACTCCCACGCCCACGATAGATAGAGACCGAACTGTCTCACGACGTTCTGAACCCAGCTCGCG
>UQWP01000025.1 GCA_900544825.1 uncultured Prevotella sp. | reverse complement strand
TGCTTACAGCGTATAGCTGCTTAGCACATTATTGAATTATTAACGAACTATTGTTATATGGATTACGGACGCTCTCCTCGGCAGATGATAGACCCGAATACCAAGACCGATTATGGCAAGATGAAGAAACTCTTGCAATTCGATAAGTTGGATGGCGAGCGCAAGGGTATCATCCGCAAGATTGCGGAAGAGGGACAGATTGTTGCCCAACTGGAGGAACAGTTCTCTGCCTATCAGATACCGAAGGCTGAAATCTTCCCAAGTTTGCTCTTTTATTATGGCATGTTGACCATCAAGGGTACACGTGGCTCTAAGTTGATTTTGGGCATTCCTAATAATAATGTTCGCAAGCAGTATTACGGATATTTGGAAGAAGAGTATCAGGCAAAGTCGTATGTGGATACCAACAGATTGACGGATTACTATTACGATATGGCTTATGATGGAGTATGGGAGGAAGGACTGCGTTTCATGGCTGATGCCTACGCTAAGGTTTCTTCTGTGCGTGACGGAATAGAATCGGAGCGAAACCTGCAAGGTTTCTTTATGGCATACTTGAACCTCAATGATTATTATATCACGGCTCCCGAATTGGAGTTGAATCATGGCTATTGTGATTTCTTCTTGTTGCCTGATCATACCCATTATGCCAGTCAACACAGTTACATCCTCGAACTCAAGGTTCTCTCCAGAAAGGAGTTTGATGAAGAGTTGAAGGATGTCTTCAAGGAAGATGGTAGTCCTATGAAGAAGTCGGAGAAGCAATGGCTGGATGCTGTAGAACAGATTAGGCGATATGCCGATGCTCCAAGGGTTGAGGCTCTTCGCCAGGGCACAACGCTTCATAAGATTATCATGCAGTTCAAGGGCTGGGAGTTGGCAAGAATAGAGGAAATAGAGTAAAAGATAGGATTCGTAGAACGTAGAGTGATGAGCAAGCAGGAGCTTGCTCACCTCTACTGTCCTCACAGCCGTTCCAAGGGATATGCTGCGAGAGATGAGTTTATGGAGTGGGAGTATAGCATTGTTTGTGACAAATAACTTTACAGATTCAATGTGGCGAAAAAATCTCTTAAGAGAAACTTTTTTTTCCTTAAGGGAAAATATATTTTCCCTTAAGGAAAAAAATAAAAACCCTTAAGGAAAAATTCTCCATCTCTTTTTTCCCCATTTTTCGGGTGTTTCCGCCTGATTCTCTCTTCCTTGAATATTGTTTACACGAATATGGAGAGCATTGCTCGCATCCGTATGCAGTTTGTGCGTCTATCCTTTGACTGGAGGTTATCTTGCCATCTTATAGATTTCTACGATAAATCATTTTTCCATCAAAAAATTACGTTATTTCGGTATTTTTTCGTAATATTGCACCCTAAAACAACATTAAAGGCTATTGATATGAAACGAATCATTATTTCAATGACAGGTATCATCACATGTATGAACCTGATGGCACAAACTCCAGTCAGTTTTTATCCTCAGGAGAATGCCCAAGACATCAACATCGATACACATCTGGTCATCGTGTTTGACAAGACTGTAAAGACTGGCAGCAAGGGCATAATCACTGTTACGGACAAGACAACTCGAAAGGTGGTTGATAGAATAGACATGAGCATTCCGGCGGGACCAACCGAAGGACAGCCCAAGAATCCCAATGCTGTCTATACTCCCGTTCCCTATATATATAAGGTGGAGAATGTAACCAACCGCAATACCCGTCCTGGAACTCCATCAGGTGCTGCCAAGGAAGACAAGCGCAAGTATCAGAAGACCATCATTGGTGGATTCTCTGATGCCTTTCACTTCTATCCGGTCATCTGTCATGGGAACAAAGCAACCATTTATCTGCATAACAATATGCTGGAATATGGACATGAATATGAAATCAAGATTAGCAAGGGTACGATTGAGGGATGGAATGGCAAGAAATCATGGACGTTTAGGACAAAGAAAAACGCCCCTTCTGCAGAGTTGCGTCATATAATTGTGGCAGCTGATGGCAGCGGAGATTTCTCCACCCTGCAAGGTGCCATGGATTGGATACCAGACTCTTTGCCTTCTGAAGCCAGCAGAAAAAAAGTCTTCGTGAAGAATGGAGATTATGAAGAGCTGGTTTATTTCCGCAATAAGCGATTTGTAACTATCCAAGGAGAATCCATGGATGGGGTGGTGGTGCATTACCCCAATAATGAGGTATTCAATCCTCACCCGGTTGATATCAAGACCAATGAGCAGAAAGGATCATTCCCTTCTCGCCGTGCGGCTGTGGCAGCAGACAACTGTGCTGACATGATTTTCAAGGATATCACCTTCAAGACAGATTGCAAGGGACAGGCTGAGGGATTCCTGCTCAATGGTGAAAGAAACTATGCTGAGAATGTGCATGTCATCGGTGATGGTGATGCTCTTCAGGTGAATGGTTCTGCCTACTGGCTCAACTGCGTGATTGAAGGAGGAGGTGACACGGTTCTGGGTAGAGGTCCATCCTATTTCAATCTCTGTACCCTTACCAGCTATGGTGCTTTCATGTGGATTAGAAATACCAGGGAAAACCATGGTAACATCTTCAATGACTGTACCTTCAAGGGATTGGGCAAGGATGCCGTGATAGCCCGCCTTCCTGACAACAAGGGCAGAAATTATCCTGATGCGGAATGCGTGCTGCTGAACTGTACGCTTGATGGTGTACCTGCAGAGGGTTTTGGCCCCATAGATGAGTCGGCATCTACGGCAAAACTCCTGGAATTCAACAGCCATGACAAGGAAGGTAAAACGATAGATATCAGCAAGAGAGACAAGCATGTCCGTCAACTTGATGCCATCAAGGATGCTGAGACAATCGGAAAATACTCCAATGCAAGTTGGGTTTTGAATTGGTAAGAAAGGAGATTATTTATGTCACAAAAGAAGATATTCAGATGTCAGGAATGTGGGTACGAGACCGAAATATATGAGGGACGTGGTTTCATGGGGCAGCACATTGAAGCCATGTCTTGTCCAGACTGCAGGAACATAGTACCTCTTGTGGTGGGTGGAGTAATTGGAGATGCTGCACCCAGTTTCAACTCCCTTGTGGGAAGACTCTGCCTGAGATGCGGATCTGCCAGGATTCATAGGTGGGATATGCACACCTGTCCCAAATGCGGGGGCAGGATGCAGCCCACTGGTGAAGAAGAGTTCTGGACATAAAGTCATTGCTTTTAGGACTGAAAGACGAAGAAAGCAAAAAAGCCTGCTGGCTATAATTGTCAGCAGGCTTCTTTGTTATAATGTTCGCCCTTGGAATACAGTACTCTTGTGAAGAGGTAGTATGACACCATTGAGGGTGAGCCTACGGGAGTTGAAGTTAGGTAGAATTTCCACACTGGCTTCATGGCTTCCCTTATACATGGTAATCCTGATTTGGGCAGAGATACCAATACCGGTAACACTCATACTTACTTGTGTAGTCCCTTTCTTGTCCGTTTGAATCTTGTATCCACTTACGCTTCCCTGAACCGTTACTCCACCAATGCCATTAGGTCCGGAAAAGGGTATATTGAAGGCAACCTGCACAACAGCCTCACCCTTATTGACGGAGACAAAATTGGTATTGGAATTAACATAAGCAATCTGACCATACGGGAAAACTACCTTGTCGGCTTCCAGGGTAAAGGTAGTATCCTTAATAGCATCCAATGCTTCATCCCAATAAACACTATCTATCCGGTTTTGCAAGTCACGCTGTTCTTTCCTGAGAGCTTTCTGACGTGACTTCAGACCATTGACCAACTGCTCGTTGGCCTTGTTTTTTCCCCACTGATACATATCATCTGACAGGTTTGACTGTGCACAGGCAAAGGCTGCCATCAGACAGAAAACAAGTGAAATAAATACTCTTATCATCCTTGATCCTTTCCTATATTAAATTCATAAAATCAAAAAAGGGCCAGCCCCATTATCAGGACTAGCCCTCCGTTTTACTATTTTCCCGATACAATGAATGTCATCTTGAAAGCTGCATAGCACTTTAAGAAAGATTACTTAACCTCAATGTGCTTAACATCGTCTTTCTTCTCCTCCTTGGCTGTCTTAGGAATCTCAATCTTCAAGACACCGTCACTGACCTCAGCGGAAATCTTCTCCTGATCAGCATCCTCTGGCAAAGCGTAACTCTGAGAGTAGCTGCTGTAAGAGAACTCACGACGCAAGTAATGCTCTTCCTTCTTCTCCTCCTTCTTCTCCTCCTTCTTCTCCTCCTTGTTCTCGATAGATACATTCAGATAGCCATCCTTGTCGATGTTCATCTTGACCATATCTTTCTTCAAACCAGGAGCTGCAACCTCCATCGTGTAAGCAGTAGCACTTTCCTTGACGTTGACTGCAGGAGCTGTTGCGTTCATGTGTGGCATCAAGCTTGTATCAAAGAAGTTGTCATTAAACCAACTGTTCAACCAATTTGAAACACTGTTATTTCTACGAGCTAACAACATAATGTAAAACCTCCAAATTCTATTTTTCTCATCCTCTCTTCGCCTTCCGGCTCTGTCGGGATTTCTCATTGTTTTTAATTTATCCTTTTCAATAATAATCGCTTCGGCTTTCGAGGCTCAAGGATTTCCAGAAACCCTCAAATGTCATTACTTAGGGTTCTTGTCGTTCCCCTTGCCCTTTCGGCTTCGGCTTTCACTCTATGTAGAAGCAAGTTGCGTGCCAACCCGTTTTGTATATTGGGAGTGAACAGTTTTTGCCAATCTTGGCAAAAGACTCTGTAAGATTGGCATTAAAGGATAATTTATTTAAACTTTGCTGCCAAAACTTCATGCTTTTTTAAATCTGTTTTTCAATCCATGCCATCAATACCGCTACTGCATATTGCTGTTCTTCTCTTGTCAGCTGTCTTCCGGCAGGTATATGATACCATTTGAAGAAACATCCACGACAGCAGCAGCCTGTAGCATGCTGGGCTATAAATACAGGATGCCCTCTCATAGGTGTCTGCTTGCCGTCATTGGGTATTACGGCAGGAGCAAGGCGTTTGGCAACGAAATCCTCTGCATGCTTACGGATGGTTTCCAAGCCCTTTTCTGCAATATATTCCTTATCCCTCTTCGAAAGGTGAAAACGGCTGCGGAATGCTGATTTGGAAAGTCTTTCAAACAGATCTGTCAAGTCATACTCTTTGTCTGGAGAGATATGGTTTTCCTTGTTTTCTGAAGAGACTGAATCTTTCTGATGATCTTCTTTCTCCTCAGGAAACAAATTGAGTTCTACATATCTAGCATGGTTTGCCCTCGAATCTTTTTTCATATCTATTTATCTCCTATATCTGTTTCATCCTTGTAGATAGATGCATTCTTATCGAATTTACAAATAATGGAATGCATTTATGATTATTCCGTCTCCAGCTCCAGCAATATTCTCTTTGCTTCCAGTCCTCCTGCAAAACCTGTCAGGGAACGGTTGCTGCCGATAACGCGATGGCAGGGGATGAGGATGCTGATGCCGTTGGCTCCGATAGCTCCAGCCACGGCTCTGACACTATTGGGACTGCCTATATTTTGAGCGATCTCCTTATAGCTTCTGGTTTCACCGTATGGTATATCAAGCAATGCATTCCATACTTTTTTTTGGAAATCTGTTCCCACAGGATGCAACGGAATTTCGAATATCTTGCGATTGCCGGTGAAATATTCATCCAATTGCTTCTTGGTCAGTTCCAAGATAGAAGATGTTTCAATCTTGAACTCTGCCTTCATATACCGCAAAAGGCGAAGCTTGTTGCGCTCTGCATATGGCATTTCATTCCAATCACAAAGGCACAATTCTTCACCCACCGATGCAAGAATTAACTCTCCGCATGGCGAGTTGTAATATTGGATGTTTATTTGCTGCATTCTTTCAAATACGATTAAACGGAATCTTTATTTTTCATACAGTTCTATCGGCAAACCATCTGGGTCACTGAAGAATACAAATCGCTTTCCTGTATATTCATCCGTGCGTATAGGTTCATGCGCAATACCTTTGCTGTCAAGTTCACCAATAGCCACTGATAGGTCATCCACCTCAAAAGCAAGATGGCGCAGACCGGCAGCTTCCGGATAGGAAGGACGTGCCGGAGGGTTAGGGAAGGAGAACAACTCGATGACATACGCATTATCAAGCCAGCAGTCAGCTTTCCAGGAGTCACGTCCTTCACGATAGTTTTCACTCACAATCTTCATTCCGAGCACATCTGTGTAGAAATGCTTGGATTTCTCATAGTCGGAGCAAATCACGGCTACATGATGGATTTTGTTAAGTTTCATATTTCTTTATTTCGTTGTTTATGTTTTGTATATTCTTTAAGTCATTTTCAGAACTTCTTTGTTCTCATATGGCAATATGGCTCACCGCCGGTTTTCTCGTAGTAGTGCTGGTGGTAAGCTTCGCCAATATAGAATGTCTCCTCGGGTAAAAGGAGGGTGTTCACCTCGTCACCCTTGTTGCGAAGCAGCTGCATCACCCTTTCTGCCGTCTGCCTCTGGGATTCATTACGATAGAAGATACAGCTGCGGTATTGTGGACCGAGGTCAGGACCTACGCCATCAGTCTGTGCCGGGTCATGAATCTCGAAGAAAAGTTTGCATAGGGTCTCGTACGATACCTCTTCGGGATTGAACTCCACGATGATGGCTTCTACATGATGTGTCTTATGGTCCCGAACATCAGCATAGGAAGGGAATGCCTCTTTGCCACCGGTATAACCAGCCAGGGTTTTGATTACCCCAGGCTGTTTCTGAAACTGATGCTGCGTTCCCCAGAAACATCCGCAGGCAAAGATGCCCACTTCTGTCTTCTTGTCATCAGGCGCATGATAGATGTCAACCTTTGAGCATTCCTCAATGGCAGCCTTTACCATTTCCAGAGCCTTACCATGCTTCTTCTGAAGGTCAGGGTAGGCCTTGCCTCGCTCAAAATTATGCTGGAGGTCGTTGTATTTCACCTGCAGGGCAATGGGATTCTGAGAGTCGATGATTCCCTGCACATAATCGAAATAATCAGTTCCTTTCTTATGCGTGAGTAGGCGAAGGGTATTCACCACGCCAGTAGGGATTCCTTCATGAAGCAAATCCTCAAAGGAATAAGGACTGTCTTCTACCACATCATGCAGAAAACCTGCCATTTTCTCTTCGTCTGTATGTCCCATCAGTCCCACTGTCAATGGATGGAGAATGGCTGGATAGCCATCTCGGTCAAGTTGACTGGCATGGGCTTTTGTTGCTATGCTAAGTGCTATATCAATTGGATTCATTGAATCTTATAAATGTTTAAATGATTTGTTAATGATTCATGTGAAAGTATATCATCAGCGCAATCTGGATGAGCAGGATAATAGGAACTCCGTATTTGAACTTCCGATGCAGCGTCTTATGATGCCAGGCTTTCATATATGATTATGATCTATATCTGATTCTATATGCCAAACGATTCTCCCTCACGCTCTATCTTCCAAAACGGGATTTGCTTGGCATCTGTAAACTCCTTCATACGCCAGGCACTCTTGAAACCGCTTGCCACAAAGTGCATAGGGACAAACAATCCTGTCTGGAATTGCTCGATGAACTGTCTTGCACCGCGGGTATATCCATTACCTATGCGGCCATCTACAGGAAACATGACAACATCAAAGCTATCAGTGATTTTTCTGATGTCTTTCAGTTCGCCAAGATACAGTTTTTCATCTTTTTGAGGGTCTATCTCACCAAACTCAAAGCTCCAGATAGTTCCACCCTTATAGTCATCAGTCAAGAACCTGGCATACCAATTGTTCAAATCACCAGCATGGAAGATGCGTTTGCCTTCAACCTCTACAATCCATGACACACCACTGTCATTGCTTCCTCCAGCAACGACCTTTATATTTTTGTCGCACCATGAGTTTCCCTTAACCATCAAGATATCTGCTTCTTCTCTCTGACATCTGCGATGCCGAATGATATCCTTGGAGAGAATGTAAGTTATCGGGGTATTAGGAAAGTGTTTTCGCCAAGAAAATATTTCCCTGGAGAAATGATCTTCGTGGAAATGACTTGCAAAAACATAAACAGGCTTACCCTTGGATAGAATCACCGGCAAGCAATTGGCGGGATCCATCCAATAGTCAAAAAACAATATGCAGGAGTGTGTCTCCACTGCAAAACCACTGTGGAATATATATGTCAGTTTCATCTTGTCATTCAAATATGAATTGTTGATCAAATGCTCAACCTCGGCAGGCAAGGAAGAAAGAGTATCCTTACTGTACTTAAACAGTTTGATGAATCTCATATTTAACCTCCATGCCAAGGATATCCATGATTTTTTCAACCGTCGATAGGGAAGGGTTGCCTTTACCGCTCTCTATTTTCTTGATGGTAGAAATGGCTACCTCAGACATGTCAGCGAGGTCTTGCTGGGTAATCCCCAAGGCCTTACGCTGCAATTTCATTACTTCTTGAATTTTCATACCAAGTAGTGTATTATATTGTACTTTTCCTGCAAAGTTAACAAAAAAATCTAGATTACGCAAGAAAAGGTATAATATATTGTTCTTTTTGTAAAAAATTATAAGTTCCTGGGATTTTTCTTGATTATTTGCCATTGAATATTGTTTTTTTCTTAACTTTGCACGCACAATTCATTATAGAAATCATGACTATAGAAGAAGCTATCAAACAAAGACATAGTGTACGAAATTACATACACAAACCTCTTTCAAAAGAGATTGTAGAAATACTCGAAGAAAAAATCAGTGAATGCAACGAAAAGGGTAGGCTGCATATACAGCTCGTAACTCAGGAAACGAAGGCCTTCACCGGTATCATGTCATATGGAAAATTCCATGGCGTGGAGAACTATCTCGTAATGGCTGGCAAGAAGGCTGATGATCTTGATGAGCGTATTGGTTATTACGGCGAGCAGCTTGTGTTGCTTGCTCAAACCTTAGGGCTCAATACCTGCTGGGTTGGATTAAGTTATAGAAAGGTGAAGGAAGCCTACCATATTGAAGACGGTGAGAAATTGGCATGCATGATTGCCTTAGGATATGGCGAGACGCAAGGTGTCAGTCACAAGATCAAGACCATTGAACAAGTGAGCAATGCAACCGCCGATTCTCCTTCATGGTTTAGAAAGGGCGTGGCAGCTGCACTTCTAGCTCCAACAGCCATCAATCAGCAGAAGTTCTCGTTCCTCCTTCAAGCCCAGAAAAGCCCAGGAGTCGGAGGCAAAGCTAAAGTTCTTGCCAAGAAAGGCTTCTCAATGGTAGGATATACCCAAATGGATCTCGGCATCGCCAAGCTTCACTTTGAAATTGGAGCAGGAACAGAGAACTTTGAGTGGGAGTAGGGAAGGATGAGAGACTTCACGGAAATATGGCAACTTCAAGATACCATCATCACCGCAGTCAATGCATGTGGTCATGTAGTCTGGGATTTGCATGAAACAAGTGATGGGTTCCATTTGGAGCTTGCAGAACACCTGGATGAAGATGAAATCAGCAACTTCTGCTGTCAGCTTCCGCTTTCTGCAGATTATGAAGGTGAAGGTAAAAACGGTTCAGTGCTGAGATTGAATATATAGCAGATGGCCTTACTTGACAAAACGCATCAATAGAGCCATATTCATGTTACCCTTTAAAATAAACGTATTATGCAGATATTATTGGCAAATGCCAAAATCATGTTTGATAAGGCAGATAGGGCAGCTGTTTCAAAGCCACTTTTCCAATCTGTGGCTGAAATGTTGGCTGCAGAAATGGCTAAGCTGGACGTAGAGGAACTGGCTAGGCAACTGGATTGCAGCCACAAGATAGCTTCGGAAAACTGGAAACGCTATCGTAATTTTATGGCTGCAGAGAAGATGCCTGCCATACTTTCCTACAATGGACAGGCGTATAAGCATCTACGTGCCAACACTTTGGGAGAAGAATCCCTGCAGTATGCCCAGAAACATCTCTGGATTACCTGCTTTCTCTATGGATTGCTTCGGCCGATGGATGGCATAGTGCCTTATCGTATGGAACATTGCGTGACGCTTGAAGCTACAAACGACAAGCCAATCAATCAATTTTGGAAAGATAAACTTACCGATGTTCTTATCAGCAGTGTGAAAGCTGACGATGGCATACTTATCCATCTCTCCACAGCAGAATATGAACATCTGTTTGATTGGAAGAGAATTTGCAGGGAAGTGAAAGTCATCCAGCCCCTCTTTTATGTTCGCCAGAAGGATGGTAGGCTGAAAATGCAGGCTGTGTGGGCTAAATCCTGCCGTGGAGCTATGGTAAGATATATTCTAAGCAACCAGCTTACTACTCCAGAAGAATTGGCAGCCTTCAGTTACGAAGGTTTTGAATACGCACCAGAATTAGGAGAAGCCGCTTTTCCGCATTTCGTTCGTTTGCATTATCTAGAAAATAAGGGAGCGGACTAGGCAATGCTTAAGTCTGCTCCCTTGTTTAATTTAGTTTAAATCCTGAACAATTCTTGTTTATCTCTAGGTAAAATTGTATCTTTGCCGTGGAGAAAGTTATGTTCAGCACTGCTGAACTTATATTCAACACTGCTGAACTTAAGTTCAACACTGCTGAACATAGATTCAACATCGCTGAACGGAGATTTCTTCTAATGATAAAGACTATTATCCTTAAGAGTATAGATGAATGCATTTAAGGATGCAAACTATCTCTTCCTGGATTACGGTCTCTCTTTATAAATGATGTTGTAGAACTTAATAAGGAAAGGAATCGATATGGCAAAGTACAAGTTACAGGAGATGTCGGATGTTCATCATACCGGCAAGCGTAAGGTTTATCCCAAGATGGTAGTCAACCGGACTCTATCTCGCAAGGAATTCATTGAAAGGATGCAGGGGTATCATCGTGGCATTTCGGCAAGCACCACGGAAGCCGTGCTGATGGATGTGGAAGAAATACTGGTTGAGATGCTCTCCATGGGCTATAATGTGAATCTGGAGGGCCTCGGTACCTTCTCTCTCTCCCTGGGCTTCGAGGATGACAAGCCTACGGAAATGCAGGGCGATGACGACAAGATGACCTATCGCAAGGTGGGCGTAAGAGATGTGAACTTCAAGGCTTCTCCCGATTTCATCAAGTCTGTGAAGCAGGAAACCGACCGCGACCTGGAGCGAGATATGGGTGGCGTAAAACTGATCTTGAAAAAGAAATACACCCGAGAGGAGCGCATCGCCCGAGCCCTGGATGTCATCGACGAGAATGGCTTCATCGGTCTTACCGACTATGCCTACATCAACAACCTGAGCCGCACTGCCGCCTCCTTGGAGCTGAAGGAGATATCCCATGACGAGACTGTTCCCATCCGCTCTGTGGGTCAGCACAGTCACAAGGTTTGGGTGAGGAGAAAAAAATAAGATAAAGTATGATTTCTCATCATTTTCTTTGGTAGTTAGGAAATATTATTGTAGTTTTGCACAAAGAAAGAATAAAGTCTAAAAAGTAGTAGATATGGAACAGAAGAAGAAACGCGTATATCGCAAGCGCATCCCTTATGGCATGATGAATTTTGAAGATGTTAGAAAGGATGATTGCTATTATGTGGATAAGACTCCGTTTATAGAAGAAATTGAGGCTGCAAATAAGTTTTTCTTTTATATTCGCCCTCGCCGCTTCGGCAAGAGTCTTACCCTTTCTATGCTCCAGAATTACTATGATGTGAACCAGAAGGATAAGTTTGAGCAGCTCTTTAGTGATCTTTATATAGGTAAGAATCCAACCCTAGAGCGTAATTCCTATTTGGTGCTGAAACTGGATTTCTCTGTGGTAGCAGCTGGTATCGATGATTATAAGGATGGCTTGGATGCTACCTGTAATATCAGATACAACATTTTTTGTGATGTTTATGAGCAGTATCTTCCTAAAGATATCAAGGATAAGATGAACAAGCAAGAGGGATGCATCAATCAGTTGCAGTATATTTGCGAAGTATGTGATAAAGTTGGTCAGCAAATCTATCTCTTCATAGATGAGTACGATCATTTTACCAATAAGATTCTTGCAGAGCCGCAGTATATGACCAGTTATCGCAAGCAGACGCATGGCGAAGGCTATCTGCGACTCTTCTTCGATGCGGTGAAGGCGGCTACAAGTACATCCTTGAAGCGTGTTTTCGTGACGGGTGTCAGTCCTGTGACGATGGATGATTTGACCAGTGGTTTCAACATCGGCACCAACTACTCCTTGAGCGCCGAGTTTAACGAGATGACGGGATTTACGGAGGAAGAAGTACGGGAGATGTTGACTTACTATTCTTCGGTTTGTCCTTTCCGTCATTCCGTGGATGAACTTATCCAGGTGATGAAGCCATGGTATGATAACTATTGCTTTGCTATCAACAGATATGGTCAGGTAACGATGTATAACTCAGTGATGGTGCTGTATTTCATCGACCAGTATATTCACAATAATTGTGATATTCCTCGTGATATGATAGAGGATAACATCCGTGTAGATTATAACAAGCTTCGCATGCTCATCCGCCACGACAAGGAGTTTGCCCATGATGCCAGCATCATCCAGCATCTGGTTACGGAGGGATTTGTTACGGGAAACTTGAAAAGGGGATTTCCTGCCGAGAGCATCAACGATCCGGACAATTTCGTCAGCTTGCTTTTCTACTTTGGTATGTTGACCATTGATGGAACCTATCGTGGCAAGACCAAGTTTGTGATTCCTAACGAGGTGGTTAGAGAGCAGATCTATGCTTATTTGCTGAGCACCTATAAGGAGAATGAACTGGCTTATGATACCTATCAGAAGAGTGATTTGGAGAGTGGCTTTGCTTATGATGGTGATTATAAATCCTATTTCGGTTTTATAGCTGATGCCATCAAGCGCTTTTCTTCTCAGCGTGACCGGCAGAAGGGTAAGTCGTATGTGCATGGCTTTACCTTGGCGATGACCTGTCAGAATATGTTCTATCGTCCTATCTCAGAACTGGATAACCAGGCTGGTTATGCCGACATCTTCCTGCGTCCGCTTTTGGAGAATTATCCGGATATGGAGCATTCATACATTGTGGAGTTGAAATACTGCAAGTCGGATACCACCGATGAGCAGGTGGCGAAGTTGAGAGAGGCAGCCATCGCTCAGGTTAATCGCTATGCAGATAGTGATGTGGTGAAGACGGAGGTAAAGACCACCCGTCTTCACAAGATTGTTGTGATATTCAGGAGTGTGGATATGGTAGTGTGTGAGGAGATAGAATAATCTTACTGAGATAAAATGGTATATGAATTATGCAAATTGCATTATGTAATTTGCATAATTCAAAATAAATAATTACCTTTGCAGTCGAAAGTAACATTCTAAAATGGCGAGCAATATGGAGAATCCTTTTATCATAACGGGTTATATCAAGCCCGAATATTTCTGCGACAGAGAAAAGGAAGCGGAAAGAATCATCAGTAAGGTAACTAGTGGTGAGAATATGGTGGTAATGGCTGCAAGACGAGTAGGCAAGAGTAAACTGATAGACTTTTGCATGGACTCTCCTGCCATCAAAGACCATTTTATCTGTATTTCCATCGATATCCTCCGAACTTCCAGCATCCATGAATTTGCCTTCGAGTTGGGAAAGGCCGTATTTGATTTGGCTGCCCGTCGTGGAACCAAGATGTTGAGAATGGTGGTTAACACCCTGAAGTCTATCAATGGCTGCTTCGGTTACGATCCGATTTCCAATACCCCAACGTTTAATCTTTCGTTGGGTGATATTTCTAATCCACTCTATACTTTGGATGAGATATTTGGCTGTTTAGAGCAGGCTGATAAGAAATGCATCGTTGCCATCGATGAATTCCAGCAGATTGGTTATTATCCGGAGAAGAATATGGAGGCCATTCTCAGAACTTATATTCAGAAGTGTAGCAATGCCAATTTCATCTTCTCGGGCAGCGAGCGTCATCTAATCTCCAAGATGTTTTCCGAGAAAGCGCATCCTTTTTACAATAGTGCTGATATGATGAACCTGGAGGTGATTCCGCTTGATAAATACAAGGAGTTTGCCATCCGCTTGTTTGGTAAGTTTGATAAGAAGATTAAGGAGGAGGCTATAGAGCATGTGTATCAGGCTTTTGGTGGCAATACCTATTATATGCAGAAGGTGATGCATGAGGCTTTCAACCAAACAGCGCCACAGGCAGAGGCTGATCGTGAGATGGTAGAGGGCATCATCCATGCTTTGGTATTAGATAATGACCATAAGTTTAGCGAGATTCTTTCCCGTCTCACTCTTCCGCAGAAGGAACTGCTGTATGCTGTTGCTAAGGAGGGAATGGCTAGTCAGATTACTTCTTCTGGCTTTGTAAAGAAGCATAGTCTCCGCTCGGCAAGTAGTGTGCAGAGTGCTGTGAAGAAACTGCTGGAATATCATCTGATTTCTACTTCTCAGAATACGTATTATATTGATGATCAGCTTATGAATTTATGGTTGAAGGAGTAATTGGAATATTTTTTTGAAGTGAAATCGAGATTGGACAATAAAGCCTTTTGGTATTTCTGATGCTGAAAGGCTTTTTTTGTGTCTTAAAGTGAAGAAAGTTGTTCTTTTCTTTGGCATTTCCAATTCTTTTCGTTAATTTTGTAGCGTCATTTCCGAGATGGCTGGCAAAGGGATGCCGGCTGATAAGTCTGGGGATTGGCTATATCTTTTAGAATTAGACGTTTACTACGTTTTGCTTCTGATGCACAGAAAATTCGCAACTTTCAAAACACTATCAGAGGGAGATGGCAGTGGACGCCTACATAACGTGTATTTATGCACGGCACAAGTGCGCCCTTTCGTATAGGAAGGGTGTGCCTTGTGCTACATATATACTATGGTTGGCGTAGGTGTGTCTTCTTGCTCTTGTCCTTGTAGTGTTTGGTACTGCGAATACCTCTGTGCACTGGGACTTAATAAAGGAGTAAGAGCCCCTGCGCCAATTCTTTTAGATAAATTTGTGCCTACTTAGAAAGCAACAACTAACTTGTAACTTGTTGGTACAAAGATTAATGTAATCGGATTATATTTATCTGCTTTGGGGGTGAGCAAAGGGATGTAATGTTGTTATTCTTATGAACAAATACGAACTCGCAAAGAAGATAAATGAATTGGAGGGGCTTACGAATGATGAGAAATCGGAGTTAATCAAACTACTTCGTTCGCAAAAGAAGTATGGTTTGGTTTGGGAAGACAAGCCTGAGGATGCTGAGCAAAGAATGGTCAACGAACAGCCTGTGCTTGTTGAAGTGCCTGAACGTGCCATCCTCAGTGATGATGCTGAGGCGCCAAACCATATTCTTATTGAAGGCGATAACCTCGAAGTCCTTACAGCTCTTAGTTATACCCATGCCGGGAAGATTGATGTCATTTATATCGATCCTCCTTACAATACTCGTAAAAAAGATTTCAAATATAATGATACATATGTTGACCCAGAGGATGATTATAGTCATAGTACTTGGTTATCCTTTATGGAAAAGCGTTTGAAAATTGCTAAAAAACTTTTGGCAGCAACGGGTGTGATATATATACAGATTGATGATAGAGAATATGCACCTTTAAAATTATTATGTGATAGTATCTTTATGGAGTCAAATTGTATAGGGCCATTTATCCAAAATAAACTAAATGCAAAAAATGACACATTGAATATACAGAGAAATCATGAGTATATTCTTTGTTATAGAAAGATGGTTAAGTACGTAGATGAAAGTCAAACCAAGGTTGCTCCTAATATACTTATTAGTAACAAAATATATAAACCTTTAATTAAGGAAGATGAAAAGTTCTTTTATTTAAATGATAGTATTACAACACGAGGTGAAGGTGGAACATTAAATGCTCGACCTAATTTGGGCTATTCTTTTTATTATCATCCATCTACAAAAGAGTTGTTGCCAATTGTTGATTATGATGTGAATATGGCAAGAACATCTAATGATGAATCTGCTATATACACTTCAAAAGAAGAATTGCTTATGAAGGGATTTGTCGTAATTCGTCCTCCTAAGGTAAGGGGAAAACTTGGGTGTTGGACTTGGGATTTTAAGAAGGCAACAAAAGATAAGAATCTTCTTTATGTAAAAAAGACGAAAAGTCGCTATAATATACATAAAAGAACTTTTGTTCCAAAAGACAAAGTAGAGCAAATTGCTGATGAAACTTATGTCTATGAGGAAGATGTTTATTCGAATTCAAAGAGTATTTTGGAATATTCAACTAATGAAGGAACAGATTCTTTTGTAGAAGTTATGGGGTATGACACAGGATTTAATAATCCAAAGAATGTTAGAATGATTGAATACTTGATGTCTATTATTCCAAATAAAGATTCTATTGTACTAGATTTCTTTGCAGGAACAGGTACAACTCTTCATGCATTAATGCTTTTAAATGAAGAAGATGGTGGACACCGACGTTGTATTTTGTCAAATAACAACGAAAATGGCATTTGTGAGAATGTAACTTACGAGCGAAACCGCAAAGTTATCCAAGGTTATACCACTCCGAAGGGAGAGGAGGTTCCTGGATTAAAGGCCAATAATCTTCGTTATTACAAAACTCATCTCCTTCCTCGTGAGCAAACCATCAGGAACAAGAGAGCCTTGGTGGCTGCATCTACCGATTTGCTTTGCATCAAGAATGATGTCTATGCAGAGCAGGAGCGATTTGCTGGCAAAAAGTTGAAACCTTCTTGTGCACGCTATTTCGACAATGGTAAAACTAAGATGTTGGTTATTTATAATGAGTTAACGGTGAATGCCTTTGCTGAGACCATCTATCATATGGAGGTTGATGGAAAGATACTCATCTATGTATTCTCCAATACCCGTTATGCTTATGATGATAACTTTGAGGATGTGCTTGATAAGGTTGAACTGTGTGCTTTGCCTGCTGCTATCTACGATGCATACAGAAATATCTTACCAAAGCAGGAAATGAAGTTTGAAGATCCAATGACTGAGAGCGAGAATGACACCGATAACGAAGTTACATCAGATGATTCTTCTAATCAGATGGTATCATCGGAACACGATACTCAGTTGTCTTTTGATTTTAAATAGAGAAGAAGGAGGCATGAAATTATGATACAAGAAAAGAAATATCAGATAGAGGCAGTTGAGGCTTTGGTTAAGAAAACCATCAAACTGTTGGAGGCATCAGGAGATAGAAAGAAGCTGGTGTTCAAGGCTCCTACTGGCTCAGGCAAGACCGTGATGGCTAGCAAGATGTTGGATGACCTTACTTCGCAACTAGCAGAAGAGGGTAAGGAAGTGGCTGTTATTTGGATTGCTCCGAATAAATTACATCAGCAGAGTTATATGAGTATGAAGAACTTCTTCTCCGAAACTCATGTCTTGACTCCTGTGATGTATGATGAGTTAGATCTTTCTGTGGACGGTTACATCAAATCGGGTGAGGTGTTCTTTGTTAATTGGGAAAGTATCAATAAGGATCGAAATATTCTGGTGCGAGATACCGAGAACTCTTCATCTATTTATGATATAGTTCAGCGAACCAAAGAAGATCATCATTTGCCTCTTATAGTAGTTGTCGATGAAGAGCATATGTTTGGTAGTCGCAATGCCAAGCAATCGGAAAAGGTGTTGAAGAATCTCAATCCGAAGGTCGAGATTCGTATTTCAGCAACACCTTTGCCTTCTTCGTTGAGTTCTGCCGATGATATATATAATGTTCCTCGTGAAGAAGTTATCAAGGAGGAAATGATTAAGGACGGCATTACTATCAACGCCAATGTGAAAGAGGGCGACGAAATGGTGGGTGAGAATGCTTATCTGCTGGATTTAGCTTTAGCCAAACGGAAGGAACTCAAAGAGGCATACGAGAAAGAAGGAGTTGGAATCAATCCGTTGTTGCTTATTCAGTTGCCGAATGATAACTCTGAAACCTTGAATGAAGGAGAACGTGCTATTGTAGATATGGTAAAGAATAGACTGGAAACAGAATACGACATCACAACGGATAATGCCAAGTTGGCAATATGGCTATCCACGGAAAAGAAGAAACTTGAGGGATTAGAAAGAAATTATAATCTGACCGAGGTTTTACTTTTTAAGCAAGCTATCGCCTTAGGATGGGACTGTCCTCGTGCTGCTGTTCTCCTGATTTTCCGAGACATTAAAAGCACGGAGTTTGGTACACAAACGGTAGGACGAATTATGAGAATGCCTGAGCAACATTATTATACGGATGGTATCTTGAATCATGGTTGGGTATATACCAATTTGAGTCGTGACCGCATAGAGATAGTTGCTGATGACATGAGTTATATCACCAAAGCATTGTTGTCTTATCGTCGTGAACATCTGAACAATGTGGCTTTGACTTCTACTTATAGTCAGTATCTCAGTGCCGACCGCAATCGATTAGGTCCTGATTTTTATCCTTTGTTGGTGGAGACGTTCAATAATGCTTGGTTTAAACAACCTATCCAGTTGAGCTTCTTTGATTCTGATCCATTTGCTGATGATGATAATGAAGATAAAGCTGGTTCTGATAATGGTGGCTGTATAATAGATGTTGATAAAAACAGGAAGCAAGCTGAGCGTATCGACAGTATCTGTTTTGATAAACATACTATTAAGGTGAATATACTCCGTGATGTAGAGATTACTGGTGAAATGGGAACTACTATGGTTGATGAAAACAAGCGTATTTCTTTCACCAGGAATCAGTATGAGCTGAGTGTGGCATTAGATAAATTCTATAAAGATTTGCTGGCTGGTTATGAAAAGGGAGCCGTCAAAGTTCTTCATGGTAACATGGATGAATTGATGGGCGAATACTTAGGCATCTTCGAAACAGATGTGCCAAGTATAATCTTGTATAACAGAAACAAAGGCAAGTTTGCTGCCATCATCAGTCGTGCAGTAGCCAAATATACCAAGATTATCAGCGAGCGCAAAAAGAAACGCAAGGAACGTTCTTTCAAGCAATATACTTGGAATGTGCCAGAGATACGAGAGTATAATGAAACCACTTATACCGAGAATGATGCAAGGAAGAATCATGCCATGCTGCCATATATGCAGTTTAACGATGACTCGTTCCAGGAGCGTGATTTCGAGGCGTTCTTGGAAGAATACGCTGATTGCATTGATTGGTGGTATAAGAATGGTGATGAGGGAAGACAGCATTATGCGATTCCTTATACCAAAAAGACGGGCGAGAAATCTCTCTTTTATGTTGATTATGTGATTCGTATGAAAAATGGTCAAATTTTTCTTTTTGATACAAAGGGAGTTGGAAGTGATGAGAATGGTCAAGAAAAGCATAATGCCCTTATCGACTATATGGCGAGTGAAGAGAACAAGGACAAGCATCTGAAAGGTGGTATTATTATACATCAGCAATCGGATGATAACTGGTATTATTCTTCGTTACCAATAGAGAATACAACAGATATAACAGGTTGGGATGCTTTCTTCCCAGATAAATATAAATAAGGCATAAATGCTACATATATAATAAGGTGTAATAACGATGGCAAAGGGACTAGATGGTAAATTCTTTGTCGGCGAACCCCGATCAGCCCATCAATATGGTGTGCCTTGTTGCCCCTGATTTACACCAAACTTTAATGGCATTGCCCCTGATTTGCAACAAACTTTAACGCTGTTGCCGCTGATTTACGACAAAAAAGTCGTATCTTTGCCCCTGATTTGAAACAAATGCGTATGTTTAGACGAAATATCATCAGTAAACTGGAGGCTTGGAAGCAAGACAAAAAGCATAAGCCTCTTATCCTGAGAGGAGCTCGACAGGTTGGCAAGACAACTGTGGTTAATGAGTTCGGCTCTCAGTTTGATAATTATCTATATTTCAATCTGGAAAGAAATGAGAATGCCAAGTTATTCGAGATGGAGATTCCTTTAGACGACCTGGTGAATATGCTGTATGCCAGTGTCGGTAAGGTTAAGAAAGAAGGAACTACACTTGTTTTCATCGACGAGATACAGAATTTTCCTAAAACCATAGCTCTTCTCAGGTATTTCTATGAACAGAGACCTGATTTGTATGTTATTGCAGCAGGAAGTCTGTTGGAGAATCTGGTGGATGTGAAGGTGAGTTTCCCTGTTGGAAGAGTACAGTATCTGGCTTTGCGACCTTGTTCGTTTTCGGAGTTCCTGGGTGCTATCGGCAAGAGTAATCTTCTTGCCGTACTCTCGCAGAAGGCTGAATATACGGTAGCTTTCCATGAACAGTTGATGCATCTTTTTAATCAATATACCATTGTGGGAGGTATGCCTGAAGCTGTGCAGCAGTATGCTGAAACCCAAGATGTCATTGGTATCGAAGATGTTTATGAAACTCTGGTGCAAGCCTATAAGGATGATTCTGAGAAATACGTCAGAGGTAATAAGTTAACAGACGTAGTGAGATTCATCCTCTCCTATGGTTGGGCTTTTTCGGGTGAGACCATTACGTTGGGTAACTTTGCCAATTCTGGCTATAAGTCAAGAGAGGTGGGCGAGGCATTTAGATTGCTGGAGAAGGCTATGCTCCTGGAGCTGGTTTACCCTGTATCTTCTACCCAGTTGCCGATTATTCCTGAGACCAAGCGAATGCCAAAACTCATCTGGTTTGATACGGGATTAGTGAACTATCAGGCGGGAATCAGAAAGGAAATCATTGGTTCTACCGATATGGTGGATAGCTGGCGTGGGCATATTGCGGAACAAATTACGGCTCAGGAATTATTGGCTTTGGAAGATAGGGTGGGACAGCATCGCTCGTTTTGGGCAAAGCCGAACAATGGAGCTGAGGTTGATTTCATTTTTGCTCATAACTCCAAGCTTTATCCGATAGAGGTAAAGAGCGGAACGAATGCTCATCTCCGTTCACTTCAGGTGTTTATGGATAGTTCTGAGGTTAATATTGCCATCCGTATCTGGTCAAAGCCTTATTCTATTGATAAGGTCAAGACCATTCATGGCAAGGAGTTTTCGTTGATTAATCTTCCGTTCTATCTGATAGGTAATTTGCGGAGCATATTGGATGCTGTTGTCGAAGAATAAAGGGTAGATACAAAAACAAAAGAATTCAGCAAATAAGCATCTTGGCTATTTGCTGAATTCTCAATTCATATTCGATTTTTTCCTTTTGTTCTTTACTTGAAGCTGAGCTTGCCTTCGGCAATCTTCTTGGCTTCTTCTGGCTTGTTGGTGGTTACGAAGTCAACGCCGGAATCTATGCATTTCTGAATCTCCTTCATCTGGTCGATGGTCCATACATTCACCTTCATGCCCAGGTCGTGACTCTCTTTAATCCAATTCGGATTCTTGAGGAGGGCACCACCATAGTAATCGATGCCGGCAAAGCCCTTCTGCTTGATGATTTTGGGAGCCACATCGCTGCCCAGATAGTAAACCCGGGCTTGTGGGTTCAGTTTTACGAGCTCCTCGCAGGCATGCATGCTGAAGGAGATGTAATCCACCTGCTTCTCCATGCCGGCTGCCTTTACCAAATCAAGACACGCCTTTACGCATCTGTCTTCGCGCTCAGGAGTCTGATGTGCCTTGATTTCCAGAATCAGCTGCATGGGAGCAAGCTTCTTGCCAGCCTCCAGATAACTCTTCAGCGTGGCGATAGGCTCACCGTTGGCAAGCTTCAGATTCTTGATGTCGGCATACTTCGCATCCTCGATGATGATGCCATGGATGTCGTCGTCATGGTTTACCACCACGATGCCGTCTGTGGTGATGTGTACATCAAACTCGCTTCCCCAAACATCAGCCTTCTTGGCATTCTGCATGGCAGCGATGGAGTTCTGGGCTGCACCCGGACTGTTCCAATGGCCGCGGTGGGCTATCACCTTTACTTGAGCCAGGGCGGAAGATGCCAACAGCATCATTCCGCACAATATCATACTAGTCTTTTTCATATTTTTCTGAAAAACTTCTAAAAACGTCTAATTACTTCTGAAAAACTTCAAAAATACTTCTGAAATAACTTCTAAAAATCTAATTAAAATCTATATCTTATACCCAACTGGCACTGATAAGGATTACCATTGCCACCAGCTACGCCGGCGTTGGTATTTACTGCATACTTATACTGCTTCTTCTCCTGGTCGAAACCTGTGATGTAATAGAGAGGAACGGTAGAGAGATTCTTACCTACGCCCCAGTCTTTGTTGAGAAGGTTTGCCACATTGAAAACATCCAGTGAAACTTCCAGGGCATGGGTCTTGTAAAGCTTGAATGCCTTCTCCAAGTGGAGGTCGAAGGTGCCGTAGAAACCGTTTACGCCGCCATTGCGCTCCGCCATCTTGCCATAATTATTTTGCAAGTACTCCTTGAACTTCTTCTCCACCTTAGGGTTAGCCATCAGGGTTTCAAAGCCCTTGCGGATGCCTGCATCAGTGTTAGGATCGTTAGGGTCGAAGATGAAGGCGAGGTCGTTGGTTGCCACGAAGTCACCATTCACATTGCCGCCTACGATGGTAGAGTAGCGGGTGCCGCCGATGCCTGAGAAGCGGATACCTGCCTGGATGCCCCAGAAGGTTGGCGCTGTACCGTAAACCACCAGCTTGTGGCGGAACTGGCCGTTGCCATAGCTCAGCTGGCTCATGTCGCGTGGGTCATCCTTCACCATCTTTACCAGTGTTGAGGTGTTTGCCACGTCGCCATTATAGGTGTTGTTATCCTTTACGCTGTTCCAAGTATAGCTGAATGAGAGGAATCCATCCTTGAAGTATCTCCAGCTACCGTCGATGACGAAGGCCAACTGGTTCACCTTTCCGATGGTGTTAAGCTCTAGTACACGACCTATCTCCTTGGTCTTTCTGCCTTCCAGCCAGTTGGTGTTACCCTTGGCATCGATGGTGTTGGCAGGCACATAGACGCCACGTCCACCTTCGTTTTCCAATCTAAAGTAAGGCTCATCCACCATGTTCTTGTCGATATAGAGATAGTTGTGGCGAGCCAGAGTCATGTATCCTGCCACGCCCATCTTGAATCGGTCGCTGAAGTAGTGGGTATACGAAAGGTTTGCCTTGTAGATGGTTGGCACTTTGGAGCCCTCCTTGTTGCAGTTGATGGTGACGAGCTTCTCTACATTTGGATTCTTCAGCAAATCAGCACCCGGAGCTGTGGTTGGGTCCTGTCGATAGCTTGGGAAGTTAGGAGTAGGGATGAGGCTCGCATCCTGAGTATCGATGGTTACGATGCGGCTTCCGTCGAATACCTGACTGTTCACCGTGGCGTAGTTGTTGATGTCGGATGCGAAGATACCGCCACCAAGCTTCAGAATATCGGTATGCTTGTTGTTGATATCCCACTGCAACTGCAATCTTGGCTGTACCAGGAAGAGGCCGATGCCCTTGTCGGTTCTTACACCGAGAAGTCGGTCGGCTGGCTCGTAGTAGTTGCCATGGTCAAGATAGGAAGCGTTGTCGATGCGTACGCCGGCTGTGAGGTCGAAGCCCTCGAAGAGCTGGGTGTGCAACTGACCATAGATACCTGCGTTTACGATGCGCTGGATTACCTTCTGGTTCTTTTCGCCCTCTACCATATATACGTCGCGGGCATATCGGTAAGGAGTCATGTTGTTGAAGCTGTCGAGTCCCTTGAAGTAGAAACGTCCGTTGGTCTCGCTGCCATAGAGTGAGGAGAGGTGAGAATACATCACGTCCAAGCCCAGGGTATAGTTGATCTTGCCTGCATTGATGAGCAGGTTGTCCACAAACTGATATACGTTGTCGTGGAAATTCTCCGGGGTGAATCGCTGTCCACCTATCTGGATGTTGGTCATCAAGGTCTTTCCGTCTACTTCCGATGCTACGTTCTGCACGATGGCACGTGGGATGGTGCCGTTAGGAAGGAGGTTGTTTGCCTTGGTCTCTTCCATCGAATACATCCATTGCACTTTTGCCTCGTTGGTAATCTTTGGTCCGAATACGCTGCGGAGAGATGCCATCAAGCTGTTGTCTGCTGTGTTGCAGTCGGAGTAAGACTCCAGGAAGTTGATGGTGGTATTGTCACCCTGGCTATATGGCTGCTTGTTGATGTTCAGGTTGTTGCGAACGCTGAGCAGGTTGGTTGGGTTGATCTGCCAGTCGATGCGTGCGAACACGGAGTTGGTGTTTGATTTCTTGTCAAACGAGCCGTATTCCGGCTGGTTAGGCAGCCCGTATTTGTCTTTTGCTATCTGGGTGAAGGCATCGAGTGTAGCTTGCGACAGATTGTATCTGCTTTCATCTGATGCTCCATGAATGTCGGCGATGCGCAATGGCTTGGTGTCCTGCTGATGATCCCATGCCACGAAGAAGTGCAGGCGGTCTTTGATGATAGGTCCGCCCAGTGAGAAACCATACTGATAGGTGGAGAAATCAGAGGTACGTTTGTTGCCGAGGATGTCGTACTGGCTGGCGAGCCAGTCGGTGCGGAGATAGGAGAATGCCGATCCCTTGAGGGTGTTGGTACCCGATTGGGTTACGGCGTTGATGAGTCCGCCACCTGCACGGCCATAGGTTACATCGTAGGCATTGGTTACCACCTTGAACTCTCTCACAGCCTCCATGGTCATGGCGTAAGGACTGCCTTTTCTGGTATTGGCAGCGCCGCCGGAGATAGGGTTCTTGGATGACATACCATCGATGTTGAAACCGGTGGAAGAGGCAAGCTGACCGCTGAGGTTCATGCCGTTGCTCAGCGGAGAGAGGTCGATGAGCGAAGTGAAGTTACGTCCGTTTACAGGCAGTTTCTTGATGTCCTGCGCTGTAACGCTGGTTGAGGCTCCCTCGTTATCCACGTTCTTCTTCAGAGAGTTTGCCACCACCTCAATCTCTTTTAATTCCTGGCTCTGGTCGCTCATGGTGAAGTCTACGCGCAGCATATCGCCCTGGTTCAGCGAATAGCCTGTGCGCTTCTGGTCGCCATAACCGATGTATTTGGCGGTGATGGTGTAAGGCGAACCGAGTGGAATCTCTCGGATGGTATAGTTTCCGTTGGCATCTGTGGCAGCGGAAACGGTGAAACCTGTAGACTCGTTCTTTACGGTTACCAAGGCACCGATTACAGGTTCTTTGGTGTTATCCACAATCTTTCCAGTAACGGTGGCACGAGTGTTCTGTGCAAAGAGGCACGTGGTGCTACCAGCCGCCAGCAGCGCTACTGTGGCAACAAATCGAATTGAATTCATAATACAATCTTTGGTTTATAAGTATTTTCTATTTTCTCATGGCTGTGAGTGTACTCTCCACGTCGTCGAGCATTTTTGCAGTACTCTTGCGGCTAGCCTTGAGCATCTGCTGTTCTGACTGTGGGTTGATGGATGTGAAGTAATTGCTACCCTGTGCCAATTTCTTCTTGTTGCCATCATAGAGTGAATAGTTCACGTAGTGGAAGATGGTCTTGAAAGGCTCTTCCTGAAACTTGAGATAGTGGTTGTCGAGGAGGAGGAGATAATCGGCTCCTGCCTGGTCGAGCATGCCACGGAGTTGGGTGGCATTGACGAATGTAAGGTCAGATGACTGGTTCTCGCCTTCGCCTGTGGTCTTGATATCCTCCAGTATGTCGTGGTAGGTGCCTTGAATGGCATTACCATCTACGTAGGTGAAGTTTGCCTTTGATTTCTGGGCAAGTTGTGCGAGGTTGTCTTCTATCACCTTATTGTATATGTAGCATACGCTGTCTGGGTTGATCTGCGTATCCTCTGCCAGCATATCAGTAACGAAATAGTTTGATTTCACGTTGTCTTGAGCGCCAATCACGAGTACGCGATGGGCTTTTACTGCGTTGCTGGTGGCATTGCCTTCCAGTTCCGGAGTGCCAGCCATCATGTTGCTGCTAACGAGCATGGTCATCATCAGCAAACTACCTTTTGCAAATGTTTTCTTTCTCATTCTTCTTCTTTTCTATGATAATCTTTTCTGGTTGCAAAGGTAGGGGTATTAGATTACAGGAGAAATGCAATGGTGATACAATGCTTTGAATGAATTGTTTCAAAAAAATGAAGGTGGAACATCGGGTTCGATGCTCCACCTTTTATATATATACCTTATTATATATACATCTTAAATCTGCTTTATTCCGCCAACCGGATGCTCATTGGGCTTACGGTGATGAGGCGCTTCTTGTAGAGGTCGCCAATGGCACGCTTGTAAACCTTCTTGCTCACGTGGAAACGCTCGTAGATGTCGTCGGCCTCGCTCTTGTCGCCAAGGTTGCACTCGCCGTCGTTATCCAGGAGATACTGGTAGAGGGTCTCGGCGAAATCGGCTGTCTGCTGGATGCCGGTCTTCTGCAGGGTGACATCTATCTTTCCGTCAGGGCGAACTCTTCCGATGTAGCCCTTCATCTGGTCACCCGTATGGATGTACTGGAAGATCTGGTCCTGATAGAGCAGACCCGGATACTGGTTGTCGATGATAACCTTGAAGCCGAGGTCGGTCTTCTGCCAGATGAGGAGATCCACCTCATCGCCATGCTTGTAGTGAGGATGGTCTTCGTTGAGATAGCGCTCAATCTTGGCAGAGGCAACGATGCGATAGCTCTCCTCGTCGATGTGGATATGCACGATGTAGGAATTGCCGAGCACCATGCGCTTCTTCTGCTCGCGGAACGGGCAGAAGATGTCCTTCATCAGCCCCCAGCCCAGGAAGGCTCCGTATTCGTTGACCCATTTCACTTCGAGATAGGCGAAATCGCCTACCTTAGCCAATGGTTTTTCGGTGGTAGCGATGAGGCGCTCATCCTGATCGAGATAGATGAAGACATCCAGCTCGTCGCCGATGCCTGCGTCTTCTGGGACGTAGCGGGATGGAAGGAGGATCTCTCCCTCATCTCCACCATCGAGATACAGACCGAAATCTACTTTCTTTACGATGCGAAGGCGATTGTAATCGCCGAGTTTTATCTTTTTGCTCATATAATATTATCTTCAGTTTTTTCTTCTATTGTTGAGGCTTCTTCAACTTCTGCAGATTCTTCCTGGCTATTAGCAGCTCCTGCCTCCACCGTCTTCTCAATCATTCCATCCTTGAGGTGGATGGTGCGGTCGGTGATGGCAGCAAGACCCTCATCGTGGGTGACGATGACGAAAGTCTGACCGAATTTGTCTCTGAGATCGAAGAAAAGCTGGTGAAGTTCAGCCTTGTTCTTGGTATCGAGACTTCCGGATGGCTCATCGGCTAGGATGACGGCAGGATTATTGACCAAGGCTCTCGCCACGGCTACACGCTGCTTCTCACCACCTGACAACTCGGCAGGTTTGTGGCTGGCTCTATCGCTCAAGCCCATGAATTCCAATAACTCCTCGGCACGCTCCTTGGCTTCCTTTCGGCTTTTTCCTGCGATGAAGGCAGGAATCATGATGTTCTCCAGGGCGGTGAACTCAGGGAGAAGCTGATGGAACTGGAAGACGAAACCGAGATGCTGGTTGCGGAAATCGCTCAGCTTCTTGGTGCTGAGGCTGCGTACATCGATGCCATCCACCTCAATGCTGCCACTATCAGGCTTGTCGAGGGTACCGATAATCTGGAGAAGAGTGGTCTTGCCGGCACCGCTAGGTCCGACGATGCTTACCACCTCGCCCTTGTCAATATGCAGGTCGATGCCCTTGAGTACCTGCAGGGAGCCGAAGCTCTTGGTTATACCTTTTATATCAATCATTTTCTAACTCAAAATTATTTTGCAGGCAAAATTAAGCAAAATAATTGGAAATGCCTAATTTTAAGAGATAAAAAGAAAAAAAGAGCCTTATTTTATGTAATAAGGCTCTTTAGATAGAGATAAAAATCTTATTTCAACCCGTCGGCATCACCGGTGGTCTTCAATCCGTTGCTCTTGTCGCGAGGAGTGATATTCACTTTCTTCGCCACGGTATTCTCGATGAGGCTGGCATCGAATGCCATCTTCTTGTCGGTGCAGGTGATATCCTGGAAGGTGAAATCTACCAGGCGATACTTTTCGCTCTTTCCTACATCGAAGAAGTTGTCGCAATCCATCTGGATGTTCTTGATGGTGATGTTGTTGCACTGGCTCAATGGCATGTCCTTGCGGTCGCCTGGCTTGAAGAACTGGGTCCATGGACGGATGACGAGGAAACTGCCGGTGGTGCCCTGGATGTTATCCACTGTTACATACTCATAATGCTGAGGCGTATCAGGGCGCATCTTCAGCCAGAGCACGCGCTGTGCCTTATCCACCTTGATGTTGCGGAGCACGATGTTGCGGTCTTTCACGCTTTCGCTGCCAAGAGTCAGACAGCCATGCACGGTTCCGTAATGGCAATTCTGGATGAGCACATTATACACAGGTCCATTCTCCGGTGCCTGGTCTGCCCAGGTTCCCTTACCGCCCTTGATGGCGATGGCATCATCGTTGACGCTCATCTCACAGCCATCTACCAGGACATCGTGGCAGACATCAATATCGATGGCATCGCTACTTGGTGCCTTCATGCCGGAAGTAGGGGCGAAGATGGTGCAGCCGAGGAAGCGGACGTGGTCGCAACGATAGATGTGATTGGTCCAGAACGGACTGTTCTGGATGTGTACATCCTGCAAGGTTACATTGCTGGAGTTGCTGATATAGACGAGGCGAGGGCGCTGTGCATCCTTGTTGGTGCATTCGCGGTTCCAGGTGCGGCGAATCCAGAACTCCTCCCAATAGTGATAACCGTTGCCGTCGATGGTACCCGGACCTGCGATGGTGAAGCCGTTGCATTTGTCGGCGTTGATGAAGGCTGAGAAGTATTTGCAGGTCTCGCCCTCGATGCGGGTTTCTACTACAGGGAAGTTGGCGATGCGGTCGCTGCTTTTCAGTTTTCCGCCTTCTTCCAGATAGAGATGGGTCTTCGGGCGGAAGAAGAGGGCACCGCTCTGATAGGTTCCGGCAGGAACTACGATGACGCCGCCGCCTTCCTGGGCTGCACGGTCGATGACTGCCTGGATAGTCTTGGTCTGAATCAGGGTGCTGTCTGTTTTTACACCATAGTCGGTGAGGATGTATTTCTTGCCGAGGGTATCTATGTTCACCTTCTGGGCGTTGCTGAACCAGGCATCCATCTTTGTGCCATCAGGCCAAAGCTCGGTTTGTGGCTTCCTGGCTTTCTTCTGTTTCTTTGCGGCATTGGCGCTTAGTGGCGAAAACGCCACTAAGCAAGCCATCAGCCAGATATATTTCTTCATTTTTTCTCTTTTCTTTTTTTTCTTTTTGATTAAGACTGGGGGACCAGCGATGGAATCGCTGGGAACGGGGGCGCAAAGGGGGACAAGGGGGGCTTTTTGCCCTTTTGCTTTTTTGCCCTTTTACTTTTTTGCCCTTTTACTTTTTTGCCTTTACGAGCTTGTAATACTCTGCTGCGCCGAGAAGGAGGCAACCTGTGCCGTAGTCCTCGAAATCTGGAACTGAGGTGAAGGTGACTGGCTGACCAGCTGCAGGATCCTTTCCTGTGCCCTGATTGTAGCCGATGAAGCCATCCTCATGAACAGATGCGGCAAGCGCCTTCCATGCCTTGTCCATCGCCTTCTGATAGGTGGCTCTAGGAAGAATGCCCTGCTGAACACCCCATGCCATGCCATAGAGGAAGAGACCTGTACCCGTCATTTCAGGACCGCCATAGTTGGCAGGACAAACGAGGCTCACATTCCAATAGCCATCCTCGCGCTGGCATTTCAGGATAGCCTTGCTCATCAGGATGAAGTCTTTCTTCAGATACTGATAGTACTTATCTTTCTTTGGCAAAGTCTCCATCACGCGGACCAGGGCTGCATATACCCAACCGTTGCCACGGCTCCAATAGCAGTTGCTTCCATCTTTCTCCTTGTAAGGTGGCACGTAGTCCTTGTCTCTCCACCAGAGACCTTCTTTCTTGTTGAAGAGTCCGTTAGCCAGGGTATCACGGCTCCATTTATAGGAATTCATCGCATAATCCAGGTACTTGCGCTCACCGGTAATCTTGGCATATTTGGCATAGGCAGGCATCGCCATCTGGATAGCGTCAATCCAAGTCCAGTAGTTTACCCGGTTGGTGGCCATCTGATGGTCGAGGTTCTCCTTTACCTTGCTCAAGTCCTTTTTGCCGCCGGTCTGAACGTAGCGGTCTATGTAGGTCTGCTGGCAGCACTGGTTGTCGGCATCGGTATCGTTCACGCTGCCACGGGCTGTCCACTTGTGGTAATCCGCCCACTTGTCGGTGTAGTCGAGATAGCGCTGCTGAGGGTCAATCTCGTAGAGCGCCATCAATCCCTCGTAATATACGGCACGGGTCCAGAGGTTGCTGGTGCGTACTTTTTTCACGAATGTGTCGATGGTAGGGTCGCTGTACTTCGTCATGAAGTAGTTGTTGGTGCGATTGGCTACTTCCAGGATTTCATTCTGCAATGCGTTCTGGGCTGATACAGAAGTCAGCCCCAGGAGCATGAAGAGCGATGAAAAGATCAGTTTTTTCATTTGTCTTGTTATTAAATGTTTGTTTATTATTTATTGTTTGTTTTAGTCAAGAACTAGAGAAACAAATTCTTGAATTCTCTAATTCTTGACTTATGATTATTTACTTGATTTCCACGAGTTTCACAGTGCTATTGAGTCCGCTTGGCACAGGAGTCCAGTTTTCGTAGGTGGTCTTCTTGTAGTTGATATCCACCACGTTGATTTCCTTCATCTTGCGCCACTTTACGCCCTGACGGTCGAGTTCTGCGATGCGATTGGCAGGCAGATTGGTTACCTCGATGCGGATGATGTTCTTGCCCTTGTTGAGCGCATCCTGGCAGTTGAGGATATATGGTACAGCCCAGGCGCAGCCTACATATTTATTATTGATATAGACGCGGGCACTTTCACGTACATCTCCCAGGTCGATAGCCCACTGTCTCTGGGCATCATCCTTCGACAGCTTGATGGTGGTTTCGTAAACACCTGTTCCCATCATCACCTTCGCCTTGTCGCTGAGTCCTTCCCAGGTCTTTACTCCCTTGAGGTTGAAGGTTTCGCCCACCTTTGGAGCATCCTCTATGAACGACAGCTTCCAGGCATTTGCGGTCAGGTCGATGGTCTTGCTATCCGCAGCAGCGATGGCTTCCTTTTCGCTCACCTTCACCTTGGAACCGAGTTTCCACTCGCTTACAGGCTTATCCGAGGTGATGAGGATGCGGCTCTCGCCACTCTTCAGGTTCAGTTCGATGCCCTTGTCGCTGATAGCAGCCTTGTGATATTTGCCCGTCATCGGGTTATACCAGAGACCGTTCTTCTCGTTTACAGCCAAAGCCACATTGGTGGCGATATCCTTGCTGGTGAGGTTGGCGATGAAGTAATGATGACCGATGCTGTTGTTGCGGCGAATCATCTTCAAGCCCAGGTCCTTTCTCATCAGTTCCGGTTTTGCTGCCTGTTCCATCGCCTTGATATTGTCGCCCTTGATGATCTTGGCGCCTTGTGCCTTGAGGGCTGAGATGTGCTCAATCACATCGCTTGGCATGATGTTGTTGCCAGGGATGATGATGCCCTTGTATCGGGTTCCGGCAGCCGTCTCTACCATTCCATTCTTAAAGGTACACGTGCGTAGATACTTGTCGCTGATGTAATCGCAGTCGAATCCTGCCTTGTCGATGTCGAGAATCACCTTGATAAACTCAGGTGCCTTCTTCGCCATGCTGTGGATATCGAATTGCATCAGCCAGTTCTTGGTATCCTTGCGCCACATGTCTCTTACCGGCAGATAAACCAGGAAGTCGTTGTCTGGCTGTCCCCACTGCAGATAGGTCTGGCAGTTGGTGATGTACTTCATCAGCTCCGGAGCATCGTGCCAGATGCTGTTGGTAGGACTCATATCCACCGAAGCATAGAATTTCCAGCCTGGCCATGGATCGTTCTTAGGCGAATAGGCGGTGCCATGGAAGAACATGTGGTTCACGCCGGCGCAGAACATCAGGTCCATATCCGGTTTCATCTGGCTCAGGGATGTGCGGAAGTGCTCGGTGAGCCAGGTGAAGGTTTCGCTGGATGTATATTTCTTTCCGGTGATGTGCGCAGCCGATGGAGCATATTTCAGCATACTCAGGTCGCTGAAGTTAGGACGGGTCTTGCCCGGATCCTTGCGCAATCCCTTGATGCCGAAGTCGGTCAGTCCGAAGCCTTCAATCTCAGGTATGTTAACGGCAGCATAGCAGTCGATGAGGTTGGCTGGTGAACCGTGTGCCTGGTTGCGGGTGATGGCGCCACGCTTGTTCGCCCATGCAGTCCACTGTTCTGTAAAGTTCTTGAGCAGCATGTCGCCCAGGGTTTCACGGTAATCGCTTACCACTACGGCATCGCCATCCAGGAACTCTGGGAACTTATCCTGAAGTTTATATCCGTGATATTTCTCGAATTCTGTCAGGAGGGTAGGAGTCCAGTTGGCGCCATACACCTCGTAGCTGTCGTTGAAGAAAGTATGAGGATATGGAGTCTTTGATGCCACGAAGGCGCTGTCGATGTGCTGCAGATAATTAGCCACGGCAGTAGAGTCGAAGTGGTCGATAACGTATCCTTCTCCGCCCGGAGCGGCACGCTTCACCTTCTGTCGGGTACGGCTCTCATAGAGGGCGATGACTCGTTTCTTGTATTTTTCTCCTTCCACAGGAAATGCCTTGATGAGTTTCAGCTTGGCAAAGGCACGTTCTTTCTGTGGAACATTGAATTCTATCTCCATCAGTTTCTGCTTTACATCCACGATGGTATCCACGAATACCGCCTTGCATGCCGCTTCGCTGATAGGTACCCAAGGACCACCGAAAGGCCATCCTGTACCTGTAGCCATATCGGTTTCAATGCCCACCTGTTTGTTTTCCTTCTCCACAAACTTGAGCATATCCATCCATTTAGGCGAGAGATAAGGGATATCATTCTTGTCGTTGCCCTGCACACCATAGAGGGGTGTGATTTCTACGGCACCGATACCAGCCTTGGCATATTCGCCAAGGTTCCACTTCAGATTCTCTTGATCCACGGCAGATCCCATCCACCACCATCTTACGCCCGGTTTGGCTTCCTGCGTAGGGGTAGGGAGCAACTGTGCCTGGCAGTTGAGTGAAGACATCAAAGCCAGGGAAAAGGATAATCCTATGAATTTATGATTTCTTTTATTGTTCATCATATTGGGTTTTATTAAGTTGTTCTTAATTGTTTATTCTTCGTTTGCAAAGATAGCGAAAAATACCCAATAATAGCAGTATTATGATTCTTAAAAATGTAAAATTGTACAAATATGCTAGGTGTTTTGCCAAAAAGTATAGAAATCGCATAAAAAAGAAGACCTCGCAAAACGTGAGGTATCAAGAAAAGAAAAAGGTGGTCATCGGCTGATGATCACCTTTCCTTTTGATGGTTCTATCTGAATCAGATATTTCTTGTTTCTGTATTTGACAGGAATCTCCCTTCCGTCCTGCATCGCCTTGACGGGTTGGAAATCCAAAACCAGGGTGAGTGGCATCTGAAAGATGTCTTTGTTGAGTTTCATCTTCGGGGTAACCACCACTTGGTTCTTCCTGGTTTTTATCTTCAGGGTGGTGTTGTCACGCTCCTGCTGGTATGCCGCTACATCATGGAAGGTAGCAATCCAGAGCTTCCCGCTTCGGGCTTGCTCCAGGGCGTAATCAAACATCTTCCATAGGCGGGTCTCGTCGCCGAAACTGTCGTAGCCCATGCGGATGCCGTGGGTCATCGTTACTGCCCATTCACCTTTATCTATCACTCCTTGCAGGTAATTCTCAAACCATTCCTGGGTGCGCTTGCTGCCAAGACTTACCTGAAAGATTCGCATTCCCACACGGTCTTTGCTGCAATATGCCACCGCCTCGTCGCTCTTCCTGTTGCCTGGATAGAAATAGGTGCGGGGGAAGATGCCGGTGTGCTGATAGATGAGTGTATCGTTGTGCTGCACCTCGTAGCGCAGCTCTTCTGCCGTCAGCTTAGTAACGTTCTTGTGATTGTAGCCATGACTCGTCATCTCCTGCCCGTCCTGTGCCATTTCCTTAGCCTGTTCCCAAGAGAAGGTCTGTTTCTCAGGATTTTTGGGTTGAAACTCCATACGGGAACCGATGAGGCAGAAGGTGCCCTTGATACCCAGTTCTTTCATCTTTGGGAAGAGGATGGAGTATTGCTCCTTCAATCCATCATCGAAAGTGAAGGAGATGGCAGCCTGACAGTTGTCGACATACTTGGCGATGGAAATTTTTTGAGCATGGATACCCGAAGGTACCATGCTCAAGCAACAAACTAAAAATAAACCAATTAACCTCATAAGTGGTATCTTAAACCTATAAGTGTAACAAATATCTAACTTTTATTTGAGAAGTTTCTTCTTCTCGATGAGCTGGAACATTTTGTTGCCTAACTCCTGAGCACCCTCGGCATCGAAATGGAGAACATCGCTGCGCAGGCTGGCGTTCGGCACATCTACCACATAGATGTTCTTATCCTCCTGGGCGAGTCTATGCTGGGCATCTTCCACGCCTTGGCTCCACTGCTTGCTCTTGTGCGAGATTCCACCTATTATAATAGGTAGGTTGGCATACTTCTTTTTGCCTGTTTTCTCTACGAGATAAGTGCGGATATAAGTGAGCATCTGCTTCAGGTTGTGATAGTAGTTTTTAGCCTGATGGCGGTCGCTTTCTCCCTGATGCCAGAGCATGAATTTGATGTCATATCCCTCTGGCAGATGGCTCAGCTGGTTGTCGATGCAGGCACCGATATTCTCGGTGAAGGCCTTGAGCAGACTCTTTCCGCCTTTGTCTGAGGCAACGTTCTTGGCGAGATATTCAGGCGATGCATTCCAATATTGCTTGCTGGTGCTGGTGCAGAGCGTATCGATGGCTGTACCACCGAGACTCTCCTTGATGACGTAGAAATTCTTCTTCAGTTTCTTCTCTACGTTCCAATATACGATGGCATCGTAAGCCCAGCGGCCCGACTTGTTCTTGTTGTTGATGCGAGGCCAGAAGGTCTCGAACTTGCCTTCGCCCGAGAGGCTGCTGGAACCGAAGCTCCACTGGCAGTACTTGTATTTCTGCTGTTGAATCTCGGCTGGAAGTTCAGAGTTCATCACTCGTCCATCGGTGTTCGACTGACCTGCGGTGAGGATTACTACGGCAGGCTGTTTCTTGGCTGCCACTGGCATCAGGCTCAGGGTTGCGAATAAAATGCAGATTAATTTCTTCATCTTCTGATTGTATTGTTATGTTGTGTCATTTTTACTCAGCCTACTTGTTCTTCAGAAAATCAATCTCTACGATTCTCAATACCGGCTTGCCCTTCTTGATTCCGATGAAATCGAGGGTGCTTGCCTTGCCGCCCGCCAGCTCCTTGGTATCGCTGAGCTGGGTCTTGCTCTTGGCATCGCCTATCATCTTGATGGTGATATCCTTCGCCTTCACCGGCTTGTCTATCTTGATGTGAACATAGCCGAGGCAGGCGTAGGTGTAACCCTCCCAAACCTTCTTCTTGCCGGCAAAGATGGCGAGTGGATACATCTTGTCTCTCCAGCCCGTGAGCTTCATGGTGATTTCATCCACCTTCTCTTTCTTGGCAAACTGATAGGTGATCCAGGCATTCTCTGGCTTTCCATCGCTCTTCCATTCGGAAGTTTCATCGTCGTCGAAGGTCTTCTGGGCATCTTCCTGGTTTACGCCTGCAGTGGCACCAGTGATATCGATGGTCTCCTTGATGTCGGTATAGGATGGAGTAGATGGAGTTTCTCCACGAGAAAGGTCGCCCTTCAAGCTGAACTGAGGCAGATAGTGCTCGATGTCCACTTTATTTGTCTTCAAGTTGATGCTTGCCACGCCCTTGATTCCATCAGCACCAGCACAGATTGTGATGTTTCCTGGGTTCACAGTACTGCGGATCAAAACTCTGTTTACACCGCACTCTACAGGCAAATCAATCTTTCCGATGTAATTATCAAAAGTGTTATCACTATCTGTTGAATCGAGAATATCAGCTGCCTTGCGGGCTGCCTTCTGCTCTGCGGTCTCGTTCTTATCTACCACGAGACTCTGCTTCTTGGCTGCAAGTTCCTTCTTGGTTTCCTCGTTAGGAGTTGCCAATCCGCCAATCCATTCCATTTCGCCCTGATAGTTGAAGTGGATGGTGCGGTTGTCGAGCGGACAGCGTCTGCCCTGCTTATCAACCACCTCTACCTGGATGAGCGCCATGTCGGCACCATCAGCCTTGAAACCTTCCGGATTCTGGATGCTGGTGAGCTTGATGTGATGAGGTTCGCCCGCAGTTTCTATGGCATAACGGCTTGTCTCCTTCTTGGTCTTGGCATCTTTTGATTTCTTATCAGACTTATCGTATGTATAAGCCACAGCCTCAATCTTTCCTGCCTCGAAAGGTACGTTCTTCCAGGTAAAGAGCCACTGGTTGCTGCGTTCGCCCATGCCCAGGCTCTTGCCGTTGACGAAGAGTTCAACCTCGTCGCCGGTACTTACCACATATTCTGTCTGCTTGATGGTGCCTGGCTTGTAGTTCCAATGACCCACGATGTAGGTGGCATCCTTTTCTGGAGATATCCAGCCATCCCACATCACCTGATGAGCGAAGAAGGCATCCTTCGGAATGCGCATCGCATCGGTTACACCGCTCGAACGGTAGTTGGCCTCACCACGATGATGGGTGTTGGTATCCGAGAAGACAATCTTGGTACCGCCATCGCTTACTCGCTTGCCGGTGCCCGGACGCTCCTGCCAGTATTCAAACCAACGCTCTACCATGCTTGCAGCAAAGGTATCCATGTTGTGGTTGTATTCAAAGGCAGGTTTGCCGCGATACAACGGTCCGTCGCCTTCCTTGTGGTAAGGATAGCTCTGCTCATCCCAGTATTTGCGCAAGCCCTCATCGCGATGATACTCCATCGACCACATCGGGTGCTTCTTGCTCTTGTTGATGTAAAGCATCTCGCCACCATACTCAGCCTCATTGATGTTGAGCATCTCTCTACTGCCGCTGGCTTTTCCGCCGTGAGGATCGAATTCGTCGCGGATGGCTTTCATCTGCAACATGTGCTCGCGGCTCACGCCCTTGTTGCCGCTCTCGTAGAAGATGATACTAGGGTTGTTGCGGTTGTAGATGATGGCTTCCTTCATCAGTTCCAGACGCTGTTCCCATCTGCGGTCGAAGACATCCTTCTCGGCATCACCGGCTGGCATTGCCTGAATCAAGCCCACTCGGTCGCAGCTCTCGATATCCTGTTTCCAAGGGCAGACATGCATCCAGCGAACCAGGTTACCGCCCGATTCCACCATCAGCTTGTTGCTGTAGTCGCTCAGCCAGGCAGGAACGCTCATGCCCACGCCAGGCCACTCGTTGGAGGTGCGCTGCGCATAGCCGTGCATCATGATGGCACGGTCGTTGAGATAGAACTTGCCTTCGCCAAACTGGGTCTTGCGAAAACCGGTCTTGGTCACTACATCGTCTATTTTGCTGCCGTCGTCTGCCTTCAAGAGGGTCTTCACGGTGTAGAGATAGCCATATCCCCAACTCCAGAAGTGAGCGTTGTTCAGGAGTCCGCTCACCTTCACGGTCTTGGTTTCACCTGGCTTCAAGGTGTATCTCTCGCCATCGAAATGCCCCACTTCCTTGCCGTCTGCATCCAGAATCTTGGCGAAGAAGCGGAAAGAGCGAGGCTTGGAATCCTCATTTCTTACCTGCGATTCAGCATTCACCGTTACCTTCTTTCCCGCAATATCATAGTTGGAACCATAGATGTAGGTACCCGTGGTCTTGAGATTATTGTAAAGCGGAAGGGTCTGATAGAGCTTGTCGGTGATGTGGAGGAACACGTTCTTCGGAATACCGCCATAGTTGGCATTGAAGTTCTTGTCGTTCCACTGGAAGCGCTGGCCGGTGGTGCGCTCACGATAGTCCCAGGAGTTATCTACACGTACGGCGATAACGTTCTCGCCCTTTATAATATAAGGTGTAAGGTCGAAACCGCTTGCCATCACACCATTCTCGGTATATCCCACTTTCTTGCCATTGAGCCAGATGTCGGCACCGAAGCGTACGCCCTCGAATTCGATGAAATACTTGCGGTCGCCCACTTCCTGGATATGGAAGTGCTTACGATACCACATGATGGTGTCGCTGAGGTGTTCAATGGAAACCTTGAACGCTTCTTTCTCGTTGAAGGCACGAGGCAGCGTAATCTGTTTCCAACCCTTGTCGTTGTAGCTGGACGACTCGGCGCTTTTCAAGTCACCCACCTTGAGCAACCAACCTCCATTGAAGTTGAGCTTGGTTCGTTCTACTGCGTTTGCATTCACGATAGCGATGATTGCAAGCAGCAACAGTAATAGTCTTTTTCTCATTGTTTTGCTTGGATTGTTTTGTTGCGTTATTAATTATCTTCTGCAAAGATAATGAAAACAATTGGTTTTTGATATGGGATATTGTACTAACTTATGTATTTATGTACATTGTTATATATTTACTCTCTTTATGTGATTTCTACGACAATCTCGTAAGAATCTGTATTTCTGTGTTACGAAAAGTTCGTAAAACGTTAAAATATAGCTTTATTTATGTTTTTTAACGCAGATTCTTTTGTTGTTATACGAAAAGTTCGTAGATTTGCAGCGTGATTTAGAAACAAGAATGTTGAATTTAAAAGAATAAAGATAGAAATATGGAAAAACTGACGAATCAGGAAGAAGATATTATGCTTCGGATATGGCGATTGGGACGATGTGCCGTGAAGCAGATTATGGAATTGTTGCCGGAACCTCGTCCACCTTATACTACCGTGGCTTCTATTGTGAACAATCTGAAGCGCAAGGAATACGTCAAGGCGGAGCGGGATGGCAAGGGGTATGTCTATTCTCCACTCATTGCCGAGAGCGATTACAAGCGAAAGTTCCTGTCGGGTTTCGTGAACAATTACTTCAAGAATTCCTTCAAGGAAATGGTTTCCTTCTTTGCCAAGGACGAGAAAATCAGTCCCGAGGATCTTAAGGATATCATCCGTGAAATCGAGAGTTCGGAAGAATAACTCATCAAGTTCATATCCAAAAATAGAAACAGTATGGCAATATATCTTATAAAAATCAATGTAGCCCTGATGCTGCTTTATGGCTTTTATCGCCTCACGGTGAGCCGCGATACCTTCTTCGGTCTTCGCCGCCTTACCCTTTGGCTCATCTATGCCGTCGCCCTGATGGTTCCGGCGCTCAATCTGGAATATTGGGTACGCGATACACCAACGATGGTGAGTATGGCGAATGTATATGCCGACACGTTTTCTCCCGTGGTGGTTGTAAAGGCTCAGGCTCCCAGCATAACCTGGATGGATATGCTGCTGGGCATCTATTGGGCAGGAGTAGCCGTTCTCTTATTGCGTTTGGTATGGCAGCTCTTCAGCATCATCCGCCTTGCGGTTATTTCCCGGAAGCAGGAGGTGGAAGGCATCACGGTGCATCTTCTCAGAGGCGAGGGGAGTCCGTTCTCCTTTTTCCGCTGGGTGTTTATGTATCCATCTACCCTGGAGGGCAAGCAGTTGCACGAAGTGATGGTTCACGAGTGCACCCATGTTTCGGGTCTCCATTCCCTGGATACCCTCTTCTCCGAGCTTTTCTCCATCGTCTGCTGGTTTAATCCGTTTGCCTGGCTGATGAAGCAGGAAGTAAGAATGAATTTGGAATATTTAGCCGATGAAAGTGTATTATCTGATGGTAACGCGCGCAAATCCTATCAGTATCACCTTCTAGGTTTGGCATATCGACAGCCGAAGAATTCGACCAAGATTGCTAATAATTTTAATTTATTACCTCTTAAAAAAAGAATTAAAATGATGAACAAACGTAGAACAAGTGAAATAGGCAAGGCGAAGTACCTCCTTTTCGCACCTTTAGCAGGAGCGTTGCTTATGGTAAGCAACATCGAGAGTGTGGCTCGTGAGATTGGCGAGCAGATTCCGGAAGTAGCCGAGGTTCAGCAGAAGGCTGAGCAGGCTCTGAATGCTGATGTGGCTGTGGCGAATCCGATGGCTGAAGAAGCAAAGGCTGCCGCAGAAGCCAAAAAGGCTGAAGAAGCTAAGACTGCTGAATTGGCAAAGTTGGAAGCAGAACTGAAGGCGGAAGCAAAGGCTTCTGACGCAACTGCTCCAGCCGATACAACCAAGAATGTGGTTTATGATGTAACAGAGACGATGCCGCAATTCCCTGGTGGTCAGGGAGTGATGATGAAGTATCTGGCTGCAAACATCAAATATCCGGCTTCCGCCGTCAAGGCCAAAAAGCAGGGTCGTGTGATCATAGCCTTTGTCATTCAGAAGGATGGTAGCGTTACTAATGCCCGAATAGTAAAATCTGTAGATCCTGAACTGGATGCCGAGGCTTTGAGAATCGTGAAGGCGATGCCTAACTGGACTCCCGGTACACAGGATGGTAAACCGGTAAATGTAAGATATACCATCCCTGTTGTATTCTCTCTTTATAAAGATGTAACCCCAGGAAAGAAGTAAAATAGAATATCAATTTCGGGTTATAAAAAGAGCATAAATCTCAACTCAATAAAAAAGAGCATAAATCTCATCTCATCAATAGAGTATGAATTTTCTATTGGTATGTAGAATGAAAAAGGCGGTTTTCTTGCGTGATGCAAGGAGCCGCCTTCTGTTTTTTTCACGATTTTGAGGGTTATGCCAAATGTCATAGCCCAAATATCAAAAGAATAGGTTGGATATGAGGAGAAATCACTACTTTTGCAGCAGAAATTTTAAACAAGCTAATAACAAGATTACAATGAATAGCGTATTAGAAGGTCGTCCTGCCTTGAAAAAGGAGGTCGAGAAGATAGCAGAAGTTGCCGGATACCTCTGGCAGAATGGTTGGGCTGAGCGTAATGGTGGTAACATCACCGTGAACATCACCGACTTAGTAGATGACGAGATCAAGGCTTTGCCTGCCATCAGCGAAGTAAAGCAGATTGGTACAGCATTGCCAGCCTTGAAGGGTTGCTACTTCTTCTGCAAGGGTACAGGCAAGCGTATGCGCGACTTGGCTCGCTGGCCTATGGAGAATGGTTCTATCATCCGAATCCTCGACGATTGCGCCAGCTATGTCATCATCGCTGATAACGCCGTGATGCCTACATCAGAGTTGCCAAGCCACCTGAGCGTTCATGCCCGTCTCATCGAGAAGGGTTCCAACTACAAGGCTACTGTTCATACTCATCCTATCGAGCTCATCGCCATGAGCCACAACAAGAAGTTCATGGGCAAGGATGTATTGAGCAACCTGCTCTGGAGTATGATTCCTGAGACCAAGGCTTTCTGTCCACTCGGTCTGGGTATCGTTCCTTATCAGTTGCCAGGCAGCCTGAAGCTGGCTGAGGAAACCCTGAAGGAGCTGGAAGACTATGATGTAGTGATGTGGGAGAAGCACGGCGTCTTTGCCAAGGGTTTGGATGTAATGGATGCCTTCGACCAGATTGATGTGCTCTCTAAGAGTGCGAAGATCTACATTGATTCCAAGAGTATGGGATTCGAGCCTGATGGCATGAGCCAGGAAGAGATGGCTGAGATGACCAAGGCCTTCAATTTGCCAAGATAAGATATAGGTTAGTTCATCAGATACATGAAGAATGTCAGATATTGATATCAATATCTGATATTCTATGAATAGTTGATATAGTGTTGTTAGTAATATTTTGATATAATAGGTTTATTGGATATACATTTTATAGGTAATAGGTTTAATTAGGTTTTAGTGTTATTAGGTAAAAGTTTTTGGGTTTAGTGAAACAAAGAGGGTGTGTCATAAGTCCATGACGCACCCTTTTTCGCAAAAACTCCT
>UQWP01000024.1 GCA_900544825.1 uncultured Prevotella sp. | reverse complement strand
TATATAAATACATGATAAAGCCTTTAGACAGAGCTTATTATCCCGAACTGAGGTAGATTTCTAAAAAATATAGCCTATGAAACGTGAAACCTGGAAAACCGTGATTAAGATTGCTCTCTCACTCCTTACAGCCATCGCAGCCTCTTTAGGTCTGACAAGCTGTATGTAAGTCGGGATGTAAAAATTAAAATGTATGAAAAAAGGCTGCGTTGCCCAGTGGTAACGCAGCCTTTTCATATTTCATTCTTATCCCGTTAAGACTTTAAAAACTAACGGGATAGGATATTTGATCTTTACCAAAGCTCCAGACGCTCGCTCTTAGGAATGAACATCTTGTCGCCCTGCTTTACACCAAATGCCTCATACCAGGCATCAATGTGAGGAAGAGCACCATCTACACGCCACTTGCCAAGCGCATGAGGATCGTTCTTCACACGGTTGCGGATCTCCTTCTCGGTGATGTTCTGACCCCATACACCAGCGTAGGCAAGGAAGAAACGCTGATCAGCTGTGAAGCCATCCTTGTTCTTCAAAGGCTTCTTGGCTGTAGCATTCTTGAATGCATTGAAAGATACCATCAAACCACCGTGGTCGGCAAGGTTCTCACCCAATGTAAAGCGACCGTTGGCATTCAGGTCAGGCAACACCTTGATGTTACTGAAGAAATCAGCATACATATCTGCACGCTTGTTGAAGCCCTCTGCATCAGCAGCTGTCCACCAATCCTTCAGGTTACCGCTGGCATCATACTGGCGACCCTGATCATCGAATCCGTGAGTCATCTCATGACCAATCACTACACCGATAGCACCATAGTTGAATGCCTCGTCAGCCTTGGCATCAAAGAATGGATACTGAAGGATACCTGCAGGGAAACAGATCTCGTTGGTGGTAGGATTATAGTATGCATTCACAGTCTGTGGAGTCATATACCACTCGTCTCTGTTGACTGGCTTACCAGCCTTCTCAGCAATCTCCTTATTGTTGCGGAACTGACGGCAAGCCATCACGTTCTCATAGAAACTCTTGGATGGATCGATGGTAAGCTTGCTATAATCAGTCCACTGGTTAGGATAACCAATCTTGACATAGAACTTATCGAGCTTATTGTGGGCAGCAGCCTTGGTCTCTGCACTCATCCACTCCTGAGCGTCGATACGCTGACCGAGACTCACCTGGAGATTCTTGACCAAAGTCTCCATCATCTTCTTAGATGACTCTGGGAAGAACTTCTTGCAGTAGATTCTGCCGAGCGCCTCACCCATCTGAGCATCTACCTGAGAGGTAGCACGCTTCCACAATGGATGGTCTTCCTTTCTGCCACTCATGGTCTTGCCGAAGAAATCGAAGTTTGCCTCACGGATCTCATCGGTGAGATAAGCAGAAGAACTGCCGATAACACTCCACTCCATCAATGCCTTCAAGGTCTCAGCATCCTCAGCAGCGGTAATCTTGTCGTAACCAGCCATGAATGCAGGCTGACCTACAATCATCTCCTGGATATATTCGCTCTTGATGCCCACGCCGTTAGCCAAAGCCTCGAGAGGAATGTTTGGATAATTCTCCTTAAACTGCTTCAGGCTCATCTTGTTGTAGTTAGCCTGTGGGTCACGGAGTTCGGTACGGCTCTTGGAGATAGTAGCGAGACTGGTCTCGTGGAGGAATACCTTCTGTGCCTTCTTGGCAGCATCGGCAGCTGAGAAGCCATAGAGCTGGAACATCTTTGCCACGTATGTCTTGAATGCCTCACGGATAGCTACAGTAGCAGCATCGTTGTTGAGGTAATAATCCTTGGAACCGAGAGTCAAACCACCCTGCATTACATTGTAGATGTTCATGGTAACGTTCTTCTCGTCAGCACCGAAACCGGTACCGAAACCTACGCCCAAGCCCTGCATGGCATACTTCACCTGCAAGTTCTGGAGCTCAGCCTTGGTCTTGGCAGCAGCAATCTCGTCGAGGAGAGGCTTAACAGGAGCAATGCCTTCCTTGTTGCGGCGGTCGATATCGAGCGCCAACTTGTAGAAGTCGGAAAGCTTCTGCTCGATGGTTCCAGCCTTGTAGGTTTTCTTCTTGAGCTCATCAAGGATAGAGTTGATACGCTTGTTGTTGTTCTCAGCCAACTGATCGAAACTACCATAACGGCTGTAGGCAGCAGGAAGCGGATTGTTCTTCTGCCAGCCACCAGTAGCAAACTGATAGAAATCATCAGCAGGCTTTGCTGTCTTGTCAAGATTGCTCAAGACAAGTCCCGACTTGTTCTGAGCATCAGCAGCCAAAGGCATGGCTGCGAGCATCATCATCGGAAGGATGTACTTCATTTTCATTTTTCTCGTTATTATTATTGTTTTAATTATGAATTCTTCACTTCCTCCAGCTCTTCGGAGAGCATCATCCAGTTCTCGTTTTCCTCATCCAGGCTCTTCATCAGCTCGGTATATTCGGTAACGAGTTCCATATTCGTAGCATTCTCAGGCTTCATCAGGAGGGCATCAATCTCAGCCTTGCGGATTTCGAGCTTTTCAATCTTCGTCTCGCATTCCTTCACCGCCTTCTCAGCCTTGCGTATCTTCTTCTGCTGCTCCTTGTGCTCGGCATAGCTGAGCTTGCCGGAGGTTGCTTCGGAAGAAGAAGAAGCTGCTGCAGATGATGAGGTTGATGAAGAGGAGGAAGCGGAACCCGATGGAGAACCGGCAGATGCCATTCCTGACTGATTCGCCAGCGCCTGACTGACGCTCTCGGCATTGTGGGCACGGAGATAATCATAGATGCCGCCCAGATGCTCACGTACCTTTCCACCGGCAAACTCATATACCTTATCTACCAGTCCGTCGAGGAACTCACGGTCGTGGCTCACGATGATGGCGGTGCCGTCGAATGCCTTGATGGCTTCCTTCAACACATCCTTCGACTGCATATCGAGATGGTTGGTAGGCTCATCGAGAATCAGGAGATTCACCGGTTCGAGCAGGAGCTTGATCATCGCAAGACGACTGCGCTCACCTCCACTCAGCACCTTGACATATTTTTCGGAAGTTTCGCCACCAAACATGAATGCACCCAGCAGATCGTTCACCTTGAGACGCATCTCACCGGTAGCCACATTGTCGATGGTCTGGAAGATGGTAAGCTTCTCATCGAGGAGCTGTGCCTGGTTCTGTGCAAAATAACCAACCTGCACGTTATGACCTATCTTGAGATTGCCCGTAAAAGGAATCTCGCCCATGATACACTTCACCAGGGTAGATTTACCCTCACCATTCTTACCTACGAACGCTACTTTCTCGCCACGCTTGATGGTAAGGTTCACGTGATCGAAGACGGTATGCTCACCATAATCCTTTCTCACCTCATCGCAGATGACAGGATAATCGCCGCTGCGGAGACAAGGAGGGAACTTGAGATGCATCTGCTTGGTATCCACCTCATCCACCTCGATAGAAACGATTTTCTCCAACTGCTTGATTCGGCTCTGCACCTGCACAGCCTTGGTTGGCTTATAGCGGAATCGCTCAATGAAGTCCTTGATATCGGCGATTTCCTTCTGCTGGTTTTCGTAAGCGCGGAGCTGCTGCTCACGGCGCTCGGCACGGAGAACCACATACTCATCGTATTTCACCTTGTAATCCTCTACCCTTCCGCAGGTAATCTCCAGGGTGCGGTTGGTTACATTATTGATAAAGGCACGGTCGTGACTCACCAGCACCACCGCCTTGGCACTCTGCGCCAGAAACTGCTCCAGCCACTGGATACTCTCGATATCGAGGTGGTTGGTAGGCTCATCGAGGAGAAGTACATCCGGCTTCTGTAACAGGATCTTAGCCAGCTCGATACGCATACGCCATCCACCGGAGAACTCCCGGGTAGGACGGTCGAAATCTTCACGGGTGAAACCCAGACCGCTCAGCGTGCGCTCTATCTCTGCCTCGTAGTTTTCACCGCCCATCATCATATAGCGATCATGTTCCTGGCTGAATTTCTCCACGAGCTGGGCATAGCTCTCGCTCTCGTAGTCGGTGCGGTCGGCCATTTCCTGCTGCATCTTGTCGAGGCGCGCCTTCATCTCGGTATTGTGGGCGAAAGCCTTTCGGGTTTCCTGCTTCACGGTGGTATCGTCCTGCAGTTTCATCACCTGAGGCAGGTAGCCGATGGTGGTTTCATTAGGGATAGCCACCACGCCGGAAGTTGGCTTCTGCAAGCCACAGAGAATCTTCAGCATCGTAGATTTGCCGGCACCATTCTTGCCTACCAGGGCAATGCGGTCGCGGTCGTTGATTACGAAGCTTACATCATTGAAAAGTGGCTTTACGCCAAACTCTACTTTCAGTCCTTCTACTGAAATCATATTATCTTACTTTGAACTTTGAATTTTGAACTTTGAACTTTATGATTAGCAGTTCTGTCATTGCTATGACTTCTTCTTCCTACGGAATGAGCAGGGAGGAATCTCCATAGCTCAGGAAGCGGAAATCATGAGAGAGGGCATAATCATATACCTTCTTCCAATCACCATGCAGGAAGGCACTCACCAGGAGAAGAAGGGTGCTCTGAGGCTGATGGAAATTGGTTACCAGCATCTTCACAATCTTATAGGTATAACCCGGAGCGATGATGATCTGTGTGCTGGAATGCAGGGCTTCCAATCCGTTGCGGTCGAGATAATCGACGATTGCCTGGATAGCCTGCACCGGAGTGATGCCATCTACCAAATTGCCATCTGCCGACAGCTCGTATGGATCCCACTGGTTTACATGCAGATCCTCCTCGCTTGCCTCAGGATGCTTGATAAGATGCACTCCCATATAGTAGAGACTCTCGATGGTGCGCACACTGGTGGTTCCCACGGCGATGACCTGGCACTCGTGCTTGATAAGCTTCTCCAGACTGCGACGGTGAACCACGATATATTCGGTATGCATCTGATGACCTTCTATCTCAAGACTCTTCACCGGCTTGAAGGTTCCCGCTCCAACATGAAGGGTTACCTCTTCACGGTCGATGCCATGCGCATCCAGGTCCTGGAGCACCGCATCGGTGAAATGCAGACCGGCTGTTGGGGCAGCCACACTACCCTTGATCTTGGAATATACGGTCTGATAAGTGGTCTTGTCACTTTCTTCTGTCTTGCGGTTCAGATAAGGAGGGATAGGCAACTCTCCCACTGCTTCGAGAATCTCGGCAAAGGAAACATGCTCGTTGTCCCAGTCGAAATCCACCCAATAGTTGGTGCCGCCACCTTTAGCCACCATTTCAGCCGCCTCTGTGCTGAGCGCATCTCCACGGCGCATGGTAGCAGAGAGGGTAAGCTGATGACCCTTGATCTCGAAGTCGCGCTTCAGGCTTCCCTCTTTCCATTTCTTCAGGTTACCAATCATACAGAGCCATGAGCAGTGACCCGATGTCTGGAACATCAGCTCATAGTCGGTAGGTGCAGCAGGTTCCATCAGGAACACCTCGATGAGTGCTCCCGTCTCCTTGCGGAAATGCATACGCGCCTGGATTACCTTGGTATTATTGAATACCATCATGGCACCCTTTGGCAGATAGTCGGGAAGATGGAAGAATACATCGTCGCTTACCTCACCATGCTTATAGACCAGCAGTTTACTGTGGTCGCGCTGTGAGATAGGAAACTTGGCGATGCGCTCATCTGGCAAATCGTAATTATAATCACTAATTTTAATATGTTTTGTATCCATTACTTTCTTTGAAAATTGAACTTTTTATTTTTGAAAATATTGATGCCCCCAAGAAGGCTCACTGCCTGATTACAACCCCGTCATCAGAACGACGGCACGCAGGATGACATATACGAGGGTAAGCATCAGGACGGTCATAATCATATCGATGTCATCGCAATCATATCCCGTACTGGTATATTGATTCGAAACATACTTGATTTCCGGTGACATACGCCGGTACATACGATGGAAGAAAAGATATACCAGCGTACCAACCACCATGCCCAGCAGCATGCCGCAAACGATGTCCAGAGGATAATGAACGCCCAGATAGAGGCGGGTCCAGCAGTTCACCAGCGACCATGCTACCAGGGTGAAGGTGAGCATCCTGCTCCTTACAAGCAGCGAGAAGAACACGGCTATCGCCATGGTGTTGGCTGCATGCGCCGAACAGAAACTGTAGTCCTTCAGACGAAGATTATCCACTACCTGTACGGAATATTTTACCAGCGGATCGTTGGAAGGTCGCCATCTTGCCGCCAGCGGTTTGATGATTCCCTCGGCAATGCCATCGGCAAAAAGGATGCACAGGAATGCGCAGCCTACAATAAGACCAATCTGCCCGATTGTCTCATTATTGCGCATCACGATGATAAAGAGTACAAGATAGAGCGGTATCCAGGTGAAACCCGAAGTCAATGCCATCACCAACTGGTCGAGAATCACATTGTTACTGCCGTTGAACCACTGCAGTATCTGAAAGTCAATATCCTGTATCGAACTAAAATCCATTTACTTATTGTTTTATATTTAATGTTGATGTAGAATGATATCAGTGTCTGACGCTCCATCCACTTCATTCTCCTAGATTTCCTCGAGATGCTTGGTCTCGATCCATCCCTCTCTTCCATCGCCTACGCGGATGCCGCGCCAGTCGGTCATACCCTTGTCGATGATATCTACACGGGTACCCTCGTGGAGTACAAACTGATCGGTACTGGTCTTGGCAGGCGTCTTCTTGATGTTCACGGAAGGTGAGATGATGATGGCACCCTTGCGGTTGTCGAGCGCCTGCTTCTGCTGATAGGCAAAGAGATTGCTCAGCAGGAAGACGAGGAAGAAGCCGATACCGCCAAAGAAGCCAATCTTGCGCATCAGGATGTGCGGACCGAAGAGATAGAGCAGCACGAGCAGCAGCGCCATGATGATGGAGATGATACCAGTCTTCGCCCAGTTATCTACACTCGTGAAGTTGACCAGCGCCTTATACCAGGTAACAAAGAACATTTCGCTTACCGGGGTAATCTTGTCGATGGTCTTGCTGCGTGCAAACTGGAGATTGAAGTTGATGTCCTCATCTCCAGGCGAGAGCAGGCGGGCACGTTCATAGTTGAGCACCGCCTTGGTGATATTGTCTGTACGATAGTAGGCATTGCCGAGATTGTAGTAAATCTCGGCAGAGGCACCATTCTTGAGCAGCTCTTCGTAGTCGCGGATAGCCTGCTGGTAGTTGCCCTTCTGGTATTCCGTATCGGCATTGTTTTTGGTGATTGCCGATACCGGAGAAGCGCCGAAGCCCAGCATCGCCAGGAGCAGCCATACGAAGGAATATCCGGCAGGATGCTTCTTGGCGTTCTTGCGAGCCGCATTGATTGCATTTTCTATTTTCATAATCGCTGTCATTGCCGATTCGAAGGTACGGTTCATATTGCCGGCAGGATCACCTGGAGCATAACGCTCGAACTCGCACTCATCGAGAGCGGAAGTAAACTTCTGTATTGTAACATCGTCCACATCGTGGGCGAAGAGTTTCTCACGGATATTCTCACGAGAGAGCTGCTCTACCGGCATGTTCAACTTGTAGCTCATATATCCCCAGAGGGCACGCATCACCTCACCATAGAACTCGCCCTGCTTGCCCTGCAACATCAGCTTGTTGGCCATGCGCAGACGCTTGGTAGCTATCTTGCCCGCCTTGTTGGAGCGCTTCTTCACGATGTCGGCATTCTCGATAGCTCTGCGGTGGAATACCACCAGCAGCACGAAGAAGGCGATGAGCGGAATGAGCAGACAGGTCCAGTAGCCGAAGCTTCCGAAGAACATATCATCTGCCTGATGCTGTGAGGTCTTGCCCAACATGATGGTATGGATATCCTTGTCCTTGCTGGTATAGTCAGACGACTCGGATGTGGATCCATCTCCCTTCTCCACGTTCAGAGTGAAAGGTTGGGTCTTGATGGTCCTATACGCATTCTTGCTGGTATCATAATAGGTGAACTCCACGGCTGGAATGGTATAGCTGCCCTGATTACGAGGAACAGCCAGGAAATCGTAGATCATATTACCCTCCACTCCATTGGCAGTGAGTCGGGTCTTATCTGTTACCTTGGCATCATACTTGTCGAAATCCTTCGGGAAATTCACTACTGGCTGCTTAAGCAACTTGAGGTTTCCGATACCTCCCACAATCACACGGAGCGTAATAGGTTCGCCTGCCTTGATTTCCTTCTTGTCAAGACAAGCAGAGATATTGAACTTACCTACTCCACCCGAGAAGTTGGCAGGGCGCTGAGGCAACGGATCTACCTGCAGGGTGATACCCGGAGCCTTGATGTCCTTCTTTACCTCTACATATCCGGAGCCGCCATTGAAGAAGGCCTCCATAGGATCGACATTGCGGTTCTGCTGTACCACGATGCCCTTGAAGGTGATGGAAGGAATCTCCAGCTTACCGGTCATCTGAGGATACATCACATACTGGCTCCAGGTAACGCACTTGTAAGGGCGACCGTTCACCATTTCGGTATGGAAGGTCTTCTGCTGTGGCAGAGGTACTTCCTGGTTGTGGAATCCCTTCAGGTCTGGCATCTTGCCTTCCAGCTGGGTGAGTTCCACCTGTGTATATACCTTGTAGGTAAGCAGGATAGGTTCCTGCTCGTGTACTCTCTTCTTGTTGGCAGACACCTTGATGAAGAGGTCGCTGCCTGAGATGGCAGAGCCTGCGGTACGCATACGAGGTTGGTCGTAGCTATTCTGTCCGTGCATGCTAGGAGCGCCGTTGGTATGCTGGGCGTGACCCGATACCGTAATCCTCACGGCGTGAGAAGCCAGGCTCCTGCCTCCTACGACGGCGTGGGAAGCACCAATGTTGAAGGTACCATTCTTTGCCGCATAAAGGGTGTAGGTGATGGTTACAGATGAAGAGGACGAGGTATGTCCGTTGATCATCTGATAACTGGATTGCGAGGATGTGTAAGGGCCTGCGATGACTTCGAGTCCATCCTGCACCGCACCCATTCTGAATTCCTCTACATCACGGGTGTTGATGGTATAGGCGACACGGAAGTTTTCTCCAGCCGCTACGTGCGATGGAGCCGACACGGAGATATGCTGGGCCACCGCATGCACCTGGTAGCCTAGCAAGCATATCAGCAATATCAAATACCAACCTATTCTTTTCATATCGTATCTTAAATAATAGCTAAATATTATATGTAAATCGTATTTTTATCTAATCTTTTACCAATTCTTGTCGTAAGCCTTTCTGCGTGGCTGGCTCATCGCCTTCTGCAACTTGCGCTTGGTGGCTTGCTCCTGCTGAACGGCGGCATTCAGGAGCTGCTCGGCATTCTCGCGGCTCATCTTGTCCTGGTTCGGCTGGTTTTGGTTCTGATTATTCTTGTTATTCTTATTCTTGTTCTTGTCGTTCTTATTATTCTTATCGTCGTTTTTATCCTTGTTGTCTTTGTTCTTGTCCTTATTCTGATCCTTCTTATTCTTGTCCTTGTTCTTATCCTTGTTGTTCTTGTTCTTATCCTTGTTTTGCGGATTGTTCTTGAGCAACTTCTTGCAGAGGGCAAGATTATAACGGGTCTCATTGTCCTGTGGATTGCATCTCAGCGCCATCTTGTAGTATTCGATGGCCTGTGCATATTCACGGTGGTTCTGCATGATCACACCCATGTTGTGATAGCTGGCTGCACGGCGGAGGCGGTTGGTTTCCAACTGGGCTGCATTGGTAAACTGCTGTATCGCCATGGAGTCTTTCTGCTGCGCCATGAGCGCACAACCAAGATTGTATATCGCCTGTGGATTCTTCTGATTCTTGGAGATAGCCTTGCGATATTGGGTTTCTGCCACTGCCCATTTCTGAGATTTGAAGGCACGATTGCCCTGACGGATCAGGTTGCGATCAGTCTGGGCTCCGACTTGTGCCGTACCCACCAGCAACATTGCCACTGTTACTATTATATAATGTATATACTTCATTTTTACATCTATATTTTAAAGCTTTTGCCCTTTCAGGGCGCCTTGCTACTACTCGCTTTACCCAGGGCGATGCCCTGGGCTAAGAGCTTCTGCCCTTTCAGGGCGAATAGGTGACAGCCCAGACTTATGAAGCTGCTTTATTTCGGCAGCTTCAAGGAATCCCTTTTGAAGAACTTGATGTTCCTGAGCAACGGATTCTTTACTTCCAGCATGCAGACCTCGATGATGAGCAGGAGGATGATGAGAATGCCCACAGCCTGAAACTGTTCATCATAGGCACTGTATATCACGCTGGTCATATCTCCCTTCTGCAACTTGGTAAGGTCATCATTCAATGCCTTTTCTGCATCACTCGTATTATCCACATGGATATACTGACCCTTGCCAGCCTGCGCCAGTTCGCGGCACATCTGCTCGTTGAGGGCAGTCATCACGGTATTGCCTGCGTGATCCTTCAGATAAGAGCCATCGCCCATCGGGATAGGAGCACCCTTGGCATTACCGATACCGAGGATAAACACGTTGATGCCCTTCTTCTGGGCAATCTCGGCTGCCTCCTTGGCACCATCCTCATGGTTCTCACCATCGGTAATCACGATGATGGCTCTACCCACATTGTCCTGCTGGGTAAAACTCTTGGTGGCAAGCGAGATGGCATCGCCGATATTGGTACCCTGAGTCTGGATCAGCCCCGGTGTGATATTCTGCAGGAACATCTTTGCCGATACATAATCACTGGTGATAGGCAACTGCACGAAGGCATCGCCTGCAAAGACGATCAGTCCGATCTTGTCGTTGCTGAAGTTATCTACCAGATTCTCTATCAGCATCTTGCTCTTGTCGAGACGAGAAGGAGCCACATCCTCGGCAAGCATGGAATTGGAGATATCGAGACAGATCATCGTCTCGATGCCATTACGCTTGTCGTGAGAAATCTTGCTTCCCATCTGAGGGCGAGCCACCATCACGATGACGAGTGCCAAGGCAGCAAGCATCAGCACAAACTTCACCGTAGGACGGTATTTGGATATGTCGGGCATCAACTGCTTGAGCAGTTCCGGATCGCCCAATCTTTTCAGCTTAGCCTTTCGCCTTCTCCAGCCTACCAGACGAACCAGTATGAGCACCGGTATCAGCCAGAGCAGCCAGAGAAACGTAGGATCTTCAAATCTTAACATATTTATATGATGTTATAATCTATTTTGTCTAAACTCCTCTTTCATCAAGGAATTCTTCTGAACCAAGTGAGGCGGAGCAATATCTCCAGGAGCAGTACCAGGAGTGCACCCAGGGCAAAAGGCTGATAGGCCTCATAACGCTTGGCAAAATGCTTCACATTAAACTTAGACTTCTCCAACTTGTCGATGTCCTTGTAGATTTTCTTCAACTCGGCAGTACTCGTAGCACGATAGAAGTTTCCATCGGTGGTCTGAGCGATGTCGCGCAGCGTCGGGGTATCGATTTCCACCGGGATATTGACATACTGTACGCCTCCTGCCACAGGCATCGGATAAGGCGCCACCTTATTGGTTCCCACACCGATGGTATAGACTCTGATGCCGTAGCTCTTGGCTATCTCGGCAGCGGTCATAGGCGAGATGTCACCCATGTTGTTACTACCGTCGGTGAGCAGGATTACCACCTTGCTCTTTGCCTTGGAATCCTTGAGTCGGGTCACGGCGTTGGCAAGTCCCATACCCACAGCGGTACCGTCGTCGATGAGTCCGCAAGCCGCAATATCGGTGCGGGTATCATGCAGAAGTCTGAGCAGACTGGCATGATCGGTGGTCATCGGACATTGCGTGAAAGCCTCTCCGGCAAAGATGGTGAGTCCGATATTGTCGGTAGGACGGCCTGAGATAAACTCAGTGGCAACATCCTTCGCCGCCTCCATACGGTTTGGCTTCAGGTCCTCGGCAAGCATAGAGGTTGATACGTCCATGGCAAGCATGATATCGATACCTTCTACGGTCTTGTTGTCCCAGGAATAGTGGGTCTGCGGACGGGCCATGGCGATGACGATGAGCACGAAGCAGATGCATCTCAGCACCATCGGCAGATGGATGAGTCTGACGCGCATGCTCTTCGGAGCATACTGATAGATGCGGGTATCACTCATGCGCATCGTAGGCTCGCTCTTCTTCCTGCCCAGGAAATACCATAATATATAAGGTATCAGCAGCAGGAGCAGCAGAAAATATGCTTTACTTGCAAATTCCATTTCTTAATTTCTTTTTATTGTTTACATCACCAGCTCTGGATTTCTGAGCCTGATGACATTTACATCACGAGCATCGCTACCTGATAAACGATGTAGCCGAAGATGGCAACTACGCTGATGCCGCCCACCCAGAGCAGGGTCTTGATGAGTCGGCGCTGCTGCTGCGACTTCTGGTCTTCGGTGCTGAGCGTTGGAACGATCTTCTCCTCCTTAGGCTGCTCATCGGTCTTCGTCTGGTCGATGAAGTTGATGGCATTCACCAGGTTGGCATCGTTCTCGTTCATCGGAATCTCGTACTTGGCAAACTTCACCAGGTCGGCGGTGGAGAAGAGCATTCTCAGCTCGTCTATCATCTTCTGGTCGCCCGAAGCACGCAGGTGCTCGATGATTTCTCCACTGGTCATCTCCATCGCATTGAATCCGAAGCGGCTCACGATATAGGCACGCAGCGTATTGGTCAACTGGGTGTAGTACTCTTTCTGAGTCTCCTGGCTGGCGCTGGTATGATGATGCTTGATGTCATTGATTTCACGCAGCGCCTTCTCATGGGCAGGCACCCTCTTTACGATGCGGATGCGGGCGATGATAGGCTTGTTCTTCTTCAGACGATTACGGAGATAAATCATTGCTCCACAGATGATAATCATCAGCAGGCTCAACCAGAAGGCGAAGCTCCACTCACTCCACTCGAAAGGATTATCCTGTACACCCTTTGCCGGATAGAACTGGTTAGGATGCACCGTATCTACCGGAACGGTGAGCACCTTCAGCGCCAATGGATTTCCGTGACAGCTCTTGCCGTCGATCTTCACATCGAGTGCAGGAACCACATACACCTTCTCATCGAAAGAGGTAAGCGTATAGTCGCGGCTCACCTGGATGCGGTCATCACCCATCTGCATCGTGTCGCCCTTGCTCTGCTCCACCACCTCTACACCAGGTACAATCTGGTCCTGAGGCTTGAAGGATGGCAGCACGATTCTGGCACCCTTCCGGGCTGTAGCCTTGAGGTGCAGGATGGTCTGCTGTCCGATAAGCAGCTGCAGGGAATCCATGCGCTGCTCCACGGTCTGACCGAAAGCCAGCGTAGAGCAACCCATCAGCGCCATCGTCAATATGATATTCTTTATTTTCATGTTATCTTACTTTAGCCTCTCTGTTTGAACAGCATCAGGAGCGCCTTCGAGAAGTCCTCGTTGGTGGCTACCGAAGTCCAATCTACCTTGCTCTTGGCAAAGAGCTGTCGCAGATTCTCCTGCTGTCGCAACCAGTTTTGGGTGTGAGCCACTCTCAATTTCTTAGAACTGGTATCGATATACATCTCGTGTCCCGTCTCGGCATCCATCACCTTGAGCAGTCCCACGTCGGGCAGCTGCTTGGCACGTGGATCATACACCTGGATTCCCACCACATCGTGCTTCTGGTTGGCTATCTGCAGCTGGTGCTGATAGTCCTTGCTATCGTAGAAGTCGCTGATGACAAAAGCCGTGCAATGGCGTTTCATCACCCTCGTGAAGTATTCCAGGGCACATCCGATATCGGTACGCTGACTCTCGGGATGAAAGTCGAGCATCTCACGAATGATGTAGAGGATATGCTTGCGTCCCTTCTTGGGAGGGATATATTTCTCTATTCTGTCGGAAAAGAAGATGACACCTATCTTGTCGTTGTTCTGGATGGCACTGAAGGCAAGGGTTGCAGCTATCTCGGTAGCCAGGTCGCGCTTCATCTGGCGCATGGTACCGAAATCGAGCGAACCGCTCACATCCACCATCAGCATCACGGTAAGCTCTCGCTCTTCTTCAAAGACCTTGACGAAAGGGCGATGGAAGCGAGCCGTCACATTCCAGTCGATGTCTCTCACGTCGTCGCCATACTGATATTCGCGCACCTCGGCAAAGGCCATTCCCCTACCCTTGAAGGCTGAATGATACTGGCCGGCGAAGATGTTCTGGCTCAATCCGCGAGTCTTGATCTCGATCTTCCGAACTTTCTTTAAGATATCTTGTGTATCCAACTTAATTTACTTTGAATTTTGAACTAAATCAAGGCACTTCAACCTTGTTGATGATGCGGCTGACGATTTCCTCGCTGGTGATTTCGCTTGCCTCTGCCTCGTAAGAGAGGCCGATGCGGTGGCGGAGTACATCGTGAGCCACGGCACGTACATCCTCAGGAATCACGTAACCACGGTGCTTGATGAAGGCGTAGGCTCTGGCTGCCTTGGCAAGTGAGATGCTGGCACGAGGACTGCCGCCAAAGGTAATCATATCCTTCAATTCGCCCAGGCCGTAACGGTCTGGATAACGGGTAGCGAAGACGATGTCGGCAATATACTGCTCAATCTTCTCATCGATATACACCTCGTTGACGATGCTGCGAGCCTTCAGGATTTCCTCGGCTGTAGTAACCGGAGTCACGGTAGGCAGACCACCCTGGATGTTCTCACGGATGATGAGCTTCTCCTCTTCGATGGTAGGATAATCGATGACAACCTTGAGGAGGAAACGGTCCACCTGAGCCTCAGGCAACTGATAGGTACCCTCCTGCTCTACCGGGTTCTGGGTAGCCATCACCAGGAATGGATTAGGCAAATGGAAAGTCTGCTCGCCGATGGTTACCTGATGTTCCTGCATCGCCTCAAGCAAGGCACTCTGCACCTTGGCTGGAGCACGGTTGATCTCATCCGCCAGGACGAAGTTGGCAAACACAGGTCCTCGCTTCACATGGAAGGCTTCATCCTTCTGCGAATAGATCTGCGTACCGATCACGTCGGCAGGCAACAAATCGGGTGTAAACTGTATGCGGCTATAGTCTGCACTAATCAACTGTGACAATGTTTTGATTGCAAGAGTCTTCGCCAGACCAGGTACACCTTCCAGGAGGATGTGACCATCAGAGAGAAGACCGATAAGGAGACAGTCAACGAGGTGCTTCTGACCTACGATGACCTTGTTCATGCCCATTACCAGGTTGGTAACGAACTGACTCTGTTGTTCAATCCGGATATTCAACTCACGGATATCAATAGCTTCTGCCATAATCTTATTATCAATTTTACGTTTAATTCTTACTAAAAGCCGAACAAAGGGCACTCCCAAAATGCCCTCCGTCCTCAAATCAAACGCAAAAGTACTCAATTATGAGCACAAAAGCGAATAAAGCTAACTAAATTATATTAAAAAAGTTTCACAAACGCTATTTTTAGAAACTTTTAATAAAGCTGGCACACGAAGCATCAGCGATTGCGATGCTTCATATACCATGGATGTACTAGGAAATTATACATCAGGAGAGAAACCACTGTCAATCCGAAAGCCGGATACAGAAGTTCCTCATACACCGGATTCAAGATCAACAGATCCACATCAGGAGTCTTCAGATACTGATCCTTCACCAGCCAGAATGCCAATCCAACACCCAGGCTCAAGCCCAGCTCCCACGCCAGGAAGAAGGAGCTCATACTGGTGCCACGCTGGCAATGCTTGGCAAGCTTGATGTAGAAAAGCAGGAATCGGCTTCCGATGATACCCACTCCCAAAGCGAGCAAGGCTGGCACAAGCATCTCTTCGGCAAAGTCCTGATTGCTTATGGAAACAAATTCTGCTGCTGCCATCAATATCAGTCCCACGATAACCTGACTCTTCAGCTCTGCATCAGCAAAAACGTATTTCTCTGCCACCAATGCCAGAAACAGTCCGCAAAAGAACATCGCATAGACGGTGAGAGAATGAGGCAACGACAGATAGAAGCCCGGTATCAACATGATGCATACGATATTGATAAACAGCGGAAATCCCTGAGGCAGGAAGAAGCGGTCACTACTGATGAGTGAAACGTTTTCTGACGGAGCCTTGAATGGGAACTTCACTCTGGAAACCAGCACCAAGGCTACCAATGCCAACACTGAGGCTACCGGAAAAACGATTTTCATATTGAAGACGTTATAGACCAGAAGCGACAGCAACGGGCCTACCGCAATGGAAAAGCGGGCAAACCAGGAGGTGATATAATTCGCCTCCGTACGCTGGAAAGATTCGCAGGTATCGATAATCAGCGTACTCGCCAGCGCCATCTCTGCCAAGCCCAGGAAAGCACCCTGAACCAGACGCATCGCCACCAGCATCTCGAAGCCCACCTTGATGTTCCAGAAGGTTTCCAGATAATAAAGAACGACGAGACTGACTGCCACACCCAGGATGGAAATCTGGCATACCCGATTGCGGCGATAACGCTGCACCAGATAGGAACAGAAACCACCCAGCAGAAAGATGCCCAAACCATAGGCAGCATAAACCACACCAATCTGAGTAACGGAATATCCCTCCTTAGTCATAAAATAAGGTATGCTCAGGAGAAGCATATAGATGCTCGTCATCAGGAAGAGATTGGCGAAGCAGAGGCGCCAGAAGTCGCGATGCCATAAATTAATATGTATCGGCGTATTTTGCGTATCCATCTTAGTAGCTCTCTTCTGCGCTTGGATATTCCACGCTCTTCACGGCGTCGATATAAGCCTTCACTCCCTTCTGCATCTCCTCGCCTACCTGGGCAAAATGACGCAGGAATTTTGGCTTGAAGCCCTGAGTCATACCGAGCGCATCAGCATAAACCAACACCTGTCCATCGCAACCGTTACCTGCTCCAATACCGATAGTTACAGCGTTTACCTGACGTGAAACTTCAGCAGCCAGTTTGGCAGGAACCTTCTCCAGAACAATAGCAAAGCAGCCAGCCTTATCCAGGGCTTTGGCATCGCTGATCAGCTTCTCAGCCTCAGCATCTTCCTTGGCACGGATGCCGTAACCGCCAAACTTATTCACGCTCTGAGGAGTAAGTCCGAGATGTCCACAAACAGGAATACCGGCATTGATCAAAGCCTGAACAGTATCCAGGATTTCCACGCCACCTTCCAGCTTCAGCGCATCCACACCCGTCTCCTTCATCATTCGGCAGGCATTGCGCAAGGCATCTTCCTTGCAAACCTGATAGCTGCCGAAAGGCATATCACAGAGCACGAGTGCATGATTGCAGGCACGTGCCACACTGCGTGCGTGGTAAATCATCTGATCTACGGTGATAGGCAATGTATCAGCATTTCCAGCCATCACATTGCTAGCCGAATCGCCTATCAGGATGGTATCGATGCCAGCTGCATCAATGATGCCTGCGGTAGTGAAATCGTAGGCAGTAAGCATCGTAACCTTCTCACCTGCCGCCTTCATTTCGGCGTAGGTCTTGGTTGTGATTTTCTTTTTGTCTGTAGATAAATATCCCATATAATTGTGTTTACTAAAAAGTATTATTCTTATCAGTCTATTTTCAGATTATCTTTTCGCAGATCATCTTATTTCAGATCTTCGTTTCTACAATCTTTTCCAGTTCATCGTATCCGAATCCATTGTAATCGGCTATCACATAGTCGCTGAATGGCTGGATGCTCTCTGCAGAATTGGTAGTAGCGAGTCCGAGGGTAAACGCACCCGAAGCTCTCACTGCCTTCAGTCCGTTGAAGCTATCCTCCAGACCCACGCATTCCTCCGGTTTTGCTCCGAAGCAGGCAGCGCCCTTCAGATAGCAGTCTGGATCCGGCTTGCTCTTGGCAAAATCTTCGCTGGTGAGCACGCGGTCGAAAAGGGTCTTGAACTCAGGATGATGCTTATATACCTGCTCCATCTTCTGCAGATTGCTGCTCGTCACCACAGCGCACTTCACGCCATGCGCCTTCACGTCTTTCAGGAAAGATTCGAATCCTGGAATGTAAGGAAACGACATATTCTGCTCGAACTCATCGAGCCGGGCAGTTATCTTAGCCTGTTCCGACTTGCAATCGGTGTACCCATCAATATGAGCGAATGTGGCATCGTCAGAGAAGTACTTGTCGTAGATCTGAACCAGGGTCTGTCCCTTGATGCGATGAGCAAAGTCAGGCATCTCCGGATGATACTCCCTGCTTATCATTCCCCAGAACACGGAATACTGGCTTTCGGTATCGAAAACCACACCGTCTAAGTCGAATAATGCTGCTTTTATCATTACTTTTTATATTAAATAAATACTATCTAACATCTTTTTCGGGTGCAAAGTTACATATTTTTTTGCTAACTAGCCCCGAAATAACTACTAAATATACAAAAAAAGCTAATTTTATTTTGTTTTATCTGCAATTTGCACTACCTTTGCATCGGTTTATATACATTAATAAATATAGATAGAAAGAAACAAAAACAAGATAGAATGAATATCATAGAGAAATATTTCCCTAACCTTACCGACGAGCAGAAGAAGCAGTTTGCTGCACTCGACGGTCTGTATCGTGATTGGAATGCCAAGATCAATGTCATCAGCCGCAAGGATATCGACAACCTCTACGAGCACCACGTGCTCCACTCTCTGGCTATTGCCAAGGCGATCAACTTCCGCCCGGGTTCAGAGATTCTCGACTTCGGATGCGGCGGCGGTTTCCCGGGCATCCCGCTCGCCATCCTCTTTCCTGAGTGCAAGTTCAAGCTCATCGACGGCACCGGCAAGAAGATTAAGGTGTGCAATGAGGTGGCTAGCGCTATCGGACTCAAGAACCTGGTGGCTGAACACCTGCGCGGCGAGGACGAGAAAGGCAAGTATGATTTCGTGGTAAGCCGTGCCGTGATGCAGTTGCCCGACCTGATGAAGATCATCAAGAAGAACTTCAAGAAGGCGGGTCAGAATGCCCTGCCTAATGGTTTGCTCTGCCTCAAGGGCGGAAATCTGAAGGAGGAGCTCAAGCAGTATTATAAGATCTCGGAAATCACCCCACTCAGCACCTTCTTCGATGAGGAGTGGTTCAGCCAGGACAAGCAGCTGGTTTATGTTCCTGCATAGGAGTGAAATTCATCAGCTTCACTAATCATAAAGTTCAAAGTTCAATATTCAAAGTTCAAAGTAAAAAAGTAAAATGCTACATATCGAAAGATTCCAAGTCAACATGTTGCAGGAAAACTGCTACGTGGTAAGCGATGACACCCTCGAGTGCGTCATCATAGATTGCGGTGCCTTCTATCCTGAAGAGCGCAAGGCGATCACCGAGTATATCAGAAAGAACAATCTGAAACCTGTTCATCTCCTCGTTACCCACGGTCATCTCGACCATAATTTCGGCAACGATACCATCTACCAGGAGTTCGGACTGAAGCCGGAAGTGGCACAGGGCGATGAGAAACTGATGAAGGGTCTGGCTCATCAGGCAGAGACATTCTACCAGATGCAGCTCGATACCCAGTTCCCTCCTATCGGTCATTTCTTTGAGGAAGATGAAGTAATCAAGTTCGGCAACCACGAATTCACCATCATCGAGACTCCGGGTCACAGCAACGGCTCCGTATGCTTCTATTGCGAGGCAGAGCACGTACTCTTCTCGGGCGATACCCTCTTCAAGAGCTCCATCGGCAGAACCGATTTCCCTGGCGGCAGCATGTTCCGCATCATCAACAGCCTGCGCCATCTCGGTATGTTGCCGGATGAAACACAGGTTTTGCCAGGCCACGGAGAGGCTACCAGCATCGGCGAGGAATTGGCTCATAATCCATATATGGACCGATAGATTCAGGAAGATACAGCATTCAGATGATTCAGAAAAAATCGAATACAGAAAAGATCATCCTGGGCATTGACCCCGGCACCAACGTGATGGGCTATGGCGTGATACGCGTCATCGGCAACAAGGCAGAACTGGTGGTGATGGGCGTCATCGACATGCGTAAGGAGAAAGATCCCTACTTGCGACTCGGCAGGATTTTCGAGCGGGTGACTGGCATCATCGACTCCTATCTGCCCGACGAGATGGCGATAGAAGCTCCCTTCTTCGGCAAGAATGTGCAGTCGATGCTCAAGCTCGGCAGGGCGCAGGGAGTGGCTATCGCTGCCGCCATCCATCACGACGTACCCATCCACGAGTACGCTCCGCTGAAAATCAAGATGGCGATTACCGGACAAGGTCAGGCTTCCAAGGAGCAGGTGGCGGCGATGCTGCAGCGCATGCTCAACATCCGGGAAGACGAGATGCCGAAATACATGGATGCCACCGATGCCCTGGGCGCTGCCTACTGCCATTTCCTGCAGATGGGCAGACCCGAAACGGACGCCAAGCACTATAGCAGCTGGAAGGATTTTGCTACCAAGAACGCCAGCCGCATAGAGAAAGGTACAGGCATGACGGGGCCGCAGGCAAAGCTCCTGGCGGCTATCAACCGTACCACGCACAAGTAGCCCTGCCCGGGAATATCACCCTGTTATCAAGCAATCATATCAAAAAAAATAAGAGAGATGCAAAAGATTATCAGTATTCAGAATGGCGTAACCCGTATGCCGGAATGGCGTATGGCTGAGCCAGTTAACTTCGAGGCATGCAACGGCGAGCATATCGCTATCGTAGGTCCCAATGGTGGAGGTAAGTCGATGTTCGTGGACATCCTTGTGGGCAGACACCCGCTGTTGATGCACGATCCTGATTACGACTTTTCTCCTAGTACCAAATCCCTGGTGAGCGACAACATCAAGTATATCACCTTCCGTGACACCTACGGAGGCGACAACGACCGCACCTACTTCCTGCAGCAGCGCTGGAACCAGCTGGAAATAGATGAGAATACGCCTATCGTCAAGGATAAGCTGGAAGAGGCTTATCAGATGGCTGGCGAAGATACTCCGGAGCGCCGACAGTTGCAGGAGCACATCTACGAGCTGTTCCACATGCACCACCTGCTCGACAAATACACCATCCTGCTGAGCAGTGGAGAGCTCCGCAAGTTCAAGCTTGCCTCTACCCTCTTCTCAGAGCCTCGCGTGCTGATCATGGACAATCCGTTCATCGGTCTGGATGCCGACACCCGCGACCAGCTCAAGGAGCTTCTCAAGTCACTCACCACCGAGCATCATCTGCAGATCATCCTCGTATTGAGCAAGAGCGATGACATCCCAGACTTCATCACCCACGTGGTAGAAGTGAAGGATATGAAGGTATATCCTAAGCTTACCAAGGAAGAATATCTGGCACAGCGCAACCCCATCCCTGCCCACGTATTATGCGAAGAATTAGAACAGGCCATCATCAACCTGCCATATAGCGACCGGGAATATCACAGTCAGGAAGTGGTGAAGATGAACAAGGTCCGCATCCAGTATGGCGAGCGCATTATCCTCAACGATCTCGACTGGACGGTTAACAATGGCGAACGCTGGGCGCTGAGCGGACAGAATGGTGCCGGCAAGAGTACCCTGCTCAGTCTGGTATGTGCCGACAATCCGCAGAGTTATGCCTGCGACATTGCCCTCTTCGGCAATCCTCGTGGCAGCGGCGAGAGCATCTGGGATATCAAGAAGCATATCGGCTATGTATCTCCCGAGCTTCACCGTTCCTACCAGCGGGATATGCCAGCCATCCGCATCGTGGCGAGCGGCCTTACCGATTCAGTGGGTCTCTATGTAAAGCCAAAGGAAGAGGATATGGACCAGTGCCGTTTCTGGATGAAGGTATTCGGTCTGGAGGGTTTGGAAGATCGTGGTTTCCTGAAGCTGTCAAGTGGCGAGCAGCGCCTGGTTCTTCTGGCACGTGCCTTCGTGAAGGATCCTGAGCTTCTCATCCTCGACGAGCCTCTTCATGGTCTTGACAACAGAAACCGCCGTCTGGTAAAGGATATCATCGAGGCATTCTGCAAGCGAAAGAACAAGACGATGATCATGGTTACTCACTATAAGGAAGAGCTCCCTGCCTGCATCGACCACAGCATCTTCCTGAAGAGACATACGAAATAGGAAAGCGACTCTGTGACATCACAAAGCTATCATTATAAAACAAGATCTCCCTATAAGCACAGGCTCTGCAGCCTGGCTTATGGGGAGCCTTTGCTTGACAAGGAGTCTTTCCCAACCCACAGAGAAATTTCTATGCTTTTTTCGCTAAAATATTTGGGACTTAAAAATAAAATATCTATCTTTGCACAAAAATTGTAAAGCTATGTGTAAATTTTCAGAGTCAACCAAAGAGAAACTCGGCAATGCCATGATATACGTGGCAGAACGAGTACAAGACCTTAGCAAAACCAAGGCCTTGAAATTGCTGTATCTCATGGAAGAGAGAATGGTGTTGAGGTATCATGTGCCATTCCTCGGAATACCTTTTGAAGTGTGGCAAGCTGGACCTGTGGCAAAAGATGTCTTCATCGACCTGTCGGATGGACCTTATCTTCTGAAAGATTATATCAAGGCGGAATTTAAGCATGGCGGTACATATTTCAGCGCTAACAGACCTTTCTGCGATGATGAGTTTTCGGAATGCGAATTAGACATGATGAATACCATATTGGATAAGTATGGTATGATGACTGCTGCAGAACTGGTAAACGAAACTCACAAGAAGGGAACATTGTGGTATCAGGAAGCGAGCCAGAATGGCTTGTTGGAAGCATTCCAAAACCACGAGTGCAATAACTCTGATTTGAAAATCGACTTCACTAAAGCGATGCCACCTTGTGCCGCTGAATTTTACCAGGAAAGCTTGAATGAACATCAGACAGCTAATCTTTTAAGTATTGAAGCTTATGTTTGAAGAAGGTAATCTTTTGCTTTTCCGTCCTTTTATATTTAAGAATGGAGCAACACCTAAGGATAAATTTTTCTTGGTTTTAGGAAAGGACATTCAGGGTGGTTTACTGCTGGCAAGTCTTCCGACATCTAAGGATCATGTTCCTTCTGATGTAGAGGTGAAGCATGGCTGTTTAGATATTGCCGAGCGTTTTGTGAATGTTTTTGTTTTTATTTCAGGCGAGGAAATTCTCAACACCATCAATGGAGACCGTTTTTCGTTTTCAAAGAACACCTTCATTTATGGTTCCAATTTAGATATTTATAATGCATCCCAGTTTGAGCTGCAAGAGCGTTTATCTCAAACCAGCATTGAGTTGATTGGCACACTTGATTCTACAGTATTTACGGAATTAAAGGATTGTCTTGCAAATAGCAAGATAGTGAAGAATAAATATCGCAGGATATTGAAAAAATAACAACTCTCTATATAAATCCCCCAACCTGCCAGAACATACTGGTTGGGGGAATATCCGTGTAAACAATATTCAAGAAAGAGAGAAAAAGACGAAAATGCCGGGAAAATGGGAGAAGAAGAGATTGAGAATTTTCCCTTAAGGTTTTTTATTTTTTTCCTTAAGGGAAAATATATTTTTCCTTAAGGAAAACGGTAGCTTCTCTTAAGAGTTTTTTTCACCACATTAAAACTGTAAAGTTATTTGCCACTAATAGTGCTGCAAGGATACGCATTATATTTGAATTTTCCAAATGTTTTCAAAGAAATCTGCTTGTAAGATAGGGAATTAAACGAAAAAATCGCCTTGAAAGCACAATACATCCAAAAAGCAATGCATTTGCACTTTCAAGGCGACTTGATTATCTTATGCCTAGGGCATTATTTCTTCTCCTCAGGAACCAGGAACTTATCGCCACTCTGCTTGACAAGCTGCTTGGCAAACTTCTCTGGATAACCAGGACGAACTGGAGTAGCACCCAAACCGTATGGAGTCTTCTCGAAGGTACCATTCTTATCGGTTGGCTTGATGATCATATCATTGTACTTCACCACCATGAACTCGAAAAGCTGGTTCCAGCGAGCCAACATCTGCTGAGCCTTCTCTATACTGTAGTCGTTGAGATACTTCACTGCAGCCTGTGGGTTCTGGGCATAAAGCTCCTGAGCCTTCTTCTCTACACCTGCCTGAGCAGCGAAATAGCTGTTGTCCAAGCTATCACGAACCTCCTTCAGGGTTGGGAACATCAAGCTGTAACGAGGATAAACCATATTGCTGGTCATGTTGCAAACCCAGTAAGCGTTCTTCTTGCTGAAATGCAAGGCATCAGCACCAGGAGTGTTGTAGCACTCAGGACGCTCGGTCATAGAGCAATATACTGGAGTGAACGCAGCCATGTTGGCATCATCGTTGGCAAACCAGAACAGGCCGCCAATCTCTCTTGGCAACCATGAACGCATCTGACTCACGAATACGAAACCACTCTGCTGGGTGCTGACAGGACGCTCGTTGAAATACTGCTTGCCATCCACCTTGTACATCAATGGTGTTGGACGATAAGGCATCTCCCAGATACCACCGCCGATATCAGAACCATCTGCCACAGAAAGAGGAGTACCCTCGTAATGGTCGCGCATCACATTCTCTACATCCTTTACGCTCACCTTCTTGTTAGGAACCACCCAGAGAGGCATATCCTGCGCATCAGGATTCTTGCCGAGTGCCCAATCCAGATAAGGACTCATATCATAGAAGTGGTTCAGCATAGCCCAGGCACGGGCATCGCAGAAACGACGACCTGAGAAATCAGGCTTTGCATAAGCCATCTTCCAGGAGAAATCAGCATCCTTGCCCTTGAACCAGCCCTTGCTGCGGGCAAAAGAAACCACATCCTTGGCATACATCACGTTCTTCTTGTCCTTCATGTTGAACTTGCCGATGCGGCTCTGGTTGGCATGAGCACAGATGGCATCATCCGGAATGCGGAGAGCTACCCATACAGCACCCTTGGAACCGGCACCCTTACCCATCATCTCCATGATCCAAGCCTCGTTAGGATCGCAGATGGTGAAGGTCTCACCGCCAGAGTTGTAACCGTAGGTATTGGCGAGGGTGGTCATCACCTTGATAGCCTCGCGTGCCGTCTTACTGCGCTGGAGAGCTACATAGATGAGTGAACCGTAGTCCATGATACCGGTAGAATCCACCATCTCCTCACGACCGCCATAGGTAGTCTCGCCGATGGTAACCTGCCACTCGTTGATGTTGCCGATTACGTTGTAGGTCTCGGCAGCCTCAGGAATCTCACCATAATACTTGTTGCTGTCCCAATCGAAAATCTTGCGCATCTCGCCCTTGGCATGCTTGGCCGCAGGATAGTGGCAGAGATTCTGGAACATTCCGTAGTCGTCGGCACTGTAAGAACACATCACAGAACCATCTACTGATGCCTTCTTGCCCACGATGAAGTTGCTGCAAGCCTCAGCCTCTGAGACACTGCCCAACATAGCTACAGCCATCAAGGCTGAAGCGAAAATCTTATTCATAAAATATACCTTTATTTATATTAATCACAAGCCTTGAAGCTCATATCCAAACCCTTTACACTGTGTGTCAAGGCACCTACAGAGATAAAGTCAACACCCTGCTCTGCATAGTCGCGGATGGTATCGTAGGTGATACCGCCAGATGACTCAGTCTCATACTTGCCTGCGATGATATCTACTGCCTTCTTGGTATCAGGCACAGAGAAGTTGTCGAGCATAATACGGTTGACACCGCCGTGCTTCAATACCTGGTCGAGCTCATCGAAGCTGCGAACCTCGATTTCAATCTTCAGATCCAAGCCCTTCTCCTTGAGATAAGCGTGGCAACGGTCGATAGCGTTATCGATACCGCCAGCGAAATCGATGTGATTGTCCTTGAGGAGAATCATATCGAAGAGACCGATACGATGGTTCATACCACCACCAATCTTCACAGCCTGCTTCTCCAACATACGGAGACCTGGAGTAGTCTTACGGGTGTCGAGGATGTGAGTCTTGGTACCTTCAAGGCGCTTCACATACTTAGCGGTCATGGTAGCGATACCACTCATACGCTGCATGATGTTGAGCATGAGGCGCTCAGTCTGGAGCAGCGAACGGGTCTTGCCCTCTACGATCATGGCGATGTCGCCCTTCTTCACGTGGGTACCGTCCTGCAACAGAACCTCTACCTTCATGGTAGGGTCGAAGCGGGCGAACACCTTCTTAGCCATTTCTACACCTGCCAAAACGCCATCTTCCTTGATGAGCAAATGGCTCTTACCCATGGCGTCCTCTGGAATGCAACACAAGGTTGTGTGGTCGCCATCACCGATATCCTCAGCAAATGCCAAGTCTATCAACTTGTCTTCTAATTGATCTACGCTTAACATATTATTAATGTTTATTGTTTAATGTTTATTGTTTACTTTTTGGGGAAAACTATCAACAGTTAACTATCAACTCTTGATTCTCTTCCCGTTCCATAGGGCGCAGAGGATGCCTTCCTCATCACGCTCTACCCTGATTTCTCCGCCCAGCCATTCGGTCATGGGCAACTCCTCACGGAACTCATAATAGTTGACTACCCTACCCTCGGCTATCTCCACCACTGCCTGCTGCAGGATGGTGCCATCGGGAAGCACCACGGTATGAGCACCGCATCTTCTCAGCTCCTCCATCACTATCTCGTCTTAAGAGGTTCTGCCACCATCGGCTTCATTTCCCTGAGCGGCTTCAGCGGTTTACCATCCGAAGAAGCACTATCCTTGCGGAGACTATCGGATGATACCGATGGAGAGCTTCCTGAAGGCGCTGCCACAGGCCTCTGCGGATGCATGCGAATCAGCTTGATATGCTCCAGGAACATCAGCTTCAAGGTGGTCTGGGAAGAAACACCCGTGCCGTTATCGCCATTCATCAGCATGAAGTATCCCTTCACGCTCTTGATGCCAAGTGAATCAGCATCAGAGAGTTCCACAGAATAGTGCTGGGTACTCTGAATCATGATGGTACGCTGGGCAATACTGTCGTTACCAAACTGCACTGCGAGCATCGCAACACCATTGCGCATACCATCCTGATAGATGAACTGCGCATCGAAATCGAGCATCAGGCGGTCGCCCTTATGGAAGGTAGAATCCACCTTGATATCGAAGCTGGTACTATTGAACGGCTTCACAGGCATGAACACCATCGATGTAGCGAGATTCCATACATTAGCCGTATCGCCGGTGGCAGAGAGATTAGCGAACTCTCCTCCCTCCTTGGCACTACCGCCCATGGCTGTAATCTCATTGTTGTAACGGTCGGTCAGATCCTTATATACATCCTCCAGCAGTTCGGTATGACGCATATAATAAACCATGGAAGAATCGAACTCGGCAGAGGTGACATCGTGCTTCCTGAGCACCGCCTCGCGGTAAGCCAGGCTCTGTCCCTTGTCGCCGTTGTCATCCATGTGTGCCATCGCCAGAGCCAGGTGATAATCATAAAGAATATCCGTCATCTTGCCCTTCGACAGGACGCCGTTAGGCAGGGAAGGCTTGCAGGATGAAACGCTGAAAAGCAATGCCATCACTGCCACAAGACAAATCATTAACTTCTTCATTCTCTTGCCTCCTTTCTAATTCTTATCTTCCTTGTTAGCAGAAGTCTCCTTCTTCTCCTCTTTCTTCTTGTCATTTCCTCCGAGTTGTTCCAGTTCCTTGCGGCAGAAGAGCAGCATGGAGATGATACCCACGCTGACGCAGGCATCGGCAAAATTGAATACAGGATCGAAGAATGTTCCCTGCTGACCACCCCAGAAAGGTACCCACTCCGGCCAGGTATAGCTGAAGAACGGGAAGCGGAACATATCCACTACCTTACCCATAAAGAAAGGTGCATATCCGTCGCCGAACGGTACCATATAGGATACGTAATAAGGCGAGGATGCAGTGAACATCAGACCATAGAACATCGAATCGATCATGTTGCCGATGGCACCCGTAAGTACCAGGGCTACGAGGATGATGTAGAGCAGACGATGCGTACCCCGCTTGATGATGCGATAGAGATAGACGATGAGAGCGACGATGGCAACAGAGCGCAGCAGGCTGAGCCAGAACTTGCCGATAAACGACATGCCCCACGCCATTCCGTTGTTCTCAATGAAATCGATAAAAAACCAATCTGTAACACGAACAGACTCGCCAAGGCAAAAGTGGGTCTTGATGTACAGCTTAATCCATTGGTCGATGATAAGCAGCACAACCACCATTGCCGTGACGAGCCAGCCGATATGTAAATTCCTTTTTTTCTCCATTTATTATTTCTTTCTAGCCTCCTTGGAAGCTACACTCAATGTGGCATGAGGTACTGCACGCAAACGCTCCTTAGGAATCAACTCGCCCGTCTCGCGGTCGATGCCATAGGTCTTGTTCTGAATGCGGACCAGCGCAGCCTCCAGACCCTTGATGAACTTCTGCTGGCGCTGAGCCATCTGGATGATCTCCTCCTTGCTCTGTGCCTCGCTGCCCTCCTCAAGAGCCTTGTAGGTTGGTGATGTATCTACCACATCATTACTATCTGAGTGGTTCAGCTGAGCCATACAGTCACGGTAGGTCTGCTTTGCCACCTTTAATTTCTCTTCAATGATAGCGCGGAACTCCTCGAGTTCTACATCGCTATAACGTGCCTTTTCGTTAGCCATAGACGTTGTTTTGTTATAAAAGTTATTATTAAGACTAGTGGTTTAAGGAATAGAAGTTAGAAGCGAGTAGTTTGGGAAAACTCCTAACTCCTAACTTCTAACTCCTAACTATTTAATTCTTCTCTACGAGAATGTTCAACTTAAAGTCATCAAACTCGGTCTCAACACCTGCGTTGTCGCCGATTTCGATGCTGTCAGCCAGTACCTGACCCTTGATGTAGTCGCCGAATGACTCGATGGCTGCGTCGGTCTCCTCATTGGATGCCACAGTCACCTTGATGCGGTCGGTAATCTCCAGTCCAGTCTCCTTGCGGAGGTTCTGAATACGGTTGATCAGCTCACGAGCCATACCCTCCTTCTTCAATTCAGGAGTCAACTCTACCTCAAGCGCTACGGTCAGATTGCCCTCGTTAGATACGAGCCATCCTGGGATATCCTCTGAGATAATCTCCACGTCGGCTACCTCTACTACGGCTTCCTGTCCGTCAATATTCAATGTGATGTTGCCTGCCTTCTCGAAGGCTGCAATCTGGTCCTGATCGAGCGCTGACATCTGGGCAGCAACACCCTTCATCAGCTTGCCGAACTTCTTACCCATCACTCTAAAGTTACACTTCACCTTCTTTACGAGAATACCCTGACCCTCAATGAAGTTAACCTCCTTCACGTTCACCTCGTTCTTCAACAGTCCGGCTACTGCCTCGATGTGTGCCTTCTGTACATCATCTACGGCAGGAATCATGATCTGCTGGAGTGGCTGACGTACCTTGATGTTCACCTTGCGGCGCAATGCCAATACCATGGAAGTAATCTTCTGGGCGATGGCCATACGCTCCTCCAGGTCGGCATCGATAGCAGCCTCATCAGCTACTGGGAACTTATCCAAGTGTACGCTCTCCAACTCGCCGCCCAAGTCGTGATACAACTCGTCTGCATAGAACGGAGCGAATGGTGCCAAGAGCTTAGCCACTGTCATCAGACAGGTATAGAGAGTCTGGTAAGCACTGAGCTTATCCTCGCTCATCTCCTTACCCCAGAAACGTTTACGGTTCAGACGAACGTACCAGTTAGAGAGATCATCGTTGACGAATGCATCGATGAGACGGCCTGCGCGGGTTGGATCATAGCCAGCCAACTCTCTGTCAACGCCCTTGATGAGGGTATTGAGTGAAGAGAGAATCCAGCGGTCGATCTCTGGGCGCTTCTCGAATGGCACCTGAGCTGCTGCTGCATCGAAACCATCTACGTTAGCATAGAGGGCGAAGAAGCTGTAGGTATTATATAAGGTACCGAAGAACTTGCGACGGGTCTCATCTACACCGTTAGGGTCGAACTTGAGGTTGTCCCAAGGCTCGCTGTTGGTCATCATATAGAAACGAACAGGATCGGCACCATACTTATCGATCATCTCGAATGGGTTGGTTACATTGCCCACGTGCTTACTCATCTTGTTACCCTTGGCATCGAGAACGAGACCAGAAGAGATAACGTTCTTGAAGGCTACGCTATCGAATACCATGGTAGCGATAGCATGCAGGGTAAAGAACCATCCACGGGTCTGATCCACGCCCTCGTTGATGAAGTCGGCTGGATAGAACTTAGGAGGAATAGCATATCCCTCGTAGGTGCTGTGGATGAGTGCATCGCGGTCTGCCTCTGTGCCACGTGCCATCTCTCCCTCGAATGGGTAGTGGAGCTGGGCGTAAGGCATTGAACCTGAATCGAACCAAACGTCGATGAGGTCGCTCTCACGATACATTGGCTTGCCCTCCTCGTTTACCAATACAATCTTGTCAACGTATGGACGGTGGAGGTCAATCTTATCATAGTTCTCCTGACTGTAGTCGCCAGGAACGAAACCATTCTCCTTCAATGGGTTGCTCTGCATGATGCCTGCAGCCACTGACTTCTCGATTTCAGCATACAGCTCCTCAAGGCTGCCGATGCACTTCTCGCCACGGTTCTCGTCACGCCAGATTGGCAATGGAGTACCCCAGAAGCGGGAACGTGAAAGGTTCCAGTCGTTCAGGTTCTCAAGCCAGTTGCCGAAACGGCCAGTACCGGTGCTCTCAGGCTGCCAGTTGATGGTCTTGTTGAGTTCTACCATGCGCTCCTTGCGGGCAGTATCCTTGATAAACCAGCTATCCAATGGGTAGTAGAGGATAGGCTTGTCGGTACGCCAGCAGTGAGGATAGTTGTGAACGTGCTTCTCGCTCTTGAATGCCTTGCCCTCCTGCTTCAACTCGTAGCAGAGTACGATGTTCAGGTCTTCAGCCTTATCAGAAGCCTTCTTGTCCCAAACACCATCCACATTAAACTGTGGGTCGTAGGCATTCTTCACGTAGTCGCCTGCGTGATGAGCGTATGCCTCCTTGTTGACGCAAGCGTTCACGAAGTTGTCATCGAGGTCTTCGATGAGATAGAACTTACCCTGGAGGTCAACCATAGGACGGGTCTCGCCCTTCTTATTAATAAGGTAGAGCGCAGGAATGTTGGCATCCTTAGCCACCTTGGCATCATCAGCACCGAATGTAGGAGCGATGTGAACGATACCTGTACCGTCATCGGTAGTAACGTAGTCGCCGAGGATGACGCGGAAAGCCTCGCTATCCATCTCAACGAACTTATCGCGACCATCCTCAGAAGCAAATACCTTCTCAGGATGAGCAGCTGCATATTCTGTAACGAAAGCTGGAGCAAAAGCATCTACCTTCTCGCATGGCTTTACCCATGGCAGGAGCTGCTCGTAGTGCATGCCTTCGAGTTCTGTACCCTTCATGTGGTCGATAATGCGCCATGGGCACTGCTTCTTCTCCTTGTCGAATGGAAGGAGATCGCCCTCCTTGCACTCCTGGTCAGCCTTCAGATATGAACCTACCAGCGCCTCAGCCATTACGAGTGTCATAGGCTCGCCATTGTAGAGGTTGTAGGTCTCGATAGCTACATAGTCGATCTTAGGACCTACACAGAGAGCCACGTTTGATGGTAAAGTCCAAGGTGTAGTGGTCCATGCGATGAAGTATGGCTTGCCCCACTTGGTCCACTCAGCCTTAGGATCCTTGATGAGGAACTGTGCTGTGGTAGTGAGGTCCTTGACATCGCGATAGCATCCAGGCTGGTTCAACTCGTGAGAGCTCAAACCTGTACCTGCGCCTGGAGAATATGGCTGGATGGTATAACCCTTGTAAAGCAGGCCCTTGTTGTAGAGCTGCTTGAGGAGCCACCAGAGTGTCTCGATATACTTGTTATCGTAGGTGATATAAGGATGGTCGAGGTCAACGAAGTAACCCATCTTCTCGGTCAGTTCACGCCATTCAGCGGTGAACTTCATCACGTTCTCACGGCACTTGTGGTTGTAGTCTTCTGTAGAGATATACTTCTCAGAAGCCTTGTTGTCGATATCCTTCTTGGTGATGCCGAGTTCCTTCTCGACACCGAGTTCAACAGGAAGTCCGTGGGTATCCCATCCCGCCTTGCGGTGAACCTGGAATCCCTTCATCGTCTTGTATCTGTTGAAAGTATCCTTGATACTACGTGCCAACACGTGGTGAATACCCGGGTGGCCATTAGCAGATGGAGGACCCTCGAAGAAGATAAACTGAGGGCAGCCTTCACGCTCATCGATAGACTTGTGGAAGATATCATTTTTCTCCCACGCTGCTAGTACGTCATTGTTTGTCTGAGTCAAATTCAGACCATTGTGCTCGGCAAATTTCTTAGCCATATTATCTATTTAAATTTTATATTGTTTTTACTTTTGGGCGCAAAGTTACAAAAAAAATATGTTTTTCCCTAATAATGAGGTAACAAATTAATAATTTTTCTATTAAAAATCCCGATTTGAGCATCAAAATAGTATCGAATGCTCAAATCGGGAATCAATATTCTGTTAAGGCTGGCAGGAAAAGCCATCAGCCCAAACGCTAAAATCCAAAACTGTTGAGGGTTGGAAATCAGTCAAGACTATCCAACCACTTCTGGCCCCACTTACTTTTCAGCCAAAGTAACATAATAGATGCAATCACTGCCAAAACGCCATAAACAATAGTCATTCCTTCAGCGAATCCCATCAAAACTATATTTAATGCAAAATCCATAACTCTTATTTTTTATTAATTATAACAAATCCTAAGCAAGCAAAAAAAGTTGTAAGCAGAAGACCTAGTACTAACATACTGCAAAGCCATTGCGCACTTCCATTCTCGGTTATTAACCCCATACCACTTCCCAGTACTGTCGTACCGAAAGTTACAGCTGCCAAGTTATAGAAGAACTTTCCTAGTTCCTCCCTACTTGTTCTTGCCCGTTGTTTATCTTCTCTTTGCGTCATAACTTTGATTTTTAAATCAATATTCTGTTTGACTTTGCAAATATAAGAAAATATCCGGCAAAGTGTAATGATCTTGCTCTTAATTTAACAGTTTTTACACTAATCTTACAGGTTTTCCGCCTCCTGCAGCCAGATGGTGGATGCGGCATCGCTAGGCATGCGCCAGTCGCCACGAGGACTCAGGCTCACGCTTCCCACCTTCGGGCCATCAGGCAGACAGCTGCGCTTGAACTGCTGGTTGAAGAATCTTCTCACGAAGGTCTTGAGCCACTTCTTGATGGTCTCCTCATCATAGGAATCCGGATCGTTGTCGCTGATCTTCACACGCTCCAGCTTGGTATCGATAAACGCCTTCTTCGCCAACATGTAAATCTTGGAAGGACGGAATCCGAAACGCAAGAAGTAATAGAGGAAGAAATCGTGCAACTCGTATGGACCTACCAGGTCTTCCGTCTTCTGCTTGATGTTTCCGTTCTCATCTGCAGGAATCAGCTCCGGACTGATTGGGGTATCAATGATGTCACGCAGGGTGATGCGGCTCTGCTCATCTACTCCACTCTCGGCAACATAGTTCACGAGATGGCGGATCAGGGTCTTAGGGATGCTGGCATTCACGCCATACATGCTCATGTGGTCGCCATTATAGGTAGCCCATCCCAGAGCCAGCTCAGAGAGGTCGCCGGTACCTATCACCATACCGCCCATCTTGTTGGCAAGATCCATCAGAATCTGCGTACGCTCACGTGCCTGAGAATTCTCGTAGGTAACATCATGCACGCTGGCATCATGACCGATATCCTCGAAATGCTGGGTCACCGCCTTGGCGATGCTGATTTCACGGATGGTGATGCCCAGACTCTGCATCAGCGAGATGGCGTTGTTGTAGGTGCGGTCGGTGGTTCCGAAACCTGGCATAGTTACACCCACGATGCCACGGCGGTCCATCTTCAGCTTATCGAATGCCTTCACGCAGACGAGCAGGGCAAGGGTGGAATCCAATCCGCCGCTGATACCCACCACTACCGTCTTGGCATGGGTATGAACGATGCGCTTGGCAAGACCCATCAGCTGGATATTGAAGATCTCCTCGCAGGAAGCATCCATATCGCTGCTCGTTGGGATGAAAGGATGAGGATTCACCTCTCTCTCCAATACAAACTCGCGCTCGTTTTCGGTAGGATCGGCATCGATGTTACGGATGTTGAACTGTCCGCCGAGAACCGAATATTTGATATTGCGCTGGGCGTTGACATAGGTGGAATTGGTGCGACGCTCCGAACGGAGTTTCTCCACATCAACCTGTGCGATAACCATCTGAGGTTCAAGAGAAAAACGCTCACTTTGTGCAAGTAAAGCTCCATTCTCATAAATCAGGGCATTTCCGCCATATACCACATCCTGTGTACTCTCACCGAAACCGCAGGAACTGTAGATGTACCCCGTCATGGTACGGGCACTCTGCTGACTCAGCAGACTCTTCAGATAGTTGTGCTTTCCGATGAGTTCATCGCTCGCAGAAAGATTGAAGATGAGGTCGGCACCAGCCAGTGCCAGCCTGTTGCTAGGAGGAGCCGGAGCCCATACATCCTCGCATATCTCTACGCCAAACTGCACACCGTCGTAGGTGCGGAAGATCTGCACATCCGGAGTCAGCTTCACCTTGTGTCCGGCATAGCGGACCTCACTGTCACGCAAATCCTGAGCAGAGGCAAACCAGCGCTTCTCATAGAACTCGCTGTAGTTAGGGAGATAGGTCTTAGGCACGATGCCCAGGATCTGTCCGTGCTGGATTACGATACCGCAATTCAGCAGCAGATCGCCAGCCACTACCGGAGCGCCGACAATGGAGATGATGTCGAGCTTGCGGGTGAAATCGAGCAGCATCATCACCGCCTGCTCAGATGATTCCAGGAGCATCTGCTGGCGGAAAAGGTCCTGACAGGAATAGCCTGTGATAGACAATTCCGGGAAAGTAATGATCTCTACGCCCTTGCCTTCAGCCTGAGCTATCAGATCTTCTATCTGTTGGGTGTTGAAGATTACATCGCCTACCTTGACGGCAGGGATGGCACTTGCCACCTTCATAAATCCGTACTTCATATTACTTTGAACTTGGAACTTTGAACTTGGAACTGTATGATTACTTTGAGTGATATAACTTGCTAAGCATATCATAAAGTTCAAAGTTCCAAGTTCAATGTTCAATGTTTATTTAATTGTTACCTGTGTGGCACCATATCCATACTCCTGGAAGGAAGCATCCTGATAGGTGCAGTTCTTATAGCGATAATTCAACTCATGGATGAGTGCCTGGCGCAATACGCCCTCTCCCTTTCCGTGGATGAAGATGATTTTCTGTCCCTTGTTCTTCTTGTTCTCCGCCATTGTATTCTTGAAGATATCCATCTGATAATGAAGGATATCAGCAGAATTCATTCCAGCAGTTGTTTCAAGAGCTTCATCTGCATGAAGATCGATAACGAGAGTACCATCATCCTTCTTGCTCTTCTTCTTGCTGGTGTTGGCAATCACCTTCTCATCCTTGTACATCTGCTCCTTCAATCGCTTGGAATCGATGACCAGCGGACGGGCTACCTCGTCGTTCTCCACGATGGTGAAGAGATAGGCTGGAGTCTCGAAGAAATCATTCTCCTCGAAGAGATGGAGCTTGTAGAACTTTACTGGGTCGAGACGGAACTGAACATCCGTAGCTGGCTTCAGCAGGAATGGCTTGTCTTTCTTGTAGGCAATCATCTGGATGGCGATGTGCTCCATCTCGTTCAGAGCCTCACGACCGAATTCCTCTATGAAGAGCTTGGTATTAGGCTCGATTTCGCCCTCAGCCTTCAGGGTCCACGCATTGCCCTCGGCTACGAGATAGGTGTAGCGCAGATAGTAGTTGCTGTCGTTCACCATATACGACTCGAAGCGGGTGTTGGTTACATCCTTGATGTCGATAGGCACGAAGGCGAGGTAAGCACTGAGCTTGTTGCCGCCCGTACGCTCCTGAATCTGCTTCACGAAGGTAATCTCGCGGTCGGCAGCATCATACTCCTCTACGTTCATATCCACATCATTCTCATGCTCGTTCAGGATAGCCTTGATGCTTCTGCTGTCCTGATGCAGTTCGGTGTTGGCATGCTCTTCAGCCTTCTGCTTGGCATCCATCTTGGCAGAGATCATCTTGCCCATGGCATAGTCGTCCTGTTCTACCACTACCACCTCGTTGATCGGCATCGGAATCTCGAAACCATCTTCATCCTCTACCAGCACGATATTCTTGCCCTGGAAGCCAGCCACCTTTCCGCCGCCTACTTCGCTCAGGAATCTTACTTTATCACCTTTCTTCATATTTCTATTTATTTTTTTATTTTTATCTCATTATTTATTTATCCTTAAGGATAGATATTTTTAGCCTTAAGGACAAATACACTTATCCTTAACTCAAAATATATTTTCCCCAAAGCGGAATCACTCTTTCAGAAATGAGGATACACTTTGCAAAGGTACAAAAGATATTGCAGAATATGGATGTTTTTAATATTTTTAATGCAAGTAAGAAAATAATCTTGATGAAAAGCACTGGGTTTGGGATATTTTTTATATCTTTGCAAGTAGATTGCATATAGATTGCATATAGTTAGTGTATCACTCTTAAACAATTATTGATTATGATTACATTTCCATGCGCCAAGATCAACCTTGGCTTAAATATAGTAAGCAAGCGCGCTGATGGTTACCACAACCTGGAAACCGTATTCTACCCTATCCCCCTGACTGATGCCTTGGAGATCAAGCTGATGGGTGATGAATTTCCTAGCGAGGTGCCTTGCGACCTGAAGATTACAGGCAATGCCGTGGATTGCGATGAGCAGAAAAACCTGGTGGTGAAGGCTTATAATATGCTGGCTGCCGACTTCAAGATTCCTCGCATTCATACTCATCTCGTCAAGCGTATCCCGTCTCAGGCTGGAATGGGTGGCGGCTCTGCGGATGCTGCCTACATGATTCGTCTGCTCGATGAGCGTTTCCGCCTGAACATCGGTATTCCTGAGATGGAGCGATATGCAGCCAAGTTGGGTGCCGACTGTGCCTACTTCATCAGTGCGGATCCTGCCGATGGAGATACAGCCTGCTATGCTGAGGGTATCGGCGATGTACTGATGCCGGTAAGCGGTCCTGGAGATAATATGAAGGGATATTACATCGTGATTGTAAAGCGTGATGACATTGCCGTAAGTACCAAGGATGCCTACGCTGCCATCACTCCTAAGAAGCCTGCGAAATGCTGCCGCGACATCGTTCGCCAACCTATCGAGACCTGGAAGGATGAACTTGTCAACGATTTCGAGGCGCCTATCTTTGCGATGCATCCAGAGTTGGCAGAAATCAAGCAGAAGCTCTATAACCTCAGTGCTGTATATGCAGCCATGAGTGGTAGCGGCAGTACCATCTTCGGCATCTTCAAGCATAAGCCAGCGAACATAGAGGAGCAGTTCGAAGGAATGTTCTGCAAGGTATTAAAACTTTAGATTTAGATAATGATGAACGAAGAAACACATCAGAAACTGATGACTATCAAGCGAAGCTTTCGCTTGTTGATGAATGGTCCGGGTTCGCAATCCATGCGAGACAAGGGCTTGGGATATAAACTGAATTGGGGTGTGCCCTTCTATGAATTGAAGAAGATGGCACAGGAATACGGCAAGGATTACGACCTCGCCATCGAACTTTGGAAGGAGGATATCCGAGAGTGTAAGATTCTTGCTACCCTGATTATGCCTGCCGACAAGATGCTGGCTGAAATCACGGATATCTGGATGGAACAGGTACAGAGTCAGGAAATGGCAGAGATGCTTGCCTTCAATCTGCTGCAATATGTGGAATATGCGCCGGTGATTGCGTATCAATGGATTGCAAGCGACAAACCGCTGTATGAAATAGCTGGTTTCCAGCTTCTTGCCCGTCTCTTTGCGAATGGCAAGGAGCCTAACGATCGTGGAATCAATGAATTCCTGGATCAGGCAGCCGTGGCATTGCAGGGTGACAACATGGGAGTGAAGCATGCTGCCGCCAATGCCGTGATGCGTTTCTGCGATTTCGGAGAGGATTTCGAAAATATCGCCAGAGGGGCGCTCAAGGGTATCTTCGAGATATAATCTTACTTATTCTTAATCTCCCACAGAGGGGTAGTTTTTAAAGTCCCACAGATTTCACAGATTTACACAGATTTTTTTCTCGAACATCAGAAATGCTCTGTGTAAATCTGTGAAATCTGTGGGACTTTTATTCGAGAAAAATCTGTGGGACATTTTCTTAGTGGGCAAAAAACTTCTGGTATTCATTTTCGAAATTCGGAGTGAAAACACCCTTGCCGATGTTTTCATTGATTTCCTCCTTACTCCAGAATCTGCCACCAGACAACTCTTCCTGACTCGGCTTTACCTCACCATCATATACACAACGGTGAACATACACCAACTCCTTTTCTCTCTGACTCTCAAAGACATAATGTCCTAAAGACTCTGGTTCGAAATCCGTGATACCCAGTTCTTCTCTCACTTCTCGATGAAGCGCCTGGTTCACGCTCTCGCCTAAATCCACGTGTCCACCACAGGCAGTATCCCATTTATCAGGCTGGATATCCTTCCACGCCGGACGATGCTGGAGATACAGTTCCCCCTTACTATTAAATACATGCAGATGAACCACAGGATGCAGAATCTTGCATCCGTCATGGGCATGTCCTCGGGTGATGGCACCCAGGATATTGCCCATTTCATCTACTATCGGAAAATCCTCGTTCTTGTTATCTGTCATATTTATTATTATAACGTTCCATACTCCTCAGAATAGCGGAGCATCTGGTCGGTATAGCTCTCCTCGTAATCGATATTCACGCCGATAGGATTGCCTTCCTCATCATAGGCGAGCGTCATCTTAGGATTGATGAAACCCTTGTATGGAGCCAGATTCAACTTCTTGTATCTTGCCAGTATCTCGCGATGCAAGTCTGGATCAATATTCACGGCATACTTCTCTACCAACTGGCGTGCCGCCTCATAATCCCCCTCGCTCTTGATTCGCTGAATCTCGGCAAGGAGTTCTCCGAAGAGATGACGGAGCTTCTCGTAATCATTCACCTTCACATAGGTTCGGGTAGTTACGATATTTCCCTCAGCATCCTTCAGGGCATCCTCGGCAGAAGCATAGCTTACTTCTTCCGTAACCAGTTCCACAGCTCCCTCGGCATGCTCCAGGGTCCACCAGGCAATGAGGGCACGGTTTCTCATGTGCGCCTCCTCAATCTTATCCCCCTCCTTGATTCGGATGGTCTGGGTGAGCAAACCGTTCATCAGATAACTGTAATACTGCGCCTTGAAAGCTTCATCATTCGGAGTCAGTCCCAGCTCAACCAGCTTATGGTCAGCTACATAGTACAGACCGAAGAGATCGGCTCGCGCCTCCTCTATCGTGTTGCCATACGCCTTCAGGGCATCAGGATCGGTGCCAGGAAGAAGCTGACCGCTGCCATGTCCCAGACACTCGTGAAGGTCGGTATGCAGGTCGTCGGTGATATCAGCATACTGGTTCATCAGCGCCACAGTCTCCTCATCGATGACAAACTCATCTCTGAATCCGTTGCCCTGAGCCGCCTTGTTGTAGGCATCAGTCAGGTTGCCGATGGTAACACTCTTCGAACCGTGCTCCTGGCGGATCCAGTTGGCATTAGGCAGGTTGATGCCGATAGCCGAAGCAGGATATTCCTCTCCGCCGAGCATCGCCGCACAGATTACATTGGCGGTAACGCCCTTCACCTCCGGTTTGCGGAAACGGGGATCCACAGGCGAATGATCCTCAAACCACTGAGCATTCTGACTGATGGTCTGGGTTCGCTGGGTAGCCTCCAGGTCCTTGTATTCCACGATACCCTCCCAGGTACCTTTCAGACCGAGTGGGTCTCCATATACCTCGATGAATCCGTTGATGAAATCCACCATACCTTCGTGCTGCTCTACCCAGGCGATACTGTATCGGTCGAAATCCTCGAGATTACCAGTGCGATAGAACTTCACGAGCAGGTCGATGACATGCTTCTGTCCTTCATTTTCAGCGAATTTCTGCGCCTTGAGCAACCAGGAAACGATTTCCTTGATAGGCTCGCTATAGAGTCCATCCTCCTTCCACACCAGCTCAATCATCTCGTTGGTGAGCTTGGTGAGCTTGGAGTTGAGTCCGTAAGATGGCGGTGTCGGGTTAGACACATCCTTCAGTCGGGCATAGAATCTCTCCACTTCCGCCTGGGTCACATTCTCATAGAAATTGCAGGCAGAGGTCTTTACCAGGTCTTCGCCATCGGTCTGGTTCACTCGCTTCGGCATCACCTCCGGGTCGAAGATGACAGGCACGAGCTGAGCCAGGAGATCTTCCTTGCTCTCTCCTCTCTTGAGAGGCAACTCCTCCTCAGAGATTTCATCCATCAACTGATAGAAGAATTCCTCAGAGAATCCCGGCTTGAATTTCTCGCAGCCATAATGGTGATGGATGCCGCTGGCAAACCATACGCGCTTCAGATATACTTCGAAAGCCTCGAATTCTTCGGAATCGCATACAGAAGGAGTTTCGATTTGAGTAGTAGAATCGCTTGCTGTCTCTGTGTTTTCGATAGCCTCTCCGCTTATACCCTTGTAATGGCGATAGATTGCCTCCAGGGTTTTGCGAATGCGCAGGTTGTACTTTCCCTGCTGGTCGAACGTGATGTCACGTCCCATCAGGGTAGCCTTTGCCAGGCAGTAAATATACAATTTCTGATTGAGCGACAATGCATCGAATCCCTTCAGCTCGTAACGCAGCATCTGGATGTCGGCAAAGCGCTCGTGGGTGTTTACATTACAATTTGCCATGTTCTAAACCTTTATTTCTAGCGCAAAAGTACGACTTTTATTTGAATTTTCAAACTTTTCTGCCAACTTTTCTTATTTTATAGAGAGAAATGTAATAAATCTCCCGTTTTTTGCGTATCTTTGCAGGAATATCCAACGAAAAAGAAGAAAAATAGTTAAGAAATATGCAAATCAACGAGATATTGAAATCTTATTTCGGATATGATTCCTTCCGACCTAACCAGGAAGCCATCATCCGGGAAGTGATGCAAGGTAACGACTGTCTGGTGCTGATGCCGACGGGCGGAGGAAAGAGTCTGTGCTATCAGGTTCCGGCGCTGGCGATGGAGGGAACGGCAGTGGTCATTTCACCACTCATCAGTCTGATGCACGACCAGGTGGAAGCGCTCAAAGCGAATGGTATTCCTGCCGAAGCACTCAACAGCGGCAACGATGTAACCGATGACCTCATCATCCGCAGGAGATGCGAGGCGGGCGAACTGAAACTGCTCTATGTTTCTCCAGAAAAACTCCTCAGCGAGATACCTTATCTGTTCAGCAACATCAAGATTTCGCTCTTCGCCGTAGATGAAGCCCACTGTATCAGTCAGTGGGGCCACGATTTCCGTCCGGAGTATTCCCAGCTCGGACTCCTGCACGAGAAATTCAATGGCGTGCCGGTGATGGCGCTCACGGCTACCGCCGATAAGATTACCCGAGAGGATATCATCAACCAGCTACACCTGAAGGGCCAGACCTTCGTGAGCAGCTTCGACCGTCCGAACCTCAGTCTCACCGTGCGTCAGGAAAGCACGAAGAAGGAGAAACTGAAATTCATTTACCATTTCATCGCCCGTCGCCCAGACGAGGCAGGCATCATCTACTGCCTCTCGCGCAAGAACACGGAGATGGTGGCAGAAGCACTCCAGTCGCATGGCATACAGGCTGAAGCTTATCATGCCGGACTCTCCGCCCAACAGCGAGCCTCCGTTCAGGAACGTTTCAAGATGGACCAGATAGAGGTGGTGTGCGCTACCATCGCCTTCGGAATGGGTATCGACAAGGGCAACGTACGCTGGGTGATTCACTACAACATGCCGAAGAGCATAGAGAGTTTCTACCAGGAGATAGGACGTGCCGGAAGAGATGGCGCTCCTGCCGATACGGTATTGTTCTATTCGATGGCAGATATCATCACCCTCCGTTCATTCTGCGAAGAAAGCGGACAGAAATCGGTGAATCTGGAAAAGCTGCGCAGAATGGAAGAATACGCAGAATCGAGAGTATGCCGAAGAAGAATCCTCCTGAATTATTTCGGAGAGACCTCCAGTAAGGATTGCGGTCATTGCGATGTCTGCAACAATCCGCCTCGTACCTTCGATGGTACCGTACTTACCCAGAAGGCGCTGAGTGCCGTGGTAAGAGCAGGCGAAAAGGTTGCCGTGGGTACCTGTATCGAGATATTGAGGGGTATGCAGACGCCTACCATTGCGAGAAACCACTATAATGAGCTGAAGACATTCGGAGTGGGAAAAGATGTAAGTGTACGCGATTGGCAGGCATACATGCTGCAGATGCTCCAGATGGGATTCTTCGAGGTAGCATATAATATGCATAACCAGATGAAGGTTACACCATTGGGGTGGAAGGTTCTCAAAGGAGAGCACCAGGTTTCGCTGGCGATTATGGAGAATGATGACCTGCAGAACCGTACGCAGAGAGGAAGAAGTTCGAGAGGAAGAGCTGCAGGAAGTCATCTGGGATATGGCGGTGGCAGTTCATCCGGATATGGTGGAGGCAGTTCATCCGGCAGTCATCTTCCTTTCGGAGACCATAACATCCCGGTGGTACATGCCGAACGTGTGATTTTCGAGGATGAGATGGCGGGTGTAGAAGATAAGAAGCTTTTCGAGTATCTGCGTAAGATCCGTAAGAATCTTGCCGATGAGCAGGGCTATCCTCCATACATCGTATTATCGGATAAGAGTCTTCACGAATTGACGAAGATGAAGCCAACCACCCTCCAGGCATTCGGTCTCATCAGCGGTATCGGCGAATTCAAAATCAAGAAATGCGGCGACACATTTATCAAAGCCATCAAGAAATATACTGGCAAATAGCCTATTTCCAAAACAAAGGAAATACACAAGAAAAAACAAAAATCGAGTAGGAGGTAAACACTAATCATAGGTGTTTATCTCCTATTTTCATGTTT
>UQWP01000023.1 GCA_900544825.1 uncultured Prevotella sp. | reverse complement strand
GGGCTCGTTAGGGACTTGCACCCATTAGACAACACACATGCTAGTCAAACAAAAAACGGCTGCCCCCTCAATGATGAAGGAGCAGCCTTTATTGTATGATGCTATTATTATCTGAAAAACATCAAGCCTTTGCTTTCTTTAATCTGATTATCATCTGTATGAAGCTTGGAATCATGATGCAGAGAGAGAAGCCTACAGCGTAATATACGGTTTTCTCATCGCCATGGAAGAGGTCGATGAGCTTACCGTCGCTCTGCGGCATGATATTGGTAAGTACATACGCCATCGTATTGTTTACCCAGTGGAGCAGGATGCCCGGAACAAGACTCCCGGTGCGATAATACATCCAACCCAGGAGCAAGCCCATCAGGAGGGCATTGATAAACTGCGCCTCGTTGAAATGAGCTAAGCCAAACACTGCTGCAGAGATGATGATGGCTACCCAATGGTTCTTCTTGCTCATGATGCCCAGCAGGGTGCGGAGGATGGCTCCACGGAACACTACCTCCTCGGCAAGAGGCGCCAGGATGCCGACAGCCACATAGCCCCAAGGCTCCTTCATCAGCGAGGTGAATATCTGCTGGGTATTCTCATCCATCTCGATGCCCAGCTGCTCATAGAGGAACGACAGAGGGATGATAGTGCCCAAGGTGAACAATGCCACCCAGAGAAGCGTACCCCAAGGCTTGGAAAGCAGATAACTGCGGGTAAGCGGCGTCCACTTCGTCTTCAGGAAGATGATAAGGGTGATGACATTGCTGAACACCGAGGTAAGCGCCAGAAGTATGGCGTTGCTGCCCGTACCGATAGCCTGAAGCGTTGCCTGATAACCCTCACCCTTGATACCTGCCCAGATTCCTGCACCGGCATACATCATGATGATCTGTACTACTATAAATATAATAATGTAGAGGACGATATCCGTCAAACCTCTCTTTAAATTAATTTTTGCCATTGTTATCTATCTCCTTATTAAAATATTCCATAACTGTCTTTTCGTCTTCCTTCAACTGCTCAGCCAGTTCTTCCGGCGAATCAAACTTCTGCTCGCCCCGTATCCGCTTCATAAAGCCCACAAGGAGGAGCTGGTCGTAGATGTCGCCATCGAAATTGAAGATATGCGTCTCCAGCGTTATCTGCTTGCCGTTGAAGGTAGGGCGATTGCCCACATTCATCATTCCCCGCTTCCATACCACCGAGTTCTCCAGTCTTACCTTTACGGCATAGACACCAGGGGCAGGAATCATCTGTCCGAAGTGCGAGATGTCGAGATTGGCTGTAGGGAAACCGAGCTTTCTGCCCTCGTGGAATCCGTTCACCACCTTTCCGATAATGGTGTAAGGGAATCCGAGGCACTGGGCAGCCATCTCCACTTCTCCCTCTTTCAGGAAAGAGCGGATGACAGAAGAAGAGATGTTGATGCCGTCTATCTGGAAGGCTTCGTTCCGGATTACCTCGATACCCATCTCCTTGCCGTAGCGCACGTAATCATCGAAAGTCTCCTCGCGGTTGTGACCGAAGCGATGGTCGTAGCCGATGAAGAGTTTCCTTACGTTGAGATGGTCGTGGAGCACCTGCTGCATAAACTCTCTTGCCGACATGGCAGCCATCGCCTTGTCGAAATGCAGCACCACGGTATTGTCCACTTCCGTCTTAGAAAGCAGCAGCAGCTTGGAATCGAGCGTGCTCAGCATCTCTGGCTGGTAATCCGCCTGCAATACCTTGCGGGGATGCTCATCGAAGGTAATGACGGTGGATTGCAAGCCATCCTTTCGTGCCGTCTCTACGAGATGATGAATCAGAAACTGATGTCCCCGATGCACCCCGTCGAAGAAACCGATGGTTGCCACACAAGGCGGCAACTGCACGGTATCGTTATAATGTATTGTATTCATTCTATCTTTATCGTTCATATCAGAAGAAGAATCCCGATAGGTTATCTTCTCTTTGCTATCATTCTCTTAAAAGCTCTCCACAGTTCGCCCACCCAGAGCACAACAGAGGTGGAACCGATGATGAGCAGCCACTCGTGGAGCGACAAAGGTGTGGTGCGGAACATTTCGCCACCGAAGGTTACGATGATCCACTGACCCACCAAGACCAGTACAAGCACCAGAATCATTCCCTTATCCTTCAGGAAATGGCGGAAGGCGGTGTGATGGCTCATCAGCGCCTTGGCATTGAAGAGGTTCCAGAACTGAATCATCACGAAGGTGGTGAAGAACATGGTCAACTCATGCACATCTACTCCACCCTTGCCTCTTCGCTCGCAGTAAACCAACAGGGCAAACATAACGAGGAAGAAGACGATGCCGCAGAACAGGATTCCGAAACCGATGCTCTTGTTGATGATGAAATCGGATGCCTTGCGTGGCTTATCGTTCATCACCTCGTGAGATGGAGGCAATGAGGCGAGCGCCAAGGCTGCAAAGGTATCCATAATGAGGTTCACCCAGAGAATCTGAGTAACCGTCAGAGGCATCTCGGTTCCGATGACAGATCCGCCAAGCACCAGCAGGAGGGCTGCCACGTTTACTACCAACTGGAAGAAGAGGAAGCGCTGCAGGTTGCGATAGAGCGAGCGTCCCCACATCACGGCGTTGGCGATAGACTTGAAGGAATCATCGAGCAGAGTCATATCCGAAGCCTCCTTCGCTACGGAAGTTCCCGAACCCAGCGATAAACCTACTTGGGCATAGTGGAGCGCCGGAGCATCGTTGGTACCGTCACCTGTTACGGCAACCACCTCACCACGCTTCTGGAGCATGGCCACCAGTCGCTGCTTATCGGTAGGACGGGCACGGCTCATCACTCGGATATCCTTCGCCCGCTCGTAAGCCTCTTCATCAGAAAGCGCTTCCCACTGTTCGCCCGTAATCATCTGCTGGTCGAGCGAAGTCATGGAGCCATCTGCTCCGATATTCTCAGGTTCATCTTCGAAGACACCTATCTGCTTGCCTATCTCCAAGGCGGTGGCGGCAGTATCACCCGTAACCACCTTTACCTCAATACCCGCATGGCGACACTCCTGCACGGCAGCAGGAACATCCGGACGGATAGGATCGGCAATGGCTGCAATGGCCTGCAACTGAAGGTCGTTGGCATCGAGAAGCGCTACCACTTCGGCAGTAGAGGTTCTGGAAGTTCTCATGATAGAAGTTTCTACCTTCTTATAGGCAAACGCCAGGGTTCTCATTGCCTTATGCTGCCATTCATCGAGTTCTTCGGCTATCTGTCTCAGCATTCTATCCTCGATGATACATTTCTTCATCAAGATTTCCGGTGCACCCTTCACGAAGAGATAGGTCGCGCCATCTACTTCTGCCAAGGTTGCCATCATCTTTCTCTCGGTAGAGAAAGGCAACTGCTTGAGCACGTTCACCTGCTTGCGGAGTTCTTCATAATCCTTGCCCTGGGCATCGAGCCAGAGCAGGAGAGCCGACTCGGTAGGGTTTCCGATTGGTTTGCCGTCATTCAACTCGGCTGTAGAGTTGAGGGCGATGGCAGTATCGAGCAGCGCCTCATCGCCCTGCTTGAGTTCCAGGGCACTCACCTGCATCTTGTTCTGGGTAAGCGTACCGGTTTTATCAGTACAGATTACGGTAACGGCACCCATGGTTTCGCAGGCATGGAGCTTGCGCACCAGATTGTTCGACTTCAGCATTCTTCGCATGTTGAGCGCCAAGGAAAGGGTTATCGCCATCGGCAATCCCTCAGGCACCGCCATCACAATCAGGGTAACAGCCATCATGAAGTATTTCAGCACGATTTCTGCCATATAGAAATAATCCTTGCCGCCCCATGCCGGGTTGGTGAGGATATCGTGAATCAGGAAGATGAAGAAGGCTGCCACAGATACTACGGAGCCTACCCTGGAAATCATCTTCGCCAACTTATCGAGCTGCATGTGAAGCGGTGTCTCCACCGAAGTCTGTTCGGTAGATTTCTTCGCCACCTTACCAATCTCGGTAGCATCGCCCACGGCTGTAACCACGAATTCGCCCCTACCATTCATCACCATGGTAGAACGGAGGATGACGTTACGAGGATAGGCTCCATCGCCACCGCCTTCCAGAGATTTCTCGGTAACGGGTTCACCAGTAAGGGCAGATTCATTAATCTGCAGGTCGTTGCAGAGGATGAGTTCGCCATCGGCAGGCACCTCGTCGCCCACTTCCACGAGTACCACATCTCCCACCACCACATCGTGGCGTGGAATCTCCATCACCTTGCCATTGCGGCGCACCTTTACCGGCTGCTCTTCGCTGAGTGCTGTGAGCAGATTAAACTTCTTAGCCGCATCGCGCTCAAAGTAGAAGCCCACGGTGGTAGCAAGGAAAACTGCCACGAAGATACCGATGGTCTCCATGAAATTCTTTTCGATGAAAGCGAGGATAAGGGAAACGAAAGCCGCAACGAGGAGTATCTGGATAATCGGATCGCGATACTTATCCAAATACAGTTTCCATAATGAGGTACGTTGAGGAGGGGTGAGCACGTTTTTGCCATGCTGTTCCCTACTCTGTTTTACTTGTTCGTCGGTAAGACCGATTCTTTTGTTTTTGTCTATGTCCATTTCTGAATAGAAATACTTCTTCTTTTTATATGATTCATAAGTACATGCGCATGTGTGCGCACATAATTTGGTGCAAAGATACGGTATTTTTCTGATTCAAAGAAAATTTTTAAGATTTTATTTGGTTATTTGCCTAAAATCTAGTATCTTTGCACTCGAATTTGATAAAAATTCAATGGACTTGTAGCTCAGTTGGTTAGAGCAACAGACTCATAATCTGGAGGTCCTAGGTTCAAGCCCTAGCTGGTCCACCTCATTACAACAGTGCTAATCGCTTATTATTTAAGCCTTTAGCACTTTTTTATTTGTCTGTACTTTCTTTGGAGCGCACAACTCGCAGCCAAAGGCACATCAACCTTATGCTATTTTGTTGACTAATTGTTGACTAATAAAAATTAGCGTAAGATGCTTACAATCAAAGCAGAGATTAAAAGACAAGAGCAAAAAGCGGACGGCACTTATAATATTAAGGTGCGCTTTACGCTCAATCGAAAGGTGAAAAGACTGTCAACAAGTCTATTCATCAAACCGTCCGACTTAACCAAGACAGGAAATTTCAAGAAAGGAACAGCCATTTACAAGGAGATTGAACAGCTTGTTACAGGCTATCAGCAGAAATGCGATGCTATGCAAGTTGACATTAACGGCTACACTCTTGATGAAATTTTCAAGCGTTTAAAGTTTGGAGAACAGAAAGACAAAGAGATTGACTTCATACAGTTCTCTCGCCAATGGATAGCCAAAGCAACCATCAAAGGCGCAAGCAACTATAAGACGGTTATCAATTCTCTCATTTCTTTTATGGGCAAAGAAGAACTGAACATAAAAGAGGTTACTGTTTCGTTTCTCAACAAATACACCCAATATCTGAACCAACGCAGAAACGAAAGAATCAAGGATTTGGAAGCAAAGGGAAAGCGCATACCGTCAAACAGGATGATTTCTCTTTACCTTGGCAGTTTGCGCCACCTTTACAAGGAAGCACAACGCAAGTACAACGATGTGGAGAATGGGCTTATACTTATTCCATCCTCACCATTTGACAGCATTTCTATTCCAAAGCAAGAAGCCACACGCAAGAGAGCACTTGACAAAGGTATCATCAAAAGAATCTACAACCTCCCTTATAAAGAGGTAGGAAAGGGATTGAAGCACACCTGTAGATTTGACCTCGCCAAAGACTGTTTCATCATGTCGTTCTGCCTTATAGGAATGAACTCTGCCGACTTATACAACGCTACAGAATTGAAAGACGGCAAACTGACTTATTACAGAACTAAGACAAAGGACAGACGAAACGACAAGGCTAAAATGGTGGTTGAAGTTCCTGCTTTCGTCCTACCTCTAATAGAGAAATACAAGGACAAGACAGGAAAGCACCTGTTTAATTTCTATCAGACCTATGCCAATAGCAAGGCTTTTAACAAGGCTATCAACTACGGTTTGAAAGAGATTGGCGAACTTTTAAAGGTTGACGATTTGGAATACTATGCAGCTCGCCACTCTTGGGCAACAATCGCCCTCAATAAAGTTGGCATAGACAAATACACCGTCCACGCAAGCCTCAACCACGTAGATGAATCAATGAAAGTGACAGACATCTACATTGAGCGTGACTTTGTGAATGAGAACAAGGCTAATGCTAAAGTCCTAAAATACGTTTTTGGATAAACATTCGGTCGCCCTGTTTGCTTTTTTGTAGCAAATTGGGCGATTAACCGATATTTAATGACTTTAACAAATATTTGCAACAATTTTTAACACATAAAGTTCTCTTATTCTCAAAATACGTTGTACTTTTGCACCGTCAAGCTGATTACTTGAATAGTCTTCTGCAAAGACAAGGGTTCTTTGAAATGTTGTGATTCCATTTCCTGTAATACGGCTTACAGGTTTATAAGAGGACGAACAGCACATCTACAATCATATTTTAACTTTTAAACAAAGAACAGAATATGAAGACAACAAATTTCGCCATCAATGATGGCAAAGAAAAGATTGCTTTAGCAACAACAGATGTGTTTATCAATGGTGAGTCCAAGAATATAATTCCTGCTTTCACCCAGTATTCAATCAAGCGTAAAGACTTCTCGAAAAAACAGATATTAAAGAATGTAGATAAGGCTAAGATATTACCTACTATCTTTAACTTTACGCACACCCAACCATTTAGAGAGGAAAATGTTAAGTTGGTTGATTTTAATGGAATTGAGATTCCACGAGAATTAGACGATACTGTACTTGTTTATCTTGATACAGCGAACACCATTAACTTATTCAGCATTCTTGACACCCCACTAAATGCCAAAGTCTTGGAATGTGGTTCTGTTGCCGAAGCCTATAGCCTTGTGGTAACAACAGCCATTTTCGCCCAATGCCCTACTAAAGATGAATGGATAGGATTAACAGTACCAACGACCAATGACAATGTTCTCCAACAAGTTTTGGAGTTCAGCAACAGCCATAAAGTTAATGGTACTGCTGCACAAGCCTATTTTGGCTTTTCACGCAGCATCCATGATTTACAAAAAGCCGCTTTAACAAAGAAATCTCCTCTGTTAAATGAAAATTGTCGCTCTTTTGAAGAAGCCACACAACTATATGAGGCTGTAACAAATAGCTTTGGCGCAAGATATGCAGCAATGACACGCTACATAAGAGCCATAAATGTCAGCATCAACATCAATAGTTTTGACGAGGTTATTGTAGCACTTGGAAATCTTCCCGAAGAAAAGAAAATAGAGATTATCTCTGCAAAAATCGAAGAGAAGAATCAGCACATTCAAGCTGCTCTTTCCGAGGTAATTACAAAGCTCAAAGAGGGCAATGCCAATTAAACAATAAAAAATGAGAATCACAACACATAAAAAAATTACAAGGGCATTCCGTAGCACATACGGTTTGCCCTTTGTTTTTTCAGATAAATTCATAACCGCCTTTTCTACTTCCATCATCAAGCGTTATTTTTATCGCTTTCATTCTTATACCATATTTTTTCGCCAAATGACTTGCAACCCCTGCTTGCCGAATACCATATTTAGAATAGACCATATCCATTTTAGCCTTTATTGTTGTAACAAGCATCTTTGCACCAACAGAGAAAACTCGCCTAAACTCTTCCAACAATTTGACAGTTACAATCTTCTTTTGCAGTTCATTCTTTAGGCTACACTCTTTATAGCCAAGAGCCTTTATCCTATCATAGCCCAACGCATCATAATAGACAGCCAAATCTTCGTTTTGTCGTTCTATAATTTTATCTGCAAAGCAAAACTTAGCAGAATCTCTACTCTTACGACATTCACAATAACGCTTCATTCTGTCGGCAAAACTTTCCTTTTTAATGATGCAATCTAATTGCTCCTTATAATCTGATTGAACTTCTTGACTATCTACAGAAAAGCCGCTTTCTTCTAATTGTCGCTTAACTATGAGGCTATTCAGATAGTTTTCTTTCTGAACATCATAAGCAAAAAGGTCATTCAGATAAGCCATCTTGTTTATAGAAAACCTATCCTTTACAGAATCATACCACACATAGCTATCACTATATTTGTTTACTTTCTGCAACGCAATGGCTTCCTTGATAAGGTCTGCCCTAACATCGCAGTCGTTTGTCCCATTCTTATATGCAGCGTTCTTTTCTGATTTGTGCAACTTGTCAAGTAAAAACGCTTTGTACGCTTTTTCATTTTTCTCGCCAATATCCATATTATAAATGAATGTGATTGTTCTTCTAAATGGATTGGTAGCCAATCGTTGTCGCCCTGCTATCTGCCTAAGTTCCGTTGCAATATCAATGGAAGTGTTCACCCTCTTGTTATCGCTTATAACAAAGGTAGATGCACAAGTAGAATAGAAATCGCATCCTGCAAAAGCCGTGGAAGTGCAAAACGTGAACATTTTATGTTCCTCACCTTTAAGGGGAATCCTGCCAAGTTCAAAGCCTTTGCCTAATTTCTTTATCAGCGTCTCATTTTCAGAAGATGAAGCCACGATAATATTCACCTCGTTTGGCTGTAAATTCGTGTGCTTGATGATATTCAGAATATTATTCACGCTATTCAGAAATATCACGCACTCTTTAGATTCCACTACATTACCGTCAGCCTCAACACTTGGAAAGATTCCTTTCTGATAGTTCCGTACTATCTCTATCGCATTATTGACAGGGCATTTAGAAACAACCCTGTTGACTTTTATTTTTTCACAATCATTCCACTCTAATGCTATATATGGAATATCCTTAAACCAATCCATTTGCAACATATATTTGTCAGCAATAGGCGTGGCAGAAAGATAGGTAACATACGGAAACTTTCTGATAGTTTCCAACAATCTCATTTCAGTTTCAGACTTAAAGCTACTGTCAATAAGTAGATACTGATATTCATCGACAACTACCCTCCAATCTCTTTTATCAGCAATCAATCTTTCTAAGCGTGGCATGGAATCATAAGTAGCCAAGATTTTAGGCTTTGCTGCATTTCTTAAATAATCTTCTATTTCTGCATTTGTAACATCACCATGTACCGCCAACACACCATTATGCTGCTGACACTTATTCATAATCAGATTTATTCTTGGACTACAAATAACTGTCTTGTTTTCATCTTCAATGGCAAGTGTTGTTGCGCCACAAGCCGTTACTCCTTTGTTTAATACTCCACAAGGCAATTCAAAGCCTTTCCATTTTGTCAAATAGTTCACATTTACAGGTACTTTAATAACTGTTCTCATAGTTAATCATGCTATATTTAGAAAAATCCACATCTTATAATTCTGTCTGTTTTTCAAGCCATCTATTTTTACATATTAAGACATTCAAGACAAAAAATCAGACTGTCTAAAATTATTCTGTTTCCTATCTATATCTAAGGACAACAAGAAAGAAAATCAGACACTACCCCTAAAATAAAACCGAAAGTTGCATTTCTTTCGGCTTTACCTTTTAACACAAATAAAAAAGCATGATTTATATCTTAGAGAGGTCTGATAGTAGTCTGTACTTTCCTCGAACCTTGATATAAGCAAATATAGACATCTATATACATACTTCCAAACAAAAAAGGCATTTATACCGAGAACTTTTCTTGTATCGGTTTTTCCGCACACACAATAGTAGATGGCAAGAAACATACTTCACAATGAATACGCAAATAGAATACATAGCATTCGATATTATAGTGAAATAGCACTACACAAAAACATAGCCGTAATACAGAAATCGGAACTTAACCAAAGCGAAATATTAAAATATCCCCTCTCCACTCCATCTAAAAATCACATAACAGTTACGCAAACGCAAGTTTACAACATTTTCAGTTCCCCCTACAAGTCTTGAAGAAAAACAAAAAACGATAACAATATTATTCACCGTTTAAATTTTACAGTAATGGAGAATTTAATTTTATTGCCATCATTGGCACAACGAAAAGCCAACGGATTCCACCGTTTTGTGGAAGACGCTACGGTAATTTCAGAAGAAACTACCAAGGTTAAGAAAGTAAACCATTTCATTGAGGCTAACACAATGGAGATTGATTTACAGAGCCTAAAGAATGATTGTGTTGTTCCTGTTTTTAGCAAAGACAACGAACTTACCATTTCTCATAATGCTTTCATCGAAAGCGTATGGGATGCAGCACAAAATTTCTTTAGTGGTGAACAAATTGACAAACCCGAAATTCGTGTTTCTCACATCATTAAGGGACGTATTCCAGAGGCAATACACAAACCTGCAAACCAACTCTTAGAGAGTGACAAAACGCAATACTTTGAGCGTATGATGTTTTGTTTTGAGATTCCCACCATCTACGAAAATGTAGAGGGAAACAAACTCACTCTTTCTGTTGGTGGTGTGCGTGCATACAACCACATGAATTTGTATTCAAGAAAGACCGTAGAGAAATTCAAGGTTTTCATTGGATTCAAAAACTTGGTTTGTTGCAATCTTTGCGTTTCTACAGATGGGTATCTTAGCAACTTGGAGGTTTCCAACGCAAGCGACTTGTTTTGCTCTGTTTTGGAAATGTTCAAGTTCTACAATCCTGCAAAGCACATTCATTTGATGCAAACTCTTGGAAATGCCTATCTGACAGAACACCAATTTGCAGAGATTTTGGGCAAAATGAGATTATATCAATGTTTGCCCCCTCACTATCAGAAAAGCGTACCAAAGTTGCTAATCACTGACACGCAAATTAATTCAGTTGCAAAGGCATATATGCAAGATGAGAATTTTGGTAGTTTTGGAAATGACCTCTCAATGTGGAAATTTTATAATCTGCTTACAGGGGCTAACAAAAGTAGCTACATTGATTCTTTCTTGGATAGAGCCTATAACGCAACAGAGATTGCAACAGGCATTAACGCAGCCTTGTATGGTGACGAGAGATACAAGTGGTTTATTGATTAAACTTGCAAAGTGAGGGAGAAAATAAAACTCTCTCACTTTAATTTTTACGAACTTCTAAATTTATAAGGTTATGAAAGAACAAAACCAAAAGACAATGGCAAAGGCTACCTTTGGCACAATCGTCTTAGCAACGGTACTAATCATTCTATTTATTGCAAATCCAATCCTTACTATTTGCATAGGGTGGTTTATCATCCTTATTGCTGCTTCGATTTTCTAAACTCAAAACGGCTGTCTGATTTTCTCAAATAGAGCAGAATCAGATAGCCTTTTTTGTATGGTGTAAAGAGGCAAAGGCTAAACACGTTGATATTTTACTTTCATATACGCCATTTATTCTACACATTATAGTTAAAATCAATGCTTTAGCCATTTTTGAATGTTAAAAATAACAGATTCTCAATGCTTTTTCGTATTTTTGCAAGCGACAATCGTAAGATAGTCAAGACATATTAGAAAACGAAGAGCGTTATTGAAACTCGCCTTTATCATCAAATTCTCGCAAAATTTGAATACACAAAAGGGTCGGGCTGCAACAACGCTCACGCTACGGATATATACTATCCCGAAAGGGGTAACTATATACTCGCATTGCGTGAGCGACTGTTGCTTATCCATTTGTGTAGGCAATGCGAGAAGCCTGATGGTAGGATAAGCAAGATACAGTCCTCACGCTTTTTGCATTTATAAACTTAGCGTTCCAATGGGGGATGAGGAGCAGAACAAGATTATGAAGCTACTTAAAACGCTTATCATCTTTACTTTGCTTTATATTGGAAGCATACCTACTTTGGCACAAAGAATCACCTATGCCAAAGCAAAATATGACAATAATTGGAATCCGTATATTGTAACAACTATCTACAACAGCTCTAACAAAACTATTGTTGCTGTAGAATTTGTTATAGAATACGAATATCCCTCAATGTGGGATGTTATGCGCTACAAAACAACCAAGATTGATGTTGTTATCAAACCCAAACTATCAAAGACCATTAAATATTACCCACCGAAGGACAGCAACTACAAGCCTATAAGACAGACTTTAGACAAAGTTCTATTCAGCAATGGAACTATTAAAGAATATTAATCAAGAGGCAAAGCAAAATAACATATTAACAACTTAAAATTCAAGAAATGATGAAAACATTAAGATTAATTGGAATGGCTTTGTTAGCCATTGTGATGAGTGTTAGCTTCATCGCTTGTTCAAATGATGATGACGATGACAAGGAAGCCTCAACATCATTAGTAGGCACAACTTGGAAAGTTACCTCAGTTGACAATGCAGATGAGAATTTCAATGGTTGGACAAACGTAACAGCCACATTCAATGAGGATGGCACTGTTACTTTCAATCCTAATGCAGGTTGGAACTACACTCGTTGGACTTTAAACGACAAGACATTGAAGATTGCCGTTGGTGAGGATGCAGCAGACGATTACATTGAGGGAACTATCTCTATCAATGGCAAGTCTGCTACATGGAACTGCTATTGGGCAGATGTTGACGGAAGTTGGACTAACAAGGACAAGACACACGCAACAGTTCATTTGCAGAAACAGTAGAGCAATGCGGATATGCCTTGGATAATTACGGAAAGATTGCTTTGCTCCATTACAATAAAAAGGACTGAAATACGTTATTATATTGTAAGTAGCCAGTGGTATTTCAAGACATATCCGCAACTGACTATTTATAAGCAAAAGCGAGGCCTATTGCAAAATTCACCTTATTTGCTTAGAGGACAGTTGTTGACTGATTGTTGACTAATTGTTTCTCGCAGAGTGTTCATTAACAGTCAGTGATATAGCACAAAGGACTTGTAGCTCAGTTGGTTACACACAAAAGCGCAGCTTTCGTGTGCCGCAGAGAGCAACAGACTCATAATCTGGAGGTCCTAGGTTCAAGCCCTAGCTGGTCCACTTTGAAAATCAAGCAGTTAAGCAGAAATCGCTTAACTGCTTTTTTCGTTTTAGGAAACATGCTTGAAACTGCGAATTCAAGCATGCAGAAAGAAGGCATCTTCAAAAAGCAACATCGTAATTCCTCTTTCAAAATTTGGTGGTTTCAATTATTTGCTAGGGTTGCAATGTTCATGGATGAAAGCATTGCGATAAATGGTCAAAAACTATTGCTTTCATTTTACCAACTTCAACCCCTTTTCACTTAGATAGTATCTTTGCTTAGGGTGTCGAGGTTTGTCTGGGTATGCTCGCAAAACATATCCTTGCTCAATGGCAGGGGTCAGCATTTCTACCAATACATACCTTCTGCTAGAAATATTTAACCTACGCTGTATATCAAACATAGAATACACATTTTCTCGAATTGCATTTACTAATATTTGAACTTGTTCACTAACTTGTCCACTAGCTTGTTCACTAACTTGTTCACTAACTTGTTCACTAGCTTGACCACTAGCTCGGTCATTAAACCAATACGTTACGGTAGAGCATACCAAATCGCTTTTAAAATCAACATTCTTACCAGTCAGTTTCTCCCATGTCAGCATCTTATCTATGCCAAAGCCTGCATTTTCGCCAAGCTTGGCATATCGGAAGAATCTAATCAAACTTGGATTTCTTGGCAGAGAATGAAGTTGAGTACGAATCTCTTCCAAAGGGAACATGAAACGACCAGGGTTCTGAAACTCTATACGATTGGTATAAACTCGAATCGTAGGATGCATCGGGCTAAAATAATCAGAATGGGCACAAAAGTTGACCAATCCCTCACGCAAGGCATAGAGCTGCGACTCATCTTCCGGACCTACTCCATTAGGCAATGCCATGTATGGATTATCACAAAAATTACGAAGTCTCTGGATAATCAACTGATAGGAATCCCAGATATTATCCTGTTCTTGCAGTCGATAAGTATAGCGTATCTTAGCATCTGTATAACTAGTACCTGGTATTTCCAAATAGTCTATCCAAAAATTGCCAACATGAGCTTGCACAACATCTCTTCCTCCAAACATGAGCATACCTCCAAAGGTCAGTTCTCCTTTTGCGGTACAAATACCAACTTTCTCACAAAATTGATCCATTGGCAAATCTACATAAGGAAATGAAGGATTGAATCTCATCACATGGTTATGATAAGTTTCAAGAGAAATCGGATTCAAATCTTTGATACTTGTTCCCTCTACAGGTTGCTCACTTCTACTACCGAAAGATTGGTCTCTCAACATAGCCATAGCCTCCATATCAGTAGCACGGCGATCACCACTACCTGTACGGATATAAGTATTTATCGAGCTACCAAAGTAAACAGGTTTGCACAATGACGAAGGCACATAAAAAGCCAATACGATTTTGCCTTCAATATTGTATTTCTTGCCCCAAGCAGTAAGTTTCACATTGAACTTCTGCCCATTTCGCAAAGTATTAAGAAAGTCTGACTCAATCTTCTCTGGGTCATCACAACCCACTACATCAAACTTCTTACCATGCTGGTGAACACCAAACACAATCCAACCTCCTGATGTGTTAGAGAAAGCAGATACCGTTTCCCAGACATCATTAGGAAGTTTATTCTGGGCTGTCTTCATTTCGAAATCATCCCATTCTATCTCATTGATTCGCTTTTCAAGCTCTTCTTTTGTCATTGTTCCTTATAGTTTATCGCCTAAATAAGGGCAAAATTACGAAAATAAATACGAAATGCCAAATATTTGAGGATTATTTTCAAGCTATCGCCCAAAAACAAACACTTTTGTGTCACTTCTCTGATAATGCACTGCATTTCCTTATTCTTCTTCAAACTTCACTAAAAGCTCTGGCATCTCCTTCTTTGACATCTTCTTAATATCCTTAACACTAAAGCCATGGTACATTTACGCTCAGAAAACGTACCGAATGATGCTACTAGTTTTTGTGCCATATTTTGTCGTTTTTTGCTATTTATGCAATTTTGGGAAACTATGATTGAAACAGCGAATTCAAGCATGCAGAAAGAATGCATCTTCAAAGAGCAACCCCGTAATTCCTCTTTTAAAATTTGGTAGTTTCAATTATTTGCCGTATCTTTGTGCCATATTAAAAAAGGAGAAAGAATTATGGCAAACAATGAATACAGAAAGCTGCCTACAGGCATACAATATTTCAACATCATCAGAGAAGAAGGTTATCTCTATGTTGATAAGACTGACATGATTTGGAAATTGGCGAACAAAGGTCTAAAGTATAATTACTTGAGCCGTCCTCGCCGATTCGGAAAGTCTGTGCTCGTTGATACGCTACAGTGTTACTTCGAAGGAAGAAAGGAACTCTTCGAAGGACTCAAAATCATGGACTTGGAGAAAGACTGGAAGGCATATCCTGTGATTCGACTCGACATGAGCCGTGGAGGCGCCAATGCAGAAACCTTGCGTTCGTACCTGAATCTGCGATTCGGATACTACGAGGAGAAGTATGCCATCACCCCCGACCCTACAGCCAAACTTGCCGACCGCTTTGATGCCATCATTACGACGGCATACAAACAGACGGGCTTGAAGGTTGCCATCCTCATCGACGAGTATGATTCTCCACTCCAGCACTCCTGGAAGACCCCGGAACACGAAGCATGCACCGAGGTATATCGTGAAGTCTTTGCCATTTTAAAGGCCGATGATGAATACGAGCGTCTGGTCTTTATCACAGGCATCACCAAGTTTACGCAGATTTCCCTGTTCTCCGTGCTCAACAATTTAACCAACATCAGTTTCCTCCCAGAATATGCAGCCATCTGCGGCATCACTGAGGAGGAGATAAAAGAGAACTTCAAGCCAGAACTTGATAAAATGGCTGAAGTGAACGGATGGACGTTACAGGAAACCCACGACAAGCTGAAGGACTACTACGACGGTTACCATTTCAGTCGCAGAAACATGGTTGACATCTACAATCCTTTCAGCCTTATCAATGCGCTTGACACCCAGGATCTCAACAGTTATTGGGCATCATCGGGAGCCACATCCATGCTGCCGAAGTTCATCAAAGATGCTGAGTTGCGCCTACCGGATTTTGAGGATTGCATGATTCTCCGCAACACATTGGAGACTTCCGATGTTACTGGTGGAGGATCAGAACTCTTCTTATATCAATCAGGTTATCTCACCATCAAGTCGTGCGTAGGAAATGTCTATCACTTAGGTTTCCCAAACGAAGAGGTTAAGCAGGCACTCTACGAATGCGTACTGCCGGCATTGACCATGCGACAAGAGGCTGATACGCAATCTCTGCAAGCGCAGTTGTACCAATATCTGGAATACAAAGAGCTAGCTAAAGCGATGAAAGCACTCAAAGCATTGGTTGCCGATGTACCTTACAGCAACAAGAAGTTGGCATCCATGGATATGGAAGAGCGTTATCGACTGATTATCAGTACCATCTTGAATGCCATCGGTTTGAAGGTGGAAGTAGAACACATGCTTTCTACTGGCAGAATCGACCTCATTGTCAAAACCACTCATCACATCTACGTAATAGAGTTGAAGTTAAGAAACAATGAAGGCAAGGAAGCTGCCATCAAGCAAATTCAAGACCGCCAATACCTGGAGCCTTTCAAGGCCGACAAGCGAGAGACTGTAGGCTTAGGCATAGAACTAGACGAAGAAGGAAAAGGCGTTTTGGATTGGGAAATGATAAATGAAGAATAAAGCTATAGGGGCATGTCGTTATTTGATACGGCATGCCCCTATAGCATTTTATAATTCGCAATCCATTCTCCTTTCACAAGCGCCATATACCACTGACATTCAGCCGTTTTAGTGTGAAGGGAGAATTAGGGTGTATGTCAATACTAAAACTGAAGCGATAGAAGAAAAGACAGATAAGAAAGGAAACCGATGCCAATAAAAGAAGGAGGAAAGAACTATGGAAGAAGGAAGAAAAACCAATGGAAGAAGGAAGAAAGAACCTTCGTTCCATCGGATGACTCCCGTCATCTATATGGATGACCCGGGTCATCCATATAGACCACTCGGGTCAGCCATACAGACGAACAGATACAATTGCTTTTTCTCCACATCATTCAGCCTCCACAGAAATATCCTTTCACCCTAAACCATTTATTACTCAACCCGTTAACTGCTTTGTGAAAGGAGAAATCATCTTTTTCTTCTGTTTTTATTGTTTTATCCCAAAATATATTGTATCTTTGCAAGCGTATTTAAAACATATTACAGGCTATATCAGATATAGATGTATCAAACAATATGTGGAGAAATAGAAAGATAACAAAAAACAAGATACAATGAATAAGATTTTTAAACTCATCTTCGTGCTCTGCTGCTTCTGCAGCATCGCACAGGCTCAGCCTCAACGACCTAAACTAGTTGTAGGCATCGTGATCGACCAGATGCGATGGGACTACCTCTATCGCTACTACGCCCGCTACGGCGAAGGCGGATTCAAGAGAATGCTCGGCGAAGGATTCAGCGTGGAAAACTGCAAGATTCCTTATATCCCTTCGGTTACAGCCATCGGTCACTCTTCTATCTGGACAGGATCCGTTCCTTCCATCCATGGTATCGCAGGCAATAACTTCGTAAAAGATGGAAAGGTTGTGAACTGTACTGCTGATGATACTGTTAATCCAGTAGGCTCCGATAGCAAGGCGGGCAAGATGTCGCCTCGCAATCTGTGGGTAACTACCATCGGTGATGAACTCCGTCTGGCTACCAACAACCGCTCTAAGGTGATTGGTGTAGCCTTGAAAGACAGAGCTTCCATCCTCCCTGCAGGTCATCACGCCAATGGCGCATACTGGTTTGATGATAAATCGGGCAAATTCATCACCAGCACCTTCTATATGGAAAAACTGCCAGAGTGGGTGAACAAGTTCAACAAGCAGAAACTACCACACAAGTATCTTTCACAGAAATGGGAGACGCTCTACCCTATCAATTCCTATAAGGAAAGTACCAGCGATGACAACAACTATGAGAACGGAATCGCTGATGGCGAGAAGGCGGTACTGCCACTTGATCTGCCTACCTTATATAAAAAGCATGGCTACAAGATTCTCCGCAATACCCCATTCGGCTGCAATCTTACCTTCGATATTGCCAAGGCTGCCATTGCGGGCGAGAACCTGGGTAGAAACACAGATACTGACCTGCTGACCATCAGCTGTTCAAGCACCGATTACATCGGTCATCAGGTGGGTGTGAATGCCATCGAAACAGAAGACTGCTATCTCCGACTTGATAAGGCTTTGGCTGATTTCTTCGCTTATCTCGACCAGACCGTGGGCAAGGGAAATTATCTCACCTTCCTCACCGCCGACCATGGAGGTGTGAACAACGCTACCTTCCTGCAAGACCAGCGAATCCCTGCCGGCATCTGGAACAAGAAGGGATTGGTAGAAGAACTGAACCAGCTTCTGAAGGCTAAGTTCAATACCGACAAGGACCTCGTGAAGACCATTATGAACTATCAAGTATTCTTCAATACCAACACCATCGAGGAACTCGGTCTGGATTATGCAGCTATCAAGCAGGCGGTGGTAGATAGACTGAAGAAAGACAAGGATGTGCACTATGCCTTCGACATGGAGAAGACCTCTACAGAGAGCATTCCAGAAGAACTGAAGTTCCGTGCCATCAACGGTTACAACCGTGAGTGCAGCGGTAGCGTCCAGATTGTACTGAAGCCAGCCCACTATGAATACGGCAACGGCAAGGGAACCAGCCACGGAGCATGGAACCCATACGATATCCATATTCCTTGCCTGTTTATGGGTTGGGGCATCCAGCATGGCGAAAGTGCCCAGCCTCACTATATGACGGATATTGCCGCTACCGTTTGCGCGATGCTGCATATTCAGGCACCTAACGGCTGCATCGGCACACCGATATTTTAAATAAAGTAAATGCAAAAAAATAAAGGCTAGGTTTTCCAAAATCGGGAACCTAGCCTTTTTTTATTCATACATAAAACTTTAAAAAGGCCCAGTGACTTTTACGCCACAGGACCTTCTTTATATCTTTTATGGGTTGCTTATTATTTGGTATTCAATACCACCTTCTTCGATTTTAAGCTATCGCCAACAACATTTAGTTCAACCTTTCCTGCCTTGTCACTTGCTCGCAATATCACGAGGGCTGAACCTTGGAAGAGGGCGCGCTGGATGGTCTTCTCCAACTGGGTCTTTCCGATATGGAGTTCATCAGAGGCAATGTTTCCATTATCCACTGCCACGATATCGGCAGCACCCTTCACGGTGAAAGTCAACTTATCGAAGGCCTTCTTATCCTGAGGACTTACCACTCTTCTACCCTTCTTATCAACGGCATAAATGCGAACGTGCAACAAGTCTTGTCCATCTGCATGCCAAGTCTCCACATCAGGCACCAACTTCAAGGCTACCGCCTCGCCAGTGGTCTCAATCTGATGGCGAGCCACCACCTTTCCATCCTTCTTGGCTACAGCCACCAAGGAACCAGGAGCATAAGCGATGTTGTCCCACTTGATGCGAGCTCTCAACTTAGGATCTTCAGAGTTCTTCTTCACACCGAGGCTCTTGCCATTGAGGAAGAGTTCCACCTCATCGGCATTGGTATAGGTATAGAGCGACACTTTCTCGCCAGCCTCACGATTCCAATTCTCCGACAATTTGCCAGCCGACACATTGATACCATTCCACTGCACGTTGCCGCCCGCCTTCTCGATGACACCGATATGCACGGTTGGCTCATCGCTGAACATACTCTTCACAAAGTAAGCATCAGGCTTAGGTTGAAGAGATAAGTCGAATACACCCTGGTTCCATCCCTTCACAGGCCATCCCATGCTCTCGCCAAGATAGTCGATGGAACCCCAATAAGCCAGCCCTAGCACCTTGTCACGGTCCATCTCATAGAAGTTGGGACCCATCGCTGCCGTACTAGCCTCACTCTGATAGAACGTTTTCTCTGGATAGCGTTTCATATCACCAGGGAAATACATATAGCGATAGTTATAGGAGTTAACCTCTGTAGCCACCGCCAAGTCGGCAGGGATGCTATCGGTTTCAAGATTGCGATAACGAGGATGCATGGCAACCGTGGTGAGACGAGTATTATCATAACGATGCAATAATTCCTTCTGCAACTTATAGGCAGTCACACCCCAGTCGTTGAAAGGCAGGTTGCTGTACTGCTGCAACTCATTGCCCAAGCTCCAAAGGATAACTGAAGGATGGTTGCGATCACGCTTCACCCATTCAGGGATGTCCTTCTGCCAAAGGCTCTCCCACTCCACTCTGCCACCGGCATACTGCGTGAGCCACTTATCGTAAAGTTCATCCACCACCAAGATACCGAGTCGGTCGCAAATTTTGAGGAAGTCCTCGCTATAAGGGTTATGCGAAGTGCGCACATGATTCATGCCAAACTCCTTCATCAGCTTCAATCGCTTCTCGATGGCACGAGGATAAGCGGCAGCACCGAGGGCACCAAGCGTATGATGATTGGCATAGCCCTTCAACAGAACCTTCTTGCCATTAACCAACAAGCCCTTCTGAGGATTCATCTCAATGGTGCGAACGCCGAATGGTTCCTTGATTTGGTCAGCTACATGGCCGTCATTGTCAAAAAGCGTCACCTCTGCCGTATATAGATAAGGTGTATCACAAGACCAGAGCTTAGCATTATCTAGTTTGACACCAGGCAATTCATACTCTCGGTCTCTCCACTTGGCATTGAAATCGATATTGCTCTTCTGCTCAGCAACCACCTTGCCATCGGCATCGAGGATGCGAACCTGCACAGGGATAACAGCCTTGCCCTGTCCCTTAGCCACCTTTTGCTGGTTGATGATATTTGCCTGAATTTTCACCTCCTTGTTATTCTCCGTACGGATGTAGAGTGGATGACGAGGGAAGAAGAGATTCTTGTCGGTCACGATGAGGTTGACATCACGGTAAAGGCCAGCCCCTGTGTACCAGCGAGAGTTATTCGGGTTACGAGTATCCGCCTTCACGGCGATTTCATTCACCTGTCCCCATTTCAAGAGTTTGCTCAAATCAAGGTCGAATCCTAGATAACCATAATCGGTGCCACCAATACGCTTGCCATTGAGATAGACATCGCCCACGAGCATGATGCCCTGGAAGTCGAGCACGATGCGCTTGTCCCTCCATTCCTCATTCGGAGTGAGTTCATAACGATACCAGCCGATGCCCATCTCCTTGAATCCACGAGAACTCAAACGGCTGCGCACATTGCTGCCCGCATCACTATTATCAGGACGCTCGCTGGCATCCGGAGCCACCCAGTCTTGCCCTATCAAGAAGTCGTGAGGCAGATTCACCACCTCATCACTCCCCTTGGACTCTTTCAAACTTGCGATATTGCTGACATCACCACGATGAAATTGCCAGCCCTTATCTATATTGATTGTATCACGCACCGCTGCAAGGCTAGACATAGGCAAAGCCATGCTCGCCATCAAAAGCGAGGCGAAGAGTACTTTTGAATTCGTCATTTCTAATTTTCAATTTTTATTTTTTAATTCTTAATTAATTACCATCTGGCTTGGCCGTATCCTGCTTCACTGATGAATACCAAACGAACTTATTGAAGTCATCGGGCTTGGCTGGATTGTAGTCCTTCCAGTCAGAGCGTAGGTATTTCACGATAGGCAGGTTGAGCTGCTTCATGCCCATCACCACCATCTTAGACACCTCGTAAGCGCCGTATGGATTGAAATGAGTATTGTCGGCAAGAGCCTTAGGCTGATTAGGGAAGGTATTGGCAGGATAATGTACCAATGCCTTTGTACTATTTTCATAACCAAGCGTTTCGAAGAAAGTACGGGTCATATCGTGCAATTCGATGACAGGCACGCCCTCACGCTTTGCCACCATACGCATCGCATCAGGATAATCTCCATGAGTCTCTTGAATCTTACTATGAGTGGCATCATCGAAACGACGACGCTGTGTAGGAGTTACGAAGATGATGTTGCCACTCTTCTTGCGCACCTCGTCGACAAACTTCTTCAGATTAAACGAGAAGTTATACCAAGCGCCACTGCCCGCAGACTTCTCCTTCTGGTCGTTGTGTCCGAACTCACAGATGACATAATCGCCCTCCTTCATCATCGCCAACACCTTGTAGAGGCGATTGGAAGCCAAGAATGAGCCTGCCGTCAAACCACTCTCCGCATGATTGGAGATGGCGACCTCAGGACCAAACCAACGAGTTACCATCTGCCCCCAAGAAGCGTAAGGTTCAGTAAACTGATCAACCACGGTAGAATTGCCGCAGAGGAAAACGGTAGTGGTCTCAGCAGAAGCCGGCTCCACCTTGATACTCTTCACGGCAGGAGCTGCACCAGTAAATTCCAAGGTCAACTTCTCATCCCAAGTGAAGTAGTCTTTCTCGCGAGGCTTGATTCTCACGTTCATCTTTTCATTGATATACGGGCTACGCTTGTTGACTATGAAAGAATAAGTTTTGAACTCACCTTTTTTGGTAGCTACCTCATCGAGCATCAATCTTCTGTTCTCGGCACGCACCACAGTCTTGCCCGCTTTCTTCTTCGAGCCAAGCACAACGGTCACCTTATAATTACCATCGGCTACCTTGACTGAGTAGAAGAAAGGAGCATTGCTCTTCGCCTTAGGAACTGCCACGATGTCATAGCCATTGCCATTCTCTGCAGAATAAGTAGGCTGATTCTTGGTCAAGTCGATAACATAACTCTGGGCATGAGCTTTCACCGTAGATGCCAACAGCAACAGACTTGCAAATAAAAAATGATTTGTTTTCATATTGATAGTTGGTTATGATTACTTATATAATTAGTTATTTTATAAATCTGTTGCAAAATTACCTCAAAAAAAACGAAATCAACCTTGCTTTTTGTCCTTCTTATATAAAAATTGTTCACAATCATTGTTTTTGTACCATTTTTATAGCAACCTTCCATAGTACCTTAAGTCTTTCTTCATAAAACAACAAGAAATTATAATTGGGCGTACAAATATACTAACAATCGTACATACAGTCAGACCAACAAAACAGTTTGCTTTGTAATTTTGCAGCAAAATAAAACAACGCATTAACAAAAACACAAAAACAATGAAAATCAAACAAGTTCAAACTTTAAGTAAAATGTTAGTCATCCTAGCATTCCTATCACCATTTCTTCCTTTAAAGTCAAAGGACATTATATGGTACGATGGCAACCATGCTGTTTCTTATTTTGTGCAGACAAGCACTGACCCTGTCGTAAAAATAGCCCTAGATATGTTTGAAGGGGACATAAAATCCGTTACAGGCAAGAAAGCAATAAAAAGCAATAAAAAGACTGCAAACATTCGTATCATCGAGCTGGACAAAGCATCAGTCTCACTCAAACAGCGCCTGGTAAAACAAGGTATCAAGGTAGAAGAGATTCATCGCCAAACAGATGGTTTCCTTATATTAATAGTAGGTGACCAGATTGTTATAATAGGTACTAACGGAAGAGGAACAGCCTATGGGGTGTTAGAACTGTCACGCCTGGCAGGTGTAAACCCATGGGTATGGTGGGGAGACGTCGTACCAGAAAAGAAACAACAGCTCACTATCGACTCAAGTTTCACAACACTTCAAGGAGCCTCGGTAGAATATCGTGGTATATTTATCAATGATGAGGATTGGAGCCTTCGTCCATGGAGTTATGGGAATTACGAAAAAGCAGAATTTGGAAAAATCGGAATTCAGACATACAAAAAAATTTTTCAACTTTTGATGCGATTAAGAGCAAATACCATTTGGCCAGCGATGCACGAGGGCACAAAAGCTTTCTTTAACATACCAGGAGCAAAAGCGGTTGCAGACAGTTGTGGCATCGCTATCGGCTCTTCCCACTGCGAGCCTTTACTCCGCAACAACTTAGCAGAATGGAATGAGACAAAACGTGGTTCTTTCAATTACATCACCAATAAGCAACAAGTACAAAACTATTGGGCAGAACGACTTAAGGAGGTTAAGCTTTCCAAGGGTGGCAACCTGCTAACCATCGGTATGCGTGGCATCCACGATGGAAGTATGCAGGGAGTAAAAACCATGCAAGAAAAATTTGATGGACTCCAACAAGTTATCAACGACCAACAATATCTTGTCAGCAAGTACCTCGGAGCCACCAGCAAGCAGACCCAAATTTTCATTCCATACAAGGAAGTACTAGACATTTATAACATGGGGCTGAAAGTTCCTGACTATGTAACACTCATGTGGTGTGACGACAACTACGGCTACATGACTCGCCTATCAGATGCAGCTGAACAAAAACGATCTGGAGGAAGCGGCATCTACTATCACTTGAGTTATTGGGGAAGACCCCACGACCACCTTTGGCTGACAACAACTCAACCAGGTTTGATTTACAATGAGATGAAAACAGCCTATGACCATAATGCACGTAAAATTTGGCTTGTAAACGTACACGACCCTAAAGTTGCAGGCTATGACTTGGAGCTATTTTTAGATATGGCTTGGAACATCAACAGCGTAAAAGCAAATACCATCAATAACCATTACCAAGCATGGCTATGCCGTCAATTTGGTGAAGAAGTAGGTAAAAAGCTTTTTCCTGCCATGCACGAGTTTTATAAGCTCTGCGGAGAGCGTCGCCCTGAATTTATGGGATGGAGCCAAGTAGAAGTTGATAAGAAATTGTATGACAGAGGCTTGACACCAGTCCGCAACACAGAGTTTTCCACATCAGTCTTCGGCAACGAACTAGACAGGTATTTAGAGCGATATGCTGCTGTTGCATCCCAAGTGAAAGAACTAGAACAAGCCATTCGTCCTAAGCTGAAAGACGCTTATTTTGCAGCAATAGAATACCCAGTATTGGCTGCGGAAGCACATGCCCGCAAAATTTTATGGGCACAAAAAGCTCGCAACCTTGCGAATGGAAGTGCCAAAGCAGAAATGAGGGACAACTACAAGATTGCCTATCATGCGGTGGCACAAAGCCAAAAAGCATATCAAGAGATTATCGACTTGACAAATTATTACAACAAAAAGATGTCTAATGGCAAATGGCTATACTCTATGAATATGCGCCCTCGCGAATTGCCTGTATTCGCTGCGCCAAATGTTCCAACCTTGCTAACCGATTCGCAAGTAAAAGAATGGCTACAGAAGACATGCGGCACAAAAGTACATCCTTTGAATACGGAGGGTTCCATTGCACACAACGCCTGTGAATATCAAGAGGCATCAGCAGGAACGGAAGTAGTTCAGATGTTAGGACATAGCATGAATGCTGTTGCTCTAGCCAAGAATGGACACTTAAAATATTCTTTTACAACCACCAAGGACAGCAACGCCATACTGCGTGTAGCCCTAATACCTACGCAACCGAACGACAAGGGTGAACTACGTTTCTCCATAAGTGTAGATGGAGCAGAGCCAACAATATACAATCTAAAAGAACCATTCCGCTCTGAACGTTGGAAACTCAATGTACTTCGTGGACAAACTATAAGAGAATTGAAACTAGATGGTCTGAAAAAAGGGCAACACACGCTAATTATCAAAGCATTGGACAATCACATCCTCATAGACCAATGGATGATTGATTACGACCATAAGAGAAAGTTCTATCTTTTTCCTGTGGATATAACAACGAAAAACAGATAGCGCCAAGAGTCCTTAACTTATAGAAAGAAAGGAGCACACCACTCCGTTTGGAATTGCCATATAGCCTTACCTACCTTTTTTTTAGGAAACTGCGGCTATATGGCAATTCTCCCTAGTAACTACTCAGCACCCCTATAGAAAACTTCTCGTTAATAAAGCATAAACTTGATTTTGCTTATTTTCTTCATCATTACAAACTTTTTAATGATTGAGTCGATGAGGACGTAGGCTGTTTAAAACAGTTCATTTAACGAGTTCTTTTCCGATGATGCCTCCAACATGTCTCCTTTGTCTATTATCGCCTTTCAACAGATTATCTGCCAGGAGATGCGTTTTTGCATTCCCCGTAAGTCAAAAGTCTGCGTTAAGGGATGTAAATCGTGATTTTGCCATGTGGAGAAAAATGCTTATCTTTGCACCAAAAAATGGCAAGCGACTGTACTGACATAGATGTTGTTTTGCGCCAGATAAACCAGCGTCTGCGCAAACTTGAGAAGTCCGACTCCGAGAAGACTGAGGAGATCGGACGCCTCAACCGTGTCATTAACCAGAAGGACGTGGAGATACATAATCTAAAGACAGAACTTGCTTCCACAAAGGCAGAACTTGCCGTTGCTAAAGAGCGCATCAAGGAACTCGAGGGAGCTGATGACGATACATCAAGTACACCAGGAAAGCCCGAGAAAAACAGCAGTAACAGCAGTATCCCTCCATCCCAAGAAAGTATCGCTTCCCGTGAGCAGCGCAGGACAAAGTCTCTTCGCAAGCCAAGCGGAAAGCCGAGCGGTGGACAGCCTGGCCACAAGGGTCACACACTGCAGACTATAGCAGAACCAGACGTAATTGTAAAGCACGAACCCGTCTATTGTAAATGCTGTGGTCGGCTCTTGATTGATATACCATGCCAGAAGATCCGTAAGACACAGATTGTTGATATCAAGGTGGTCGTAGAGACCTGCGAGGAACAGTATTACGAGAAGGTCTGTGAATGCGGTTGCGTAAACAACTGCGAAGCTCCCAACTGTCGTATCAAGTATGGTGACAACCTCCGTGCACTGGTGACATACCTTAATGTAGTGCAGTGTATTCCGTTCAAAAGGATTGCAGAACTTATATCCGACCTGTCCGGCCAGAATATAAGTGAGGGTACAGTGCAGAACATACTCAAAGAGAATAGCGGCAAGGCAGACTGTGCATATGAGGAAATACGCAAGAGGCTGGAAACAGCGTCTGTCGTAGGAGCCGACGAAACGGGTGCTGCGGTAGGAAAGCATCTGCATTGGAATTGGATATTCCAGAACGACCTGCTTACATACGTGTTCCAGTCTGAATCGCGAGGTCAGAAGGCCATAGATTCCAAGTTTCCAAAGGGACTTCCCAATTCGACACTTGTGACTGACAGACATCAGAGCTACTTCAAGATGAATGTTAAGGACCATCAGGTCTGCCTGGCTCATCTTCTTAGGAATGCAGAGTATCTGAACGAACTGGATCCAAACCAGAACTGGTCACGGAGATTCATCCAGCTGATAGAACATTCTATAAATCTCAGAAGAGAGGACAACATTACCTCTAGAAAGATAAAGGTACTGAAGACAAAGATGAAGAACCTCTTGGGTGAAAGCCTCACGCATTTAGATAACGAGTTTGAGAAATTCAAGAGAGGTATCCTTAAAGTCAAAGACTACCTGTTCACCTTTCTCTCCAATCCAAGTGTGCCTTACGAGAACAATGCCAGTGAGCGGGGAGTTAGGAAAATCAAGATAAAGCAGAAAGTCAGCGGTTGCTTCCGAACAGACAGCGGTGCCGATGATTTTGCCAAGCTACACTCCATCGCAGAAACTGCTATGAAGAACGGAAATTCGAAATTCAATGCAATTCTTGCTGTAGTACAACAGTAAGACGATTACTCATGACCATAGGGGTGCTGAGTAGTTACTCTCCCTATTTTTAAAGTTAAAGTATCAAAAAAAAGTTGATTATTAAGAAAAAAACAACTACTTTTGTGTTTACAATAGCTAAATAAGCTATCAAGAAACAAACAAGAAACAAAGAACATCTCTAAACTTACATATTTTTACATGAAACATTTCATCTCCTTTCTGTTTGCCTGCATAGTATCACTCTATGCCTCAAATTCACAAGCTAGCCTAACCTACGTCAACAAACTAGCAAGTCGACAAATTACTACTCTTGATGGTTTGCCAAGCAATACCATCACTTGTCTGTTACAAGCTCCCAATGGTTTTATGTGGATAGGAACCAACAATGGTCTTTGCCGATATGACGGTTACAACTTCACCTATTTCAAAAATATAAGTACATCGCCCAACCAAACTACAGACCAACATATAGGACGCCTCAAGAAAGACGCCAACAACATTTATGTACAAACAGCAAACCAGTCAAAAGCTACTTATAGCATTTCACAAGCAAGATTTGTCTCATATCAAGACGCAGCTAAACACGACATAAACACAAAGTCTCAAAACAAAGTTTTGTTCAAAAGGACATACCAAGGCTACACCTATATATATACATCCAGAAAGAGACTCACCGTATATGACAACCGAGGAAAGCTAATTCGCAAAAGCACAGCATACAACCAAGGTGTCATCAATGACACCTATTACCTATCAGAAAACACAGGCTCACTCTGGATATATCCTCCAAAAGGAAACATTCAAAAGCTAGACCTCTTACCCAATGCACACTACACTACGAATCGTAAGCAGAAATTCTTCATCGCACAAACAAACGACAACGAATATTACATAGCAACCTATGGTAATGGACTTTTCATATACAATTCCGCCACAGGTAGGCTCACTCATTACACAGCCCAAGACTTCCAGCCTATCATCCAGTCCAACTATCTATGCGCACTAACCATAGACAGTGATGGCAATATCTGGATTGGAACAGAAGAAGCAGGTTTGTTCTGTATTACCCCATCACAAGAAAACGAAGTCAAATACCTCTATCCAGCCTCTAACGAACTAGGAGATTGGGGTAATTATATAGAAGCTGTTCATATAATCTCAGACAAAGAGTTCTATATCGGAACACGTCAAGACAAAGTGTTCCGTTGCAACATAGAAACAGGACAAAATGAACTCATACTAGAGACTAAGGATATTGTAAAGGACATATTGAAAGATAGAAAGGGACATCTTTGGATAGCAACCAGAGGTGAGGGCATTTATATAGACAATACTCACTACACGTCGTCAAACAAGACCAATCATATCCCATCCAACAAGATTTTTTCCATCAAAGAAGACCCTAAAGGCAGAATCTGGATAGCTACCTGGGAAAATGGTCTTCTCTTAACAGACAATCATGGCAAAAGACAAAACTTCAGAACATTTCTAAACAAGGAATTAAACTCAAGCAGAATACAAGGTCTTGAGCTAGCCCCTAATGGAATCTTATGGATTGCCACCTTTGATGGCGTATATTCCATAGACACCCATTTGAAAGACATAACAGAAAAGGATTTCAAGCATTACCATAACACCCAACTTCCTGGCAATGAAGTGATAAGTCTAAAAAGTATCTCTGACAAAAAATTATACCTTGGCATCACTGGAACAGGATTGATAGAATGCAAACTTAACCAAAAAGGAGAAATTATTGGATATGAGAACATCAGCAAGAACCTACATCTTGGCATAGACAACATCAATTCTATAGAAAAGGACAAATATGGTTATTTGTGGATAGGAACAGGAAACGGCATATACCGTCTATCAGCAAACTGCTCTGATGTTCGCAGATATGAATTTTCAAATACATTCGCAGGCAATTTCTTTAGCACAAGTGCCTCTGGAGTGACCCCAAATGGCTTGTTACTTTTTGGGACTAGAAACGGTCTAGCCATCATAAAACCATATCCTACGACCAAGAAGGTTGCCGTACATCCATGTCTCATCACTAGCATAAAAATCAATGGTAAATCTATTGAAGATGAAGGAGAGCCGAAAGCATTAGAACTAAAAAAGGATAAAATTGAGCTATCATATCACCAAAATAGCCTTCATTTTTACTTTTCTAGATTCCACTATGCTAGCATCTATAATGTATACCAGTATTACCTGGAAGGATTCAATGAGGATTGGTTAGAACCAACAACACAGAGTCACGTAGCATATACGGACTTAAAACCGGGTAAATATGTATTTCATGTAAGAAGCATCATCAATGGCACACCGCAACCAGAGACAACATTCTCCATCACCATCAATCCACCATTCTATGCGACATGGTGGGCGATTCTCTTGTACCTCATTATGGGAAGCGGCATCGTTTACAAATTGTATCGCAATCGCATAGACCGATTCCACATCCAACAGCAAATGAAACTGGAAAAACAAATCACCGAATTTCGTCTCAATTTCTTCACTCACGTAGCTCACGAATTCCGCACTCCACTTGCCATCATCCAAGGAGGAGTAGACAGTCTTATGCAACACAAAGGTTCTGAACTTCCACAGTCAGCACTAGCCTCGACCTACCGAGGAGCCCAACGTTTGTTGCGACTGGTAAACCAGTTTCTAGAATTTAGGAAAATCAGCAACCATGCTACCAAACTAAATGTAAGCAAAGGCAACATCATTGCTTTTGCCAAGCAGCTATACAATGACTTTTGGAACGTGACCAACCAAAAAGAAATTAATTTTACGTTTATCCCTTTCAGTAACCAATTCGAGGTAAGTTTCGACCATGATAAAATAGAAACCATTATCTATAACTTACTGAGCAACGCCGTAAAGTACACACCTGTCAAAGGAAGTATTGAATTTAAAATATTGAAGGAAAAAGAGAGCCTCGTGTTCACCATCAGCAATCAGGGGGAAGAAATAAAAGCTGAAAGAAGAGAGCAACTCTTTAAACCTTTCATGCAAGGTTATACATCCCAAGGCGGTATGGGCATCGGTCTATACTTAGCTCACCACTATGCCAAGGAGCACAAAGGCCAGCTTTGTTACTATTATATAGAAGAAAGCCATCAAAACGTCTTCGAATTCACCATTCCTGCCTTCGACGAAGCTTATTCTGCAACCGACTACCAAGAAGAAGCATTCTCGCTACAAGACAGCAAGGAAGGGAAAAAGCGCCTAAACGAAATTATCAAAGAAATGCAAGGGGAGTCCATCAACAACCAGCACATAGCCATCATTGAAGACGACCCAGACATGATGGAACAACTGAAACAAGAAATCGGAGCTTACTTCAAAACCGATTGCTACATGAACGGCCAGCAAGGTTACGCAGGTATCTTAACTGCACCCCCTGCATTGATTATCTGCGACGTAATGCTTCCAGATCTAAATGGATACGAAATCGTCAAACGATTGCGCATGCACCAACCCCTGCAAAACATTCCTATTATTATGCTTACAGCACTTGAAGACGAAGAGCATCAAATAAAAGGATATAAGTGCGGAGCTGATGACTATATGACGAAACCGTACAATGCAAGGGTTTTGATGGCTCGTATCATACAACTGGTGAAATGGGCACAAAACAAGGACAATACGGCTGAGATTGCAAGCGAGAAGGCCATTAACAGCTCTGACCAAGAACCAAAAGATGACATAAAAGATGTCATCATGGAGAGCAAGGCCGACAAACTATTCCGTGAGAGTATAAGAACCATCATCGCACAAAATATCAGTCAACCAGGTTTTACCGTTGACAAGATAGCAGAAATGATGCATATGGGACGCACTAAGTTCTATGGTAAAATGAAAGAGCTAACAGGCATCTCCCCAAACAAATACTTGCAAGCCGAGCGTATGCGCCTTGCGGCCCAACTACTCACAGAAGGCAAGCTGAACGTAAGTGAAGTAGCACTTAAGGTAGGCATCCAAGACCCGACCTACTTCTACAAATGCTTCAAGGCAAAATATGGAATTACGCCTAGCAAGTATGCACAAACCCAGCTAGTTGAGAAAGAAAGCGAAGAGTAAGAAAAAGGATGGCAAAAGTGTTTGCCATCCTTTTTCTTACTCTTTAATACCCAGGATTCTGTATCGCTGACTTTTGCTCATTTGACAAAGGTGATCCATCTTCATTGGTTAAGCCATCCAAGAATGTCTGAGGAATTGGACGGTAATAGTGCTTGGCAGGGTCAAACATACCAATACCTGCATTAGCAGAAGGATTGAACGTTTTCCAACGCTTCTCCAAAGTCTTGGTACGTGCCAAATCTTCCCAGCGTTGGCTCTCTCCGATTAGCTCACGAGTGCGCTCATTCAATAAGAAGCACATCATTTTTTCTGCTACAGAGGTGCAACCCAAAGCATCGTAGATGGGTTGGTCTGGCTTAGAATTCAACACATCGTCTATGGTGTTCAAATGCATCAAGCTCTTTGTTTGTTCTGTTGTCACGGCCATATTATTTGATTCAAAATAGGTATTTTGATCGGTATATATGGCACCATCCGAAGAATAGCCACCACCCTTGCCTGTGCAAACACTATTTTTCTTATATGCTTGACCACCATCGCGGCTGACAGAGCGATCTTCTCCATCAGCATAACCTGCACGGTCACGCACCATGTTGAAGTATTTCAAGGCATTCTCATAATCCCCCTTACGGATATAAGCTTCAGCCACCATCAACACATCGTCGGCAGAACGAGCAATGATTGCATCTCTCGTACCAAACTGATTGGCTATGGCGATACGAGCACCATCTCTGAACTTAGACAATGCTACGAAGCGTTTATTCTTCAGAGTAATCAGCTCATTGCCCACATTCTTGGTTCTATCCGCATTCATATTCCAAGAAAAATCCTGTCCTTTATAGTAACGTACAAAGGTATGCTCTTTTTGGACAATACCATCCAAACAAACATAATCGCTTGATTTTTCTCCAGTCAAGTCGGTATAACGTGAGTCACCAGAAGCATTGACGATATATTTGATAGCAATGTCTCCTCCCTTGAATCTTTTTCCATTAGGCTGTGCATCTACAGGAAACGCATCAGGATAGGCTTCCATTGTTTTCTTATCCCAGGCAGGAGCACCCTTAGAGTCATTACATCCATATTTCGTAATAAAAGATTTCCAAAATCGAGAATCATTCACACGGTCGAACACTTGCATATCATACTCTGTAGAAGCCAGGCAAGAGAACTCTCTGTCACCCGAAATATCACGCTTACAACCCTTCATATCTTGATATATTGAAGGGAAATAGAGATGCATCTGGTTGCCATATCGTCCCCAAGTATCACTGTTATCTGAGAATTGAGCAGCAAGAACCACTTCTTTCACTTGCTCATTAGGACCATCAGGTTCCGTGTAGTCCCACAATTCTTGGAAGTTTGCACACAGAGGATGAGCCTTTATTACCTCATCGCCATAGCGAACCACAGCATCTAAATCTGCGTTCTTATAAGATTCGTTCCAGGATGCATACAGTTCGGACGCTCTAAACAAATGAGCTTTTGCCAAGAAATGAGCAGCAGCCGATTTAGTTATTCTTCCCAACTGTTTGTTCTCTGGAGAAGTAGGGAGAAGTTCGTAAGCTTTTTCGAAATCACTGATAATCTGAGCATAGCACTCCTCTTCTGAGTTTCTAGCGAATTGGTATCCGACCGTTGTTGTCGGCGAAAGTTTCAGAGGAACTCCACCATACTGCTTCACCAGTTCAAAGAAAGCATAAGCACGGAAGAAGTATCCTTCTCCCAAACGAGTATTATAGGTACTCGACTTTTCATTATAGAACAAAGGTACATTCTGGATAATCGTATTAGCAGGTTCAATCAAACCATACATATTATCCCACAGAGGCTTGTTGCTCGAAGACTCTTGAGAATTCAAGTCGTTGGAATAATGATGCCAAGCTGGTTTATCTGTGTTTCCACCCATAAACTCATCCACGCCCGAATTCCACATGTTGTACCCCCATTCATAATTGAACTTGAACTTCAATTTAGAATAAGCTCCCAACACCAAGTCGTCCAATCCCTCTTGGGTCTTGAAATACGTATTATCTCGTTCTGTGAGCAAATCCTCCTTTAAGAAAGAATCGCCACATGAGGTATTCAATACCAACGTTGAACTTGCAAGCAAAGCTGCAAACAGTATTTTATTTGTATTCATATCAATTATCTACTTTAGAAACCTACATTTATACCAATCACCCAACTCTTGATAGTCGTGCTAGAACCATAGCTCGTCGTATTATTGTCGTAACTCAAGAGATCGGTGTCAAGCCATTTACACTTCTTATATACATTAAATGGGTTCATAGCCTGCACATATAATTTCAGGTTGCTGATACCTAACCCATTAAGTACTTTCTGTGGGAAAGTATATCCCAAGGATATATTGCGCATCTTGATGTAAGAACCGTCCTGATAACCCATGGAGGAAGAATAGGTATCGGCCGACTGCTTATTAGAGCCAGGAGAATAATACTCCGCATCCTCATTAACATCCTTAATCCAATAGTCCAAGTCTCGCATCATAAACGTACCACCTAGGGTCTCCGCACCCTTGTTCACCGTAAATTTCCAGCGAGCGTACATAAAGAATGACAATTCAAAGTTCTTGTAGCTGATGGTATTCTGCCATCCACCAGACCAACGAGGACGAACTCTACCCACAATCGTGCGATCGTTGGCATCAATCTTTCCATCCTCATATACATCCTTGATTTTTATTTGTCCTGGTTTGCGTCCGAACTTGGCAGCTTCCTCTGCCTCTGAACTTTTCCAGATGCCATCATACACATAATCATAGTAAATACCGATTTCCTCACCCACAAAACGCTTGTTGTTGATATCCTCGGTCATTCCGTTGTTGAGCCTTGTGATTTTATTTCGGTCGATGGTCCAAGTCAGGGTACTTGTCCACTTAAAATTCTTTGTCATCACAGGTATTGCCGTCAACTGCAAATCAACACCCCATCCAGATGTTTCACCAACATTCGCCACCATGGAATTATAGCCATTGAGGGATGGAATGGTAGTGAGCAGCAAGCAGTCTGTAGTTTTATTGTGATAATAATCCACACTACCGCTGATGCGACCGTTTAGGAAGCCATAGTCAAGACCCAAGTTCCACTGCGAAGTTTTCTCCCATCCCAACTCTGGATTAGGGAATGGATTAGGATTCTTGGCTGAAGCATCCGATAACACATATCCAGGCACTGCATCTTGCCCACCCCATGTGTAGAACAACGACTGTACCCCACCCTTGGTGATGTATGGATCAACTGCATAATTACCAGAAATACCATAACCCAAGCGAAGCTTCAAATTGCTCACCCACTTCAGGCTCTTCATAAACTTTTCTTGATCAATGCGCCAGCCTAACGCCATAGAAGGGAAGCTAGCCCACTTATGCCCCTCTGCCAACTGCGAGGCACCATCCCATCGCATACTTGCCGTCAGCATATACTTGTCTTGGAAGGTATAATTCAGACGCCCCATATAAGAGGCGATGGCCTTCTCTGTCAGTCCCGTAGAATAAGCCAAAGGACTTCCTAGAGAGCTTGTGTTCCACCAAAGTTCCTTGGCAGTTGCTACATTAGCTGTTATATTCGCCGTCTCATGATGATATTTGGATGCACTCTGCAAGAGAGTTATACCGATACGATGATTCTTGGCAATGGTTTTATTATAATAAATCAAATTATCCAAAGTCCAAGACACACGATTATAAGGGTTATATTGTACCTTATTGTTTCCGTCACCATTGATTCCTTCAGCTGCATTAGCTACACCCAAGCGATAATACTGTAGCTCAGGACCAAACTGGATACGATACTGCAATCCATCTAATATCTTATAAATCTTTCCAAAATCTACCTGAGCTGCCACATGACCACTCAAACGCAAGTTGGTACGCTTATTGGTATTATACTGCAATTCATTGATTGGATTAACGATATTGATGTTACCCAACCAAGGAGTTCTGACATAATCACCATTCTCATCATAAGGCTCTGTCCAAGGCAACATACCTCGCAATGCGCTATAGTAATCTCCTGCTCCAGAAACCGACTTTGAGAAATTATAGCCATAACTTTGGTTGCCATAAGAAGCATTCATTGCAAAACTTAATGTTAATGGTGCAAGCGGTTTTGCCTCAAAAGAAGTATTCAATGTGAAACGCTGATAGCTCTGCCCTGGCTGAGTGCCTTTTTGATTCAAATAGCCAAAAGAGCCATAACCATTAAACTTGTCTGTGCCACCAGAAGCACTTATTGTATGTTCTTGCGTGATTCCTGTTTGTTTGCCTTGGCTAGTCCAATCATACGACCCGACCAACTCTGGATGATATACGCCATCAACCCAAGCTTTCTCTATGTTAGCCCAAGAGGTGGCAACGCCGCCAAAGAGTTCCTTGTCCGCATCATAATTTGGAGCGAACTCCTGACTAGAGTCTCCATATCCCTTGTTATTATAAGCGGCACGACGAGCGTAATCCAACCATTGTGAAGCACTCATCATCTTAGTCACATCATGTAATGTGGAAACTGTTACCGAACCTGCATAGCTTAGGCTAACCTTACCAACCTTACCTTTTTTCGTTGTCACCAACACGACACCATTTGCACCACGTGCACCATATATGGCTGTTGCCGAAGCATCCTTCAACACCTCGATGCTCTCAATATCTTGCGGATTAATGTTATCAATACCTCCATTCTGGATAATCATACCATCAACAACATAAAGTGGGCCACTATCTGCTGTGATAGAACGCTGTCCACGAATCGTGATGTTACCCACAGTTCCAGGACGCTGCGAATTGGTAATGTCAACACCCGCAGTTTTACCTTGCATTCCCTCTAGTGCATCCTTCACAGGCATCGCTGTCAAATCCTTGGAATCCAAGTGTGCCAAAGCACCTGTCACATCACTCTTACGCTGAACGCCATAACCAACAACCACGACTTCGTCCAAAGCCTTGTTGTCCTCTTGCAATGTTACAGTAATTATGTTTTTCCCTGCGACATTGATTTTCTGGGTGGTATAACCGATATAAGAGATTTCCAGGATAGCATTCTTAGGTACATTAGATAATGTAAAATTACCATCCAAATCCGTCACTGTACCATTGGTTGTACCATCAACCTTAATACTGGCCCCAATAACAGCCTCGCCATTATTATCAATCACTGTACCTTTTACTGTACGTGCTTGCTGTACTATATTTGTTGTAGCACTTGCCTGATTAATCCCTATAGGAGAAAAAGACAAAGCAGAACAAAACAAAGTAATTGGCAACATACCTTCTTTTACTAATTGCTTCTTTACCATAGTTTTAAAGTTTAAAATTGAATTGTTTTATTTTTTGTGGCAAAAGTATGAAAATATACCTTTCGCCAACTTGTCCAAACATCCGAAGACTTTGCTAAATGTACGATATTCACTGAATTTGTACATTATTCCAAATATTTTGAACAACACATAAGACTTTTTTTTGTTTTTTATTTGTACCTTTGCACCTAGTTAACAAATCAAACTACAAAGAAAAGATATGAGAAAAAAAACATTCGTGCTAAGTGCAAGCATCTGCTTATCCCAATTGATTCTTGCCCAAGTCCCCTATTCCAAGCCAGGCAGAAAATATGTAGAATTTCTAACTGTTGCTAATCATCCTCGCCGCACATACCAATTGGGCGAAGAAGCTCATATTAAAATTGAAGCTTTCAAAGGGGGCAATCCACTAGATGGTGACTATTTATATTATAAGGTGGGAGACGAGATGCTCTTGCCTGCCCTATACGACTCCATTCCTTTTCACGAAGGCAAAGCAGAGGTCTCGTTAGGAACCATGAAGCAACCAGGTTTTCGTGCCTGCAAATTCTACTTTATCGTAGAAGGCAAGCAATATATGGACGAAATCAAACTAGCTTACGCCCCTACAGAGATAAAACCATACACTGTGATGCCAACAGACTTTGATTTCTTTTGGAAGCAAAAGCTGAAGCAACTTGCAAAGATAAATATGACACCAAAGATTCTCCCAATGCCTCAGTACTCGACTAAAAATGTGGAGGTTTCGCTGGTAAAAATTACCGTGGGCAAGAATGGACGTTGCATGTATGGTTATCTAGCTAAGCCTAAAGACGGCAAGAAACATCCTGTGCTATTTCAACCACCAGGAGCTGGATCTTCAAGGGTTCGACCATACACTTACTTTGCAGAACATGGATTTATTGTAGTCACCTCCGAGATTCATGGCTTAGACCCCCGCCTTTCGGATGTCGATTATCAGATAAAACGAAACGAGATGACAAAGAATTACAATATGCAAGGCATCGAAGACAAAGAAACATTTTATTATAAAGATGTATACCTAGGATGCTCTAGATGGATCGATTTCTTATGCTCCCTGCCTGAGTTTGATGGTAAAAATGTCTGTGTAACTGGTGGCAGCCAAGGAGGAGCCCTCACTATTGTAACTGCCGCCCTGAATCCAAAGGTTACCTGCATAGCACCATTCTATCCCGCCTTGAACGACCTAACGGGCTTTTTACATCAACGTGCAGGTGGATGGCCAAAGTATTTCTCCCAAGAACATAAGACAGGCAAGTTTTCAGATGAACAAATCAAAAAAGCAACAAAAACTCTTGCATATTATGACGTGGTAAACTTTGCTCGCCGTATTACAACACCTGGGTTCTATTCATTTGGATATAACGACCCGACCTGTTCGCCAACCTCTATTCATGGCATGATTAACGAGATAAATGCCCCAAAGGTAATCGAAGTCACTCCATCTTCAGGACATTGGCGTTTCGGAGAAACCAATGACAGAAGCATAGAATGGCTAAAAGATAATTGTCACGCAAACAATAATAACAAAAAACAATCCAAATAAGACAATTAGAAAAGGACTATTAATGCTTCTTTTGGCTTTCATCGCTTTGGTCGATGCAAATGCTATGGAAAGAACTAGATAAAAACAAAGGCTAGACAAAAACAAAGGCTAGGTTTCCCTGAATCGGGAACCTAGCCTTTATTATTTTCTATTCAAAAGAGAAACTCTTTTTCATTCTTCATTCATGATTTCCATATATTCCTCGTAAGAGATATATCTGCCACCCATCGACTTGAGATGCGGGGTTTCCAGCTGACAATCTATCATCTTGCCTCCATGTTCCTGCAGATAACGAGCCAGGAAGATGAGGGCTATCTTTGAACCCGACGGAACCTTGGAGAACATGCTCTCGCCAATGAAGACCTTGCCGATGGTGACGCCATAAAGTCCGCCCACCAACTCACCGGTTTCATTATCCCATACTTCCACGCTTGCCGCAAAGCCCTGCTCATGAAGAGCGGTGAATGCCTGGATGATATTCTCACCCAACCAGGCACCATCTTCCTCGTAACGGCCATTGGTCTTGCTGCAGGCTCGAATCACAGCATCGAAATCTTCGTTGATGCCCACGCTGTATCGGTTCTTTCTCAGCAGGGTGCGCATGGAATGACTGATGTGGATTTCATCCGGGAAGATGACGAAGCGCTTCATCGGACAGAACCAGAGAATATCCGGCTGGTCACGAAAACTATACCAGGGAAAGATGCCGTTGCTGTAAGCCAGCAGCAAGCGGTCGATGCTCAAGTCGCCACCTACGGCAAAGCATCCATCCTCATCACCGTAATGCGGATCGGGAAAATAAATCTCTTCCGCATTTTCATCTATTTGTAATATCATCGCTTCCTAACAATTAATCACCAGTTCCTTGCCATCGAAATCCACACTGCCCTTGCCTGCCTTCTTGAGCTTGCCGAAGAGCAGCGCCTTCATCAGGATTGGCTTCAGGCGGTTGCCGATGACACGATCCATCTCGCGGGCACCATATTCCTTGGTGAAGCCCCACTCCAGAATCTTCTCGCGTGCCGCATCGGTAAGCGTGATAGAAACTCCCTTTGCAGCCAACTTAGCATCGAGCTGACGAAGCTTCTTGGCAAGAATCAGTTCTGCCATGTGCTTGTCCATATCGTTGAACACCACGGTGTCGGAAAGACGGTTGATGAACTCTGGCTTGAAGGTCTTCTTTACCTGAGCCAGCATCGCCTCGCCACGGGTTACATTGCCACTGAAACCTACGCTTGCCTGGGATGCATACTGCGCTCCGGCATTGGAAGTCATCACGAGGATTACGTTTCGGAAGTCTGCCTTCTGACCCTTGTTGTCGGTCAATCGGGCATAGTCCATCACCTGGAGCAGGATGTTGTAGATGTCGCTATGCGCCTTCTCAATCTCATCGAGCAGGAGCACGCAGTTAGGTGTCTTGCGGATGGCATCGGTCAAGAGACCGCCATCTTCATAACCCACGTATCCGGCAGGGGAACCGATGAGCTTAGCCACGGTATGCTTCTCAGTATATTCACTCATATCGAAGCGCACCAGCTCGATACCGAGTTCCTTAGCCAGAACACGGACCACCTCGGTTTTACCCACTCCCGTAGGACCCACGAAGAGCAGCGAAGCCATCGGTTTGTCATCATCCACCAGACCAGCCTTCGCCATCATCACAGCCTCAACCACCTTATCTACCGCCTTGTCCTGACCGTAGATTTTGTTGAGTATGCGCTGGCGGAGCGTAGCCAGGGAATCATTGTTTTCATCCTTGATGGCAGCCGCATCAATCTTGCAGACCTTGGTGAGAATCTGCTGGATAATCGCCTTGGTAACGTAAGAACGCTGGCGGTATTCCACAGGGTGCACCTCCAGATAAGCACCCGCCTCATCCATCAGGTCGATAGCCTTGTCAGGCAGACAGCGGTTGCTGATGTATTTGGCACTGGCACGAACGGCATACTCCAGGGCATCCTTGCGATAAGTTACATTATGAAACTTATTGTATTTATACTGCAAGCCCTCCAGGATTCTGATAGCCTCCTCCTCGGTAGGTTCCTTGATGTCAATCTGCTGGAACCGGCGCACGATGCCCTTGCTCTGAGCCATGTAGCGGTTGAACTCCTCGTAGGTGGTGGAACCGATGAATCGGATGTCGCCTGCCTCCAGATACTGCTTGAGCATATTGGAAGCATCAGGTCCGCCATCAGAGCCACGACCTGCACCTATCATATTATGAATCTCATCGATATAGATGATAGTGTTGCCTTCCTTGGCGGCTCCCTCCATCACCATCTTGATGCGCTTTTCGAAATCGCCACGATACTGGGCGCCAGCAAGCATCTGTCCCATATCCATACCATAGATGCGTGCTCCCTTAAGACGCTCGGGTACCTGATTCTCATTGATGAGTTTGGCAAGGCCATAAACGAGGGCTGTCTTTCCTACGCCCGGTTCACCGATGTGAAGCGGATTGTTCTTTTCGGCACGGCAGAGCACCTGAATAGTTCTATCCAGTTCCTGCTCTCGTCCGATGAGCGGATTGTGCTCCTCCACCTGATCAGAGATGCAGGTAACCAACTGATGCCAATCCTGAGGCTGTCGGCTTCTGCCCTCCTCTTCGTCTTCATCATAATCGTTATCATAGTCGTCCTCATCGTATCCATCGCCCATCAACAGCGTTTCGTCTCCCGGTTCATTTTCGAGCGGATAATAGCTATCCACGCTCGCCAGGAACTCGCCCTGTCGGTCTCCTACGTTCTTGCACAACAGGAAAGCAGCTTCTGAGTTCTGCAAGCCAAACATCGCCTGCACGAAATGAGGCACATTCACGAGTTTTCTATCAGCGGCAGCAGCCAGGGCGCATGCCGTTCCAAACATAGTCTTGAAGAGTGATGACGGTTCTGGCAGGAACTTGATGTTTTCAGGCACACGTTCCTGCTTGGCGAGCCATCCCACCAAGTCTTCGTGCATCTTGATACTATCCACACCTTCCTCCTGCAAAGCCTGGCAGAAGGCATATTGGCGGAGCAATGACAGAAGCATGTGCTCGGGCATCACGAACTCGTGATCGAAAAACCGAGCCTGCTTCATGGCATCATCCATCAAGACACTCATATATCGGGTTAATCCCATACTATCCATTCTATATTTTCCTTTCTTTATTCTGGCATATAAGTGAGCTTCAGCGGATACTTCTGCGTACGGGCTTTCTCCATCGCCTTCTCCACCTTGCTCTTGGCGATATCATAGCTGTAGATGCCCACCACGGCTTTCTCCTCGTGGTGAACCTTGAGCATGATCGCCTCAGCCTCTGCCTGCGATTTGAAGAAGATGGTTTCGAGGATTTCCACCACGAATTCCATCGGTGTGAAGTCATCATTAAACATCACCACCATGTAACGCCCCGGCTCCTTGAGCTTAGTCTTCTGGCGTTCACGAATTGCAGTCTGTTCTTGAGCCATATCTATTTATTGATTACTTTGTATAAGCATTCGTAATTTCCACAACATAGACATCGTGGAATCCGCCCTTTGCACCATACCACTGCAGCAGGTCCTTGTCGAGGAACTTCTCCGCTGTCATATTGTCCTTATAGAGCTTGCGGCATTCCAGGGTGAGTCGTGACTGCTCGAAGCCGATACAGCCGTTATCGGTTTCCACAGGAGTCAATCCTGTTTCCTTCGCCTTATCGAAATCACGTCCGCTTTTAGAGCCGCAGAAGTTATAGATCTTTCGAGCCTCCTCGCTATGACCGAGGAAAGAGAGGGTCATGAATTCATTCTCCTCAATGATGCCGTGGGTGTAGCGTTCCGGACGGATAAATACCACAGCCACCGGCTTGTTCCAGAGCCATCCCAGGCAGCCCCAGGAAGCAGTCATCATATTGAACTTATCCTTGTTGCCGGCGCAAACCAGCATCCACTCCTTACCAATAGTCTCGAAGACATTATCATTCAGTTCTTTTACGTTGATTTTCTCCATTTTATCTTTTCCTTTCTTTATTATATTACACTTTTTTATATATAACTAACACATCATCAGAGGTGCGAACACCTCTTCAAATGTTAAAAACTATTTTATTTTTGGGAAAAGAACTATTATTCCCCAAAATCTTTGTATCTTTGCACCACTCATCTATAATTAGAAGGAGTTTCGAGACCCGCTTGCCACCGATGCAATACGGGTCTTGCGTTTTTATAACACATTCGGAAGTCTTCGCCCCATCTTTTTCATCAAAGCCTTTTTCCCATATTCCTTATTGAGATAATAAGCAGTCAACAGATAAAAAGCATTACTTCGCTGTTGCTCTAAAACTATGACATATTCCTCCACACTATCATATATATAAGTCTTTTTGACTTTTCGTTTCTTTGCATCCCTTTCCTCTATTGTGAAAATATCTATATTGTCGGGACTTCTTTCCTTTATATGATGAAGGATCCAATGCAGCCTTTGAGAACGTGCCATTTCAAAAACACGCTTTGAATATTTTGAACCATCTTCATTTTCTATCAAGACCTCCTCACACGTCAAATGCTTAAACAATCTACCCATATCAGCTTCACCTTGTACCTTTATGGGATAGATTCGCCTCTTCCGAAAAGTAAAATCCTTATTATCTTCTATATCCCTTCTAAAAATATTCAACAAATCATAATGCCTCTCAGATTCACTGAGTCCTAGCAAATCCAATAATTCTGGATATTTCTTTATGATATTCAAACCTGCCATAATCTTCACTTTAAATTGATAAAGAACAAATTAAACTTCTTTCGAGCTAATGGTGTCGTTGTATTTAACGATATATTACTATGTTTCTTTATCTTCTCTATCAATCTTCGTTTAGCAATAACAGAACCAGAGATTTCACCCTTCTCTATACGCAGATTATAATTAATTGCACCAATAAGTACATCGGCCAATTGAATAAAAACACTTTCATGAGATCGAATAAACTGAAAATTCCCAATAGAAGAATTGAATTTCATGATTTTCTTCAACTTTTCCACTTTCTCATAGCTACATGTATCCTTAATATCTATATATACATTATACGTGTTCTGAAAATCTACCTTGGTATGAAGAAGCTGGAAATACATCCGAAAATAGAAATCATTAAAGGTATAATCAGGACGAGACTCGTCTATCTGGGACTTATCTACTACGACAGCTCTAAACTCCAAATCATTCATAAAGAACCAGTCTATCAAGTCTGCATATACTTTATAAGTTGCCTCATGGACATTGGTCCATTTCAATTCTTCAGTATAATTATACTTCTGCTTGATAGCTTTAATTTCATCCTTAGCCATCCTTATTTGTGGATAAGCAATACTTGTGTATCCTAACAGCATATAGGGATGACCATCATGAATCAAATGGGTACTTTCATCACAATATATATTAAACGTTTTGCTCATATTCATTAAACATTTATATAAAACAATGCAAAGATAGCACTTCTTCATTATAAAACAAAGAAAATGAAGATTTTTTATCCTCCTACCACAAAAAAATCCATTTTCTGATACAACTTAGCGAAATTATCAATATCTCTGCAACCGTAACCCTTGCTGAAAGCCCCCAAGAGGGCAGGAGGTCGGGGCGACATATACATATTAAGGCGTAACTGTACGCTTTGGTTTTGACGTGTTAGAACTTCGCAACTTCAAACAGAATGTCAAGAACAAAACAACGGGGACGCCCTACAGAGTGTATTATACACAGCCCTCTTTGGCTTCGAGCAATATGCTCGTTGGTAGGGAGGAGGAATTATATACACATCTACGTGGGGCTTTCAGCGTTGCTCGTTTCGACATTCTGGGCAATGCGAAGGCCTTAACACGTGGAACGAGCGACAGGACTAGCTCCACGTTTTTCTATGCTATATGAGAGAACTTAAAAATAAACTGCCAATTCTGGAGTCGTTGGCTTATTAAGGAGTACTATGTGTAAAATGACCATATCATTCGAAAAAGACTTCAATCAAGAAGACTACTTATTCATAAATGGCATTCATGTATCAAAAACAATGTGGGAACAACAAGACGTTCCCATATACAGATATATGAACACTGAATATTTACTGAGTTTGTTGGATTCCAAGAAATTATACATCAATAACCGTCAGAAGTTTGAAGATTTAAACGAACACGGATGGAAACTAGGACTAAAAGGCTCTTTTCCTCCAATTCCACAGGAAAAGAATAAGCAAAAACAGAAAGCATTGGACGAAGAATCCTATGCCAAATGGGCATCGGCCTATTCTTGCTGCATTTCATGTTGGACACGTGCCATTGGTAATAACACAGGTTGCTTCTCTGAGAATTATCTTATGTGGAAAAATTATACTTCCTTAATTCCGCAACACTATAGTTTAACATTATTTATAAGTGCCTGAGCAACAAA
>UQWP01000022.1 GCA_900544825.1 uncultured Prevotella sp. | reverse complement strand
GGCGCAAAGGTAGCACTTATCTTTCAAACCGCCAAAATAGGGGTTGGATGCTTACCATTTGATGTATAAAATCAGCAAGGCGCCGAAGAATAAGAAGTAAGCGCAGATTATCCCGTTAAGCGTTCGGCGGAATTGTAATCCGCCGGGACGCCTGGCGGGAGACTTTCTATTTTTATTATCTTACTCTTCTCAAGATGTTCTGCAGCTCATAAACTACGGTAGGATGAGTATCTGCTACATTATCCTGCTCATAGAGATTGTCGGAGATGCGGTAGAGCTGAGGAAGAGGATCGTTGCCGGTCTCTATCTTCGGACCCCACTTGATCATCTTGGAACCATCGTTCGGCTCGATGTATTTCCACTCCTTGGTGCGGATGGAAAGAACATGGTTGCTCGACATTTCGGCTACCCATGGACGATGAGTGGTGTCGGTGCCGAGCAGATTGCCAAGATGGTTCCTGCTATCGGGTGCGCTGCCCTTAGGGAAGGTGGCACCAATCAGATTGCCGAATGAAGCCATGAAGTCGATCTGTGACATCAGAACATCGGAGGTCTGACCCGCCTTCACGTTCTTTGGCCAGCGCACGATGACCGGAATCGCCGTACCACCCTCGAAGGCACTGTACTTGTTGCCGCGCCAAGGACCCGCTGGCTTATGACCGTTCAGAAGCTCCTCTGCCTGGTCCTGATAACCGTCATCTACCACCGGACCATTATCGCTGGTCAGCAATACGATGGTGTTATCCGCAATGCCCAACTTATCCAGAGTTTCCATAATCTTACCCACCGACCAGTCGAACTGCACGATGGCGTCTCCACGCATACCCATGCTGCTCTTACCACGGAAACGCTCGTGTGGGAAACGAGGCACGTGGACATCGTTGGTGGCAAAATAGAGAAAGAAAGGATTGTTGCAGTTCTTCTTGATGAAGTCGATGGCGTGGGTAGTGATGGAATCGGCGATGTTCTCGTCTTTCCACAATGCCTTGCCACCACCCTTCATATAACCGATTCTGCCGATGCCGTTCACGATAGACATGTTGTGGCCGTGGCTCGACTTCATATTATAGCACAATTCAGGGTTGGCCTTTCCGGTAGGTTCTCCAGGGAAGTTTCTGTAATAGCTTACCTCGATAGGAGCCGACGGATCGTAGTTAGCCACCTTGCCATCTTCTATGAATACACAAGGTACACGGTCGGCTGTGGCAGCCATGATGTAATGATGGTCGAAACCGATATCCGCCAGGGCTGATGGCAATGGGGCATTCCAGTCCTGCTTGCCGGTCTCGGCACCCAAGCCCAGATGCCACTTGCCGATGGCGCAGGTAGAATAGCCTACGCTCTTGAACATATCAGCCATGGTAAACTGGGTAGGCTTGATAATCATTCCCGCATCGCCCGGAGCCACGTCGGTGCCCGGCTTGCGCCACGCATATTCGCCCGTGAGAAGGGAATAGCGGGATGGGGTACTGGTAGAGGCGATGGCGTGGGCATCGGTGAAACGGATTCCCTGCTTCGCCAGCTTATCCACATTCGGTGTCTCTACGTTTTTGGCACCATAGCATCCCAGGTCGCCATAACCCAGGTCATCGGCAAGAATGATGATGACGTTAGGCTTCTGCTGACTACTCGCCTTCGCCTTCTTGGCTCCCATCGCAGCCGTGCAAGCCAGCGGCGACAGCAGGGCGATGGTGATATAAGTCTTGTTCATAATGATAATCGTTAGTTATTTTTTAAAGCTTTCATGATGTTGGCTGGTGGACGCTGGGCGAGGAGTTCCCGCTTCATGAAGTCCATATAGGGAGCCACATGCGAATAATACTGGTAATATCCCTGGCAGAGATAGTTCAGTCCCGGTTCTCCATACTTGTCTTTTTCGAAACGGTTTTTCGGGCATTCGCCATGACAGGCAAACTCCATGTCGCATTCCTTGCACTGGCGAGGCAGCGAGGTATGCTTCAATCGGCTGAATGCCTGCTGCTTCTCGCCGTAAAGCATGTCGATGAGCGACTGCTCCCTGATGTTTCCCAGCTTGTATTCCGGAAAGACGAAGTGGTCGCAGGAATACACATCGCCGTTGTGCTCCATCACGCCCGCATGACCGCATTCCTTGGAATAAGCGCAGATGCCCGGCAGCACACCCATCCAGTTGGCAAGCGTGCAGTCGAAGATTTCCACAAACATCCTACCCACATCGTGGCGCACCCAGTCATCAAAGATGGTGCAGAGGAAGTTGCCCCACTGTTCCGGAGTAACGGAAGCATCTGCAAGCGGAATCTCCCGCTCGTCGGCAAGACTCGCCAGGGTGCGACCGTCTTCATGCTCGGTGAGTCGCTCCACGATAGGGGTAAACTGCAGGTACTGGCAACCGTTGTCTCTGAAGAAATGATAGAACTCCAGCGGATGCTCAGCGTTGTAGGCGTTGACCACCGCCATAGCATTCCATTCCACCCGATGCTTCTTCAGCAGGCTGATGCCCTGCATCACCTTCTCCCAGGAAGGCTTTCCGGCAGGAGTTACGCGATAGTGGTCGTGATACTCCTGGGGGCCGTCGATGGAAATGCCTACCAGCCAATGGTTTTGTGCAAAGAACTCGCACCACTCGTCGGTGAGGAGAGTGCCGTTGGTCTGGATGACATTATCAATCTGTTTGCCATGGGCGTACTTCTTCTGAAGCTCCAGCGCCTTCCTGTAGAAGTCGATGGAGCGCATCAGCGGTTCGCCTCCGTGCCAGGTGAAGAGCACCTGGGGCATGGTTTGTGCCTCGATGTACTCCCGGGTGAATTGCTCCAGCATCTCGTCAGTCATCAGATGTCGGGGAGTGTTCTGGTAAAGATGGTTCTTTTCCAGATAATAACAGTATTTGCAAGCCAGATTGCAATGGGCACCTGCAGGCTTCAGCATCACATACAGGGGCTTGGCAAATGGGGTTGCTATGTTGTCGTTCATCATTTTTATTCAAGTTTAGAATCGGGTTGGAATCTTCCGGAAAGGGAGAGGGAATCAGAACTTAGGCAGGGTAATCTTGAAATCCTGGTTGTCTCTGTGCTCCTTCTTGATGGCAGCCAGGAGTTCCTTTACGATTTCAGGATGCTCTGCCGCTACATTATGATCTTCGTGGATATCCGATGCCAGGTTGTAGAGATGTGGCTCGCCCTTTACCACTACCATCTTCCAGTCGCCCTTTCTCACACCAATCTGGTCGGTCTCGTGGAACTCCCAGTAGAGGTATTCGTGGTGCTTCTGCTCGGCATCCTTGCCCAGAAGGGTAGGAGCAATGGAGATTCCGTCGAAACCATCACCTGCCAGTTTCTTGTTGGTATAACGCTTGGCGAAGTTCTTGATTCCGGCAAGGTCGCAGAAGGTTGGCATCAGGTCGTAGAAGGCAAACTGGGTATCATTTACGCTGCCCGCCTTGATATGCTCCGGCCACCAGGCGATGAACGGGATGCGGATGCCGCCCTCGTAGCACTGGCGCTTCAAGCCCTTCAACTTGCCGTCGCGACCGAAGAACTTAGGGTCGGCTCCGCCCTCCTCATGAGGACCGTTATCCGAGGTAAAGAACACCACGGTGTTCTTGTCGAGACCCTTCTCCTTCAGCTTGGCGAAGATTTCGCCTACATACTGGTCGAGACGGGTAATCATTCCGGCAAACTGGGCGTGGGTATGAACCACGGCGTTGTATCGGGAACCTTCCTGTCCGCCCCAGGTCTTGTCCTCGAAGAACTTCTTCTGATAGTTCTCCAGGATAGAATCCTCTGGCTGAACCAGTTCGGCATGAGGCAGGGTATAGGTGAGGAAGCCTACGAAAGGATGCTTACTATCCTGACGGTCAATCCACTCCAGTGCCTTGTCGTGGATGATGCGGGCAGAATACTGGTTGCGCTTGAAATAGTCCTTGCCGAACATCGGATACTGGATGTTCTGCTCCATGATGTCTCTTACCACCGCCGTATCTCCCAAAGCCTTGCTGTAGCGGTTGAGGAAGTTCGGATAATAAAGGTGTGCCTGGAACTGGCAGATGTAGCCGTAGAATTCATCTACGCCACGCTTGTCGGGAGTAGAGGCAGAACCTTCGTATCCACCTGCCCACTTGCCGAAGACTCCGGTACGGTAGCCCTTGTCCTTCAGCATCTCCGGAAGAATCTTATGCTGCGGGTCGTAAGGTTCCTGACCCACAACAGAAAAGTCCTCGTTTACTCCATACTTCACCATCGGCACGTTTCTCCAGTACTCCTTGTTGCCTCTTACGTGGGTATGACCGGTATGCTGACCCGTCATGATGGTAGCACGCGAAGGGGCTGAAACCGGCGAACCGGCGTATGCCTGGGTGAATCGCATACCCTCTCTTGCCATCTGGTCGATGTTGGGGGTATGGATGTAAGGCTGACCATAGCAGGCAAGATCGCCATATCCCATATCATCGCAGAGGATGAAGAGGATGTTGGGCTGCTGTACGTTCTGCTTGGCGCACACCAGGGTAGGCAGGCAAATCATACCTACCCCAGTGAGCCATATTGTCTTGTTTGTCTTCATATAAATCTGTTTTTTGATTCTATTATCTATATTCAGAATCTATTCTTCTACTTTCAGATTCTACTCATCTACTTTCAGATTCTTGCGGTAGTTGGCGAGCAACTTCTTCAGTTCCTTCTCAATCTTCTGAGTGCCTGGCTTGCCGTAGATATTGTTCAGCTCGTTAGGGTCGCTCTTGATATCATACAACTCCCAGTAGTCGATGTCGGCATCATCGGTGAAGTAATTGATAGACTTGAGGGCATTGAAGCAGTTGTTCTCTCTTGTACCTGGCTGACCCTGGTACTTGTTTTCTACCACGGCTCTCTCGCCACCCTTGCCGTAGAAGTGAATCAGCTTGTAGCGCTCGGTGCGCACACCATCGTGCTTGCGGACAAGGTGATAGGTAGGGTAATCATAATAATGATAGTACAGGCTCTTGCGCCACTTCTTGACTGGTGCTCCGGCAAACAGAGGCTGGAGTGAAGTGCCAGGCATGTATTTTGGCTTCTGCAAACCAGCCAGGTCGAGGAAGGTAGGTGCGAAGTCGATGTTCTGAACCATCTGGTTGCACTCGCTGCCTTCCTTGATGTGCTTAGGATAGCTGATGATGAGCGGGGTATGGAACGATTCCTCGTACATGAATCGCTTGTCGAACCAGCCGTGTTCGCCCATATAGAATCCCTGGTCGGATGTATAGACGATGATGGTGTTGTCGGTGAGGTTGTTCTTGTCGAGATATTCCAGCAGTCTGCCCACACTCTCATCTACTGAGGCAATCACAGCCATGTAGTCGCGGATGTAGTTCTGGTATTTCCACTCGATCAACTCCTTGCCAGTCAGGTTCTTGCTCAGGAACTCACGGTTTCTTGGCATGTAGTAGGCATCGATGATGGCACGCTGCTGTGGAGTCATGCGGTTCATCTCGCCCATCAGTCCGGCATAGGAATCTCTTCCCTCTGGAGTAGAAGGATCGTACATCTCAGGAACCTTCAGGTCGCGTACCATCTCCATATACTTGTCGATAGACATCTTCTGGGTAGATGCAGCAGAACCACGGGTTGCGTAATCATCCCAGAAAGTCTCTGGCAACGGGAAGTTGACGTTGGCATACTTGCTTACATACTTGGTGTTAGGCATCCAGAGACGGTGAGGTGCCTTGTGGTGAACCAGCAGACAGAATGGCTTGTTCTTGTCGCGGTTGTTCAGATACTCGATGGCATGGTCGGTGATGAGGTCGGTGGCGTACCCCATCTCTTGCTTGAAGTTACCATACTGTCCGGTAGAAGCGAAGGTTGGGTTGTAGTACTGTCCCTGGTCATCCAGAACATGATAGTAGTCGAATCCCTTGGGACTGCAGGACATGTGCCACTTGCCCACAACGGCAGTAGAATAGCCTGCCCCCTGCAGCAGTTCTGAGAAGAAGGTCTTGGTAGAGTCGATACCCTCGGCAAGCTGGCGCTGTCCGTTCTGGTGACTGTAAAGACCCGTCATCAGGCATGCACGGCTTGGAGTAGAGAGAGAGTTCTCCACGAAAGCCTCGTTGAATTTCATTCCCCTTTCAGCTAGGCGGTCGATGTTAGGTGTTGGTGCCAATTTGGAGATTGGGCTACCGTATGCGCTGATGGCTTGCATGGCATGGTCATCACACATAATGTACAAGATGTTTGGTCGTTCTCCCTGAGCGAAGAGCGACAGCGGCATTACCTGCAAGGCAGCAAATGCCAGTAATGAACGATTGAGTTGATTTCGGTTGTTATTCATCATGATTCTGGTGATATATAGTTAATAATGAATGAATTGTTGATAATGCGAGTAGATTGATAAAATACCAAAAAGAGGGGCGCCAACGAGTGGCGCACCCTCGTAATTCATATCATTACCCCCTTACAAGGAAGTAACTTTGAACTCAGATTTGCTGCAAACTACAATTTGCCCCTTTGTGTCATAGGTCAATTTTAAATTGTTCTCATATAGGTGTAGTAATATTTGCATTTTTTGTCATCAAGCTAAAAGCTAGAATGCAGCGGATAATGTTGATATATGGGCATCTGTTCTGCACCGCCTAAGACGATGCTGATGCCGCTAGTCGTGATAGGTTTTATATTGTAAGCAACTTCTGTCGAGCTATCAGACATGCTCCGATGACACCGGCCTGGTCTTTCAGCTCAGAAGTGACGATTTGTGAATCTTCGTTCATAATGTTGAGCGAATACTTCTTGATTCCCATATTCACTGGCAGGGTGAGATAATCGCCTGTGACAGACATTTCTCCGCCGATGACCAGCATCTCTGGGTTGAATATGTTAATGATGCCTGCCAGTTGCTTGCCTAACTCATCTGCGATGTGTTGCAGGGTGGCGAGGCTCAGTACATCTTCCTTTGCGATGGCATCTATGATGTCTTCCAGCGTGAGCTTCTCTTTCTTGTTGAGTACCTTGTCTGAGAGAATGGATGGCTTGCCTGCCAGGATATTCTCCGTTAGTTTTCTCTTGAGTGCTCTGCCTGACACTTCCGTCTCCACGCAGCCAATCTTGCCGCAGTGGCAGATGATGTTGTTGTTGTAGGCGGTCATGTGACCGAACTCTCCAGAATATCCCGACTTGCCGTAGTACAGCTTGCCGTCGATGATGATTCCAATGCCCAAACCCCAACATACGTTGACGAAGATGACATCTTTCTTACCTTTACAGCATCCTTTGATAAACTCTCCGTAGGTCATACTGCGGGTATCGTTCTCGATGCAGGTTGGAAGCTCCAACAGTTCGGTGAGCTTCTCAGCCAGAGGTTCTTCCAGGAAATTGAACATATTGTAAGCTCTCCCTTCCAGAGGTCTCACTCGTTCCGCCACGTTGACGCAAACTTCCAGGATTTCTTCTCTTTTAATAGGTAGATTGTCGATAAAGACATTAATAATCTTTCCCATCTCGGCAAGGCTCTCAGGCGTATTCTCATACACATAAGGAACTTTCTGCTTCTCCGTGATCAGATTGCCACAGAAGTCGCTCGCTGCCAAGGCGAGGCAGTCCATTTCCGGGTTCACACCAACAAAGTAACCTGCGGTAGGTTTCAGGTCGTAAACCATCGGGATTCGGCCAGCGGAATCGGCTTTCTTACCGATCTCCCTAACAAGTCCCTGTCCCATCAGTTCATTCAGAGCGTTCGTTGTCGTCGGGAGGCTTACCCCTATACCCTTTGATAATTCAGGTATGGTAGAAGCGCCCTTCGCTATAAACTGCTCTAATAGTCGTCTAGGAACAGAAGGTTTTTGATTGATGTTCTTAATATATTTTATTATGTCTTTAGCCATAACTAAAATTTTTTTGTTGCAAAGATACTCTTTTTTAAGTTTGGTACAATGATTTCTGAGTTAATAAAACTTAATTTGGGCTATTTTTATGCAAATTTCCTCTTCGGAGCTTCGTGATTTAGTATTATACCTATTTATATATAGAGACATAAGAGTGATTTTATCTGCAACCCTTTCTTCAACAGATCAACCCTACGTAGCCATAACTGACTGATATAATAGTAAGAACGACACTTATTAATGGCCGCTTCTTGTCAATAAACTAAAAAAATAAAAGCGTTTTAGATTTATTAACCTAAAAATGATGGAACTAATTAATAAAAGACGTATCTTTGCAAAATAAAATATTTTATTAAGTATTCAACTAAAAATAAAAGATATTATTATCGAGGTTTCTAACTAACATTAATATATATCTTCTTTGCCTTCCAGCCCTAAAAAAGCTGGGGGCAATCATTGCAACTAACACAATATTCAACTTTATATGAAGAAAATCAATCAATTCTTAGGTTCGTTGGCAGCTTGCGTAGCGATGTTGGGGGGAGTCTCAACTCAGGCTGTAGCTGCAGATATTAATATTATCCCTGTGCCGGTGAAAACACAGGTGCAGAAGGGTGAGTTTGTATTGCCTCAAAAGGTAGTCATCTCTTATCAGACTGCGGATGGCAAGAACATCGCAGAGTATATGGCTGATAAGCTGAAGGCATCTACCGGCTATGATGTAACCGTAGGCGGAAAGAAGGGAAATATCTCTATCCAGATATCTCCTTCCATGAAGATGGCTGAAGAAGGCTATCGCCTGACCGTTACCAGCAAGGGCGTAGTAATCAAGGCGAAGACCGGAAAGGGTGCTTTCTATGGTATGCAGAGCTTCATGCAGCTGCTGCCTGCACAGGTGGAGAGTGCTACCAAGGTGAGCGGCGTGAAGTGGGTGGCTCAGTGCTGTGACATCCAGGATGCGCCTCGCTTCGGATACCGTGGCTTCCATCTCGATCCATGCCGTCACTTCATCACCGTAGAGAACGTGAAGAAGCAGCTCGACATCATGTCTATGTTCAAGGTAAACACCATGCACTTCCACCTCACCGAGGACCAGGGCTGGCGTATCGAAATCAAGAAATATCCAGAGCTGACTTCCATTGGCGGCTATCGCCTCCAGGGTGACGGCTCTACCTATGGCGGTTTCTATACACAGGAGGAAATCAAGGACATCGTGGCTTATGCAGCCAAGCGCTACATCACCGTGATTCCTGAAATCGACCTTCCTGGCCACATGATGGCAGCAATCGCTGCTTATCCATCTCTCTCCTGCAAGGGCGAGCAGTGGACTCCTAGAATGGTTTGGGGTGTTGAGGATATCGTGATGTGTCCGGGTAAGGAAGATATGTTCCGCTTCCTGGAGGATGTCGTTCGCGAGGTGGTGCCTCTCTTCCCTGGCAAGTATTTCCACATCGGTGGAGACGAGTGCCCTAAGACCAGCTGGAAGAACTGTCCTAATTGCCAGAAGCGTATCGAGGCTGAAGGATTGCAGGCTGACGGCAAGCACTCTGCCGAGGAAAGACTCCAGAGCTACGTAATCAAGCGCATGGAGAAGATGCTGGCTAAGTACGACAGAAAGATCATCGGTTGGGATGAGATTCTCGAAGGTGGTTTGAGTCCTGATGCTACCGTGATGTCTTGGCGTGGTACTTCCGGAGGTATTTCGGCTGCTTTGCAGAAGCATGACGTGATCATGACTCCTGGTAGCGGCGGTTTGTATCTCGACCACTATCAGGGCGACTACAAGATTGAGCCGGTTACTATTGCTAGTTCTCCTGCTTATCTCTCAAAGACTTATAACTATGAGCCTGTGCCTGATACCATCAAGTCTCTGGGTCTGGAGAAGCATATCCTCGGTGTGCAGTGCAACAATTGGTCGGAGTATATGTACACCAACGCCAAGATGGAGTATCAGATGTATCCTCGCTCTCTCGCTCTCGCTGAGATTGCATGGTCACCAGCCAAGAAGAAGAACTTCACAGACTTCGCCCGTCGTGTAGATGCCAACAGCGTCCGCCTGGATGAGCGCCACGTACGTTATCATATCCCATTGCCTGAGCAGCCATACGGTTCCTGCGACAAGGTAGTGATTACCAAGGATACCGTAGTTACCTTCCAGACTTCACGTCCGGTGAAGATGGTTTATACCTTGGATGGTACTACTCCAACTCCAGCTTCTGCTGTCTATACCGAGCCTATCAAGGTGAGCGGCAATATGACCATCAAGATTGCTACCGTATTGCCTTCTGGCAAGATGAGCAAGGTGAGAACCATCGACGTAGAGAAGCAGAACTATGCTCCTGCTGTGAATGTAAGCGATACCAAGGCTGGCTTGCAGCTGCGCCGTGTGAAGGGTAACTTCCTGAGGGTTGACCAGTTGAACTGGGCTGATGCTGAGTGGCAGGACTGCGGTACTGTTACCAACCTGAACAAGATGAAGGTGAGCCAGCCAGACGATGCTGCTACCCTGCGTGGTGCCAACAACTATGGTGCGATTGCTGAGGGATTCATCAATGTTCCTGAGGATGGTGTTTACTATCTCTCTTCACGCATGGAGCAGGTTTGGATCGACAACAAGCTCGTGATCAACAACGAGGGTGCCGTAAAGGCTGGTACCAACAGCGACAATGCTGTAGCTCTGGCTAAGGGTCTGCACCCAGTGAAGTTCGTTTATCTCTGCAATATCGTAGGTGGATGGCCATCTTGGTGGAGCAACCTCAACCTCGAAATGCGCAAGGATAATCAGAAGAAGTTCACTTCAGTAGAGGGAACTCAGTATTTCCACAAATAATTGAATTCCATCATTAACTGATTACAAATAATATCAATAGCTGATTAGGAATATGAATATCAGAACCATCGCAAATGTATCACTTTGCCTTGCTATGCTTTCCATAAGCAGTGGGGCGCTGGCTCAGAGCGAGTCTCGCTGGCAGAATGTGAACGTCAATCAGCAGAACCGAGAGCCTCGACGCGCCAATTTCTTCGCATTCGAGAATTTGGAGAAGGCGCAGAGTTTTGATAAGAAGAAGTCGGCCAACTACCTTTCCATGGAAGGTATGTGGAAGTTTAATTTCGTGAAGGACCACAACAAGCGTCCTGCCAACTTCTTTGCTCTGAAGTATGATGACTCACAGTGGAAGGATTTCCCTGTGCCTGGTTTGTTTGAGTTGAACGGATATGGTGATGCTACCTATAAGAACATCGGATATGCCTGGGCAACTCAGTTTGACCCGAACCCTCCTTATATCAGCGAGCTCAACAACTATACGGGTTCTTATCGCCGTACGTTCGAGCTTCCTAAGGACTGGAAGGGTAAGGATGTGTATTTCCACGTGGGTTCTGCCACCAGTAACCTGACTCTCTGGGTGAACGGCAAGTACGTGGGATACAGCGAGGACAGCAAGGTGGCTGCCGAGTTCAATATCTCTAAATATCTCAAGCCGGGAAAGAACCTTATTGCCATGCAGGTGATGCGATGGTGCGATGGTTCTTATTTCGAGGACCAGGACTTCTGGCGCTTCACGGGTATCGCCCGTGAGGTGTATCTCTATGCCCGTCCGAAACTGCATGCTGCTGACATCCGTCTGAACGCTGCTTTGGAAAACAACTACCAGGATGGTGTGTTGAACTACAAGGTTTCCTTGAAGGGAGGAAAGACAGACGTTGCCATCACTTTGTGTGATAAGGATGGCAAGCAGATTGCACAGGCTACTGGTGCGCAGGGTGTCATCAAGGTGCCAAAGGTAAATGCCTGGACAGCTGAGACACCTTATTTATATAAGGCTTACATCACCCTGAAGAACAAGCAGGGCGCCGCTGAGGTGATTCCGCAGAAGGTGGGATTCCGCAACGTGGAGATCAAGAACGCACAGCTGCTCGTTAACGGACAGCCTGTACTGGTGAAGGGTGCCGACCGCCACGAGATGGATCCTGACGGTGGCTACGTGGTGAGCATAGAGCGCATGATTCAGGACATCAAGATCATGAAGCAGTTGAACATCAACGCCGTTCGCACCAGTCACTATCCTTTCGACCCACGCTGGTACGACCTTTGCGATGAATACGGACTCTACATCACCGCCGAGGCAAACCTCGAATCTCATGGTATGGGCTACGACGAGAAGTCGCTTGCCAAGTTCCCTGAGTACATCGTGCCTCACATCGAGCGCAACGAGGGCAATGTGAAGCCGCTCATCAATCATCCTTCCGTCATCGTATGGAGCTTGGGTAACGAGTGCGGCTACGGCGTCAACTTCGAGAAGGCTTACGACTGGGTGAAGGCGTGCGACCCAACCCGTCCTGCGCAGTATGAGCGTGGCGGATACGACAGCAAGACAGATATCTACTGTCCGATGTACATCGGTTACGAGGAGAGCGAGAGCTATTGCAAGAGCAACGGCACCAAGCCATACATCCAGTGTGAGTATGCTCACGCCATGGGTAACTCTGAGGGTGGTTTCAAGGAGTACTGGGATCTGATCCGCAAGTATCCTAAGTACCAGGGCGGTTACATCTGGGACTTCGTTGACCAGGGTCTGCGTGACAAGAGTCCTGTCACCGGCAAGGAAATCTTTACCTATGGTGGTGACTACGGACGCTATCCGGCCAGCGACTACAACTTCAACTGCAACGGTATCATCGCTCCTAACCGCCGTCTGAATCCTCATGCGTATGAAATTCAGTATGTCCTCCAGAACGTCTGGATCAAGGACTTTGATGCAGAGAACGGTTCTTTCAATGTCTATAACGAGAACTTCTTCAAGAACATCGATGACCTGAATCTGACTGCTACTCTCTTTGCCAACGGCGTGAAGTTGACTACCGTAGCGATTCCTGATACCAAGGGCATTGCTCCACAGGCAACCAAGCTGGTGAAGAGCGAGGCGCTGAAGAGTGCCATCGAAAAGGCTGAGGCTGAGCATGCTACAGAGGAAATCACCATCAACTTTGCCTTTGCAAGCGATGGAAGCCAGCCGCTGGTTGACAAGGGTCAGGTGATGGCTCGCCAGCAGATTGTACTCAACGGATATGAGTTCGACAAGGTAGATGCTCCTGCCAATACCGGCAGCAAGATAGAGGTTGAGGAGACCAACAGCTATGTGAAGGTTTCTGCTGAGAGAATGTCGGTTACCATCGGCAAGAAGACCGGTATGATTGATTACCTCGATGTGGATGGCGAACCAATGTTGAAGTTCCGTGAGAGCATGACTCCAGAGTTCTGGCGTGCTCCTACCGACAACGACTACGGTGCTTCTCTCCAGAAGAAGATGAGAGTCTGGAAGAACCCTCAGATGAACCTGAAGTCATTCGACAAGAGTGAGAGCAAGGACAGCGTTGTGCTGACTGCCAACTTCGAGATGCCTGAGGTGAAGGCTGAGCTGATGCTCCGCTACCGTATCAATGCGGCTGGTGAAGTGGCTGTTACCGAGAAAATGACAACAGACAAGGAGGCTAAGGTAGCTGATCTGTTCCGCTATGGTATGCAGTTGCAGATGCCTGCTTCTTTCTCTAAGCTGGAGTACTATGGTAGAGGTCCGGAGGAGAACTACATCGACCGTCACTCTTCTGCTTTCATCGGAAAGTATGAGACTAATGTGAAGGATGAGTATTATCCATACGTCCGTCCACAGGAGAGCGGTAACCATACTGACATCCGCTACTTCTCTATCTTCAACCCAACCACCGGCAAGGGAATCACCTTCGAGGGCTATGCTCCTATGGAGTGCAGCGCCATCCCTTACCTGGTAGAGGATCTGGATGCTGGTATCGAGAAGGAGCATGCCTGGGGACAGCACAGCGGCGACCTGGTAGAAAAGGGTCTCGTACAGTTGCACATCCAGCAGCGCCAGTTCGGTCTGGGTTGTATTGACAGTTGGGGTGCTTCACCAATGGAGAAGTATCGCATGCACTATCAGGACCGCTGCTTCAGCTTCGTAATTAAAGCTAAGAAATAAGATATTTACACACTTGTGTATTCATGTAATTCATCGGATAAGTGCTCTTCTTGCAGGGATGCAAGGGAGCACTTTTTCTGTTTTATGGGGGGAAAAGTTTAAAAATAGATTAAATCCTTTGTTGATTCCCCCTTTTTTTCTTATTTTTGCAATTCTAACAAAATATAAAGCAAACATAAGATAATTAAGATAATGGCAAACGATAACAAAGGTCTTACGCCGATGATGCGACAATTCTTCGAGATGAAATCCAAGCATCCCGAGGCTTTGCTGCTTTTCCGTTGTGGCGACTTCTACGAAACTTACTGCGAAGATGCGGTGGAGGCTTCCCGTATTCTCGGTATCACCCTGACCCGAAGAAACAACGGCGGGGCTACGGGCAGCATCGAGATGGCGGGATTCCCTCATCATGCACTCGATACTTACCTGCCTAAACTCATCAGGGCAGGAAAGCGAGTTGCCGTATGCGACCAGCTGGAAGATCCGAAGAAGAAACGTCTGGAAATCAAGGGTAAGAAGGGATTGAGCCAGATGGACAAGATGGTGAAGCGCGGCATCACCGAACTCGTTACCCCGGGTGTGGCGATGGGCGACAACGTGCTCAACTACAAGGAAAATAACTTCCTGGCTGCCATCCACTTCGGTAAGACTTCCTGCGGCGTAAGCTTCCTCGATATTTCTACCGGTGAGTTCCTTACCGGCGAGGGAACCTATGATTATGTAGAGAAACTGATGGGCAACTTCATGCCGAAAGAGGTGCTCTACGACCGTGCCCGAAAGAATGATTTCGAAAAATACTTCGGTACCAAATACTGCACCTTCGAACTCGATGACTGGGTTTTCACCGAGCAGACGGCGATGCAGAAACTCCTGGGACATTTCAAGACCAAGTCGTTGAAAGGCTTCGGTGTGGAACATCTCAAGAATGGCGTCATTGCCAGTGGCGCCATCATGCAGTATCTGGAGATTACCCAGCATACGCAGATCAACCATATCACGGCACTTTCACGCATCGAAGAAGATAAGTTCGTGCGCATGGACCGATTCACCATCCGAAGTCTGGAGCTGGTGGCTCCGATGCAGGACGACGGTCTGTCTCTGCTCAACGTCATCGACAAGACTGTAACGGCGATGGGTGGACGAATGCTCCGCCGCTGGCTGGTATTCCCACTGAAGGATGTGCGCCCTATCAATGAGCGCCTCGACATCGTGGAGTATTTCTTCAAGGAGCCGGAGTTCCGTCAGCTTCTCGACGACCAGCTTCATCGCATCGGCGACCTGGAGCGTATCATCTCCAAGGTAGCCGTGGGCAGAGTATCGCCTCGCGAGGTGGTGCAGCTGAAGAATGCACTCGAAGCCATCCAGCCTATCAAGGTGGCTTGTCAGCATGCCAAGAACGATGCCCTGAAGCGAGTGGGCGAGCAGCTCAACGTATGCGAAACCCTGAAGGAGCGCATCGCCAGGGAGATTCAGCCTGATCCGCCTCAGCTTGTCAACAAGGGTGATGTGATAGCCGATGGTTATAATGCAGAACTCGACGATCTGCGTTCTATCAGCCGTCATGGCAAGGATTATCTTCTGAAGATTCAGGAGCGGGAAATAGAGAAGACGGGCATCAGCAGTCTGAAGGTAGGATATAATAATGTATTCGGTTATTATCTGGAAGTGCGCAACACCTTCAAGGACAAGGTGCCTGAAGAGTGGATCCGCAAGCAGACACTGGCGCAGGCTGAGCGATATATTACCCAGGAGCTCAAGGAATACGAGGAGAAGATTCTCGGTGCCGATGAGAAGATCCTGATTCTGGAGGCACGACTCTTCAATGAGTTGATTGCTGCCATGCAGGAGTATATCCCTCAGATTCAGATCAATGCCAACCTCATCGCCCGCATGGACTGTCTCCTCTCTTTTGCCAAGGCTTCGGATGAGAACCGCTATGTGCGCCCGGTTATTGATGATTCGCAGATACTGGACATCAAGCAGGGCCGCCATCCTGTGATAGAAACCCAGTTGCCGCTGGGCGAGCGATACGTGCCAAACGATGTGTTGCTTGATACCGAGAAGCAGCAGGTGATGATGATTACCGGTCCTAACATGGCGGGTAAATCTGCCTTGCTCCGCCAGACGGCGCTCATCGTGCTGCTGGCTCAGGTGGGTTGCTTTGTTCCTGCCGAGAGTGCAAGGGTGGGTTTGGTGGATAAGATCTTCACCCGTGTGGGAGCCAGCGACAACATCTCGCTGGGTGAATCTACCTTTATGGTGGAGATGACGGAGGCTGCCAATATTCTGAACAATGTGTCGCCCCGTTCGCTGGTACTCTTCGATGAGTTGGGTCGTGGAACATCCACCTACGATGGTATTTCCATAGCCTGGGCGATAGTGGAATATCTGCATGAGCACAAGAAGGCGCAGGCCCGTACGCTTTTTGCCACTCATTATCACGAGTTGAACGAGATGGAGAAGAATTTCCCTCGCATCAAGAACTTCAACGTGAGTGTGAAGGAGGTGGATGGCAAGGTTATCTTCCTGCGCAAGCTGGAGCCGGGTGGCAGCGAGCATTCCTTCGGTATTCATGTGGCAGAGATTGCCGGAATGCCGCGCAGCATCGTAAACCGTGCCAACGATATCCTGAAGCAGTTGGAGCAGGATAATGCGGGAGTTGGAGGTGCCGGCAAGCCGAACGTGCAGCATCTGGATGAACATAAAGAGGGTGTGCAGCTGAGTTTCTTCCAGTTGGACGACCCTGTATTGAGCCAGATTCGTGATGAAATCCTGGGTCTGGATGTCAACAACCTCACCCCGGTAGAGGCATTGAACAAGCTCAACGACATCAAGAAGATTTTGTTGGGAAGATAATCTTCTGTAAATAGGAAGATGAAATAACATGATAAGAAGCTGATATTTATCAGAAGTTACCCTAAGGTAACTTGTCTTTGGGTAACTTCTGGTATTATTGGTTTTGGGTAGGAGTAAGTTTTCAATAGAAGAGAAACTTTTATAAAGTTTAGTTAGACGTTGTTTAATCGCTATTCGTTTGTAATAGCACTATTTTTTTCGTATGAACAAAGCAAGAGTTATTCTTATTTATATGCTCATCTTCATGAGCCTGTCAAGTTGTAGTAATCGTAAATACGAGCAGACTATTACTCGTGCAGACAATCTTATGGAACTCTGTCAAGACTCTGCTCGTTCTGCTCTGGCTATATTGGATAGCATTCGTCCAGACTTATCGAAAATGGGCAAATCTACTCAAATGCGTTATCAATTGATTTATGCAAAAGGTATGAACAAGGGCTATGTGGACTTCACGACAGATAGCTTGATGAAAGAGATTGTAGATTACTATGACAATCACGGAACGTGTCAGCAACAAATGTTGGCACACTATCTCCTGGGATGTGTCTATCGGGATTTAGGTGATTCTCCAGCTTCTTTATCTTGCTACAATGATGCTGTGGAAAAGGCTGATACCACGAGTTCAGATTGTGACTATAAACTTCTAACTAGAGTTTATGAGCAGCAAGGTGCACTTTTTCTGAGTCAAAGTATGCCTCAAAATGCCTTGTCTGCCTATCAGAAGGCTGAAAAGTATGCCTGGATAGCCAAAGATACACTTTCTGCAGTGCTTTCATACGAACATCTTGGCAATATATATGAATATATGGACAATAAGAATAAGGTGATAGAAGTATATGAAAACGCTTCCCGTCGCTATCGTCAGTATGGCTATCCTGTGCAGGCTGCCCGTGCCTTAGGGGGAGCTATCCAAGCATTGATACTTACCAAACAATACGCCAAAGCCAAGAAATATATGGATGTTTTTGAGGCAGAGTCTGGATACTTCCAGAAAGATTCCTGTTATTCATACATAAATTATAGTCATTATTACTATCTAAAGGGACTGTACTGTCTGGAATCACATTCTGATTCTGCAAAATACTGGTTTACTAAATGTCAGGAATTCGCAAAAACAAACAATAATAAAAGTTTTAGTGCTTATGCTTGGTGTCTCTATTACATCAAACATCAGCAGATGGATTCTGTTGCTAAATATTCAGAGCAGGCTTTTGCTTACAATGATTCTGCAAATCTGGATATGGAGCGCGACTTAATGCAGAAGATGCAAGCAATATATGATTATGACAGGTGGAAGAATGTGGCTCATAACGAAGAGATAAAGGCTACAAGGGCAAATCTCACCTTGTTAGTTAGTATTCTTGTTTCAGTTTCTATTATAATAATAGGTATATTGACATTTCTTGTCTATCGGAAAAAAAGAAAACTGGAACTGCAGGAAAAAGAAGAGCAGGAAAATATGATAAGGCAGCAGATTTATTATACGAAGCAAGAGCTGGTTTCCGAGAAAGAGAAAATCGAACTTTTGAAAAGAGAGAATTCGTCTTATTCTGATAAAATGGCAGAAAAGGAAGAGAAAATTCTGTCTCTTCAGCAAGAATTAGATGCTCTTAGTGCAAACATAACCAACTCGGAGCCCCGAAAGAATGTTGTATGTAGTAAAAAGGCAATCGTCTTAGTCTTCAAGGGGATGGCGAACCATGGTAAAGTTCCGACAGAAGAACAATGGAAGGTTTTGGCAAAATCTTTAAACGATCTTTCGCCAACTTTCCTAAATGTACTTAATGATAAGAAGCTAACCGAAAACGAGTATCGGGTATGTATGCTGGTATGGCTTTTATTCTGTCCAAGAGAACTTGCCATTTTGATGAACCTATCGTCCTCTAATATATCAAACATCAGAAAACGTATGGCTTATAAAATCTTTGGAGAAGATATGTCTGCAACCAAGTTTGATAAGAGAATTAGAGAAATTCAGTAAGGTTGTGAAAAAGTGAAGAATTGCATAATTCATTGTTAGTCAAATTTTTATTGTTTTTCTTGTGAAAATGTGAAATGTTAAAGTGGCAGATAGCATCCTATGTTATCATAAAAAGCTCTATCTTTGCCATAAAATAAGTTATGGGAAAGAAAATCATTTTAGCGGTATTGTTCATAATGATGGTTGGGGCTGTTAATGCAGATAACCATAGACTTTATTTATTTAGGTCCAACAAAGACCATGAATATAATCCTGGAAGTCGTAGCCCAACAGCTCCACTAATAGTTTTGCAAGATGGACATCAAATAATACTACTCCAATCTGAGCAGACAGTTCAGGTAGCTCTTATAAAAGACAATGTGGTAGTTTATGTTAGTTCTGTTATTGAGGATACAAATTATATAGAACTACCAACAAGTTTTTATGGTGAATACATTTTAGAGATGTATATTGGAGATGTTAGATATTGTGGAAATATAAAACTATAATTTGATATAATATGAATCTACTCAAAGTCTTTTCAAACAAAAACAACATATATACGTGGCTCGTATGTATGATAAGTGTAATACTAACTGGCTGTCAACTGAAAGAGGTTAACAGCCAGTTAGAAGAGACTTTGAACGTATCAAAAGGCAATGAACAGGAATTATTGAAGGTTGTTGATTACTTTACTAAAAAGGGAGATACCCTTCAATTAAAAGCTGCAAACTTTTTGTTGGAAAATATGGCTGATAAATATTGGTTGGGAGGAAGTTCTGTTGCCGAATATTATACCTTTATAGATTCTGTTTACCAGATAAAGCAAGAAGAATATGATATACCTTATATATATTCCTGCTTTATAAAAAGGCAAAGTATCTTAAAGATAAGCCACAATATCTGATGGATGCAGAAAAGATAAAAGCGTCCTATCTTATTAAGAATATTGAAGAAGCATTCAAGGTATGGAATAAACCTTGGAATCTGTTTCTGACGTTCGAAGAATTCTGTGAGTATATACTTCCTTATAAGGTAAATAAGGAAGAACCACAAGAGTGGCGGAATTTGTATGCAAACAGATTTTCGCAAGCAATACCTGCATCTATACAGACTGCAGAAACCGCATGTTGTGAAGTAAACAACCAACTTATCGGTTTGCCAATACATATAAGTACCAGCAGCGTTATGCCAATAGATTTGCGTCCGAGTACTTTGTATAATATAAAATTTGGCTTATGTAGCGATTATACAGCATTGGGAGTCTATGCGATGCGTTCTGTGGGTATCCCTGTAGGCGAGAATTTGATTCCTCATTGGGGAAATAGCAATCTGGGACATGTGTTCAATTTTGTCTATGGTAACGACCGAAAGTATCATGACTTTGCAAGTGGTGAACAAAATCCCGATGAGCATCTTGTTAGATTTAAAAATAAAATCCCGAAAATCTACAGGATGACTTTTGGACGTCAAAACACATCCTTAGGTGTCATCTGTAAAGATATGGAAGATGTCCCTTCATTCTTTAAGAATCCATGCTTGGAAGATGTAACTGGTAAATATGCTGTAGTGAATGCCCAAACAACGGAAATTGACATTTCAAATAAGCAAAATAATAAGTTTGCCTACTTGTGTGTATTCGATCCACAAGGTTGGTTTCCGGTAGCTTGGACTCAACTAGAAGGAGATAAAGCTGTTTTCAAGAACATTGGTCCTAATATTGTCTATCAAGCCGCTCTATATGATAAAGGAGAGATACAGCCAGTAGGCAATCCCTTCTTTTTGGATAGTATAGGGCGCAAGGCATACTTTGTTCCTCAAAAACAGAAACAGCTGTTGCGATTGGAAAGGAAAAAAGAAAATTCCTCTAGTTTAGAAGAAATTGCCCTTTATATGAAAGGGGGTAAGTTTCAAGGAGCCAACAAAAAAGACTTCAGCGATGCCGTTACATATCATGTAATAAAAGCTACGCCAAAGCCAAAATATACGACAGTCATCTGTGATGAAAGTGCCCAAAACAGGCCCGTGAAATATCTGCGTTATTTATCATCTGATGAAACGTATGGTAATATGGCAGAGGTGGAGTTTTATGCACGCGGACAATTGAAGCCACAGAAAGGAAAAATAATTGGCAAATATGAAACGAGTCGTTTTTATCCAAGGAATGGAGCTGAAAAAATGTTTGATGGAGACCCTTTGAGTTTCTTTCATACAAATGACACATTAAGTTGGGGAGGTTTGGAACTCAAGCAACAAGCCTGCGTCAACAAGATAAGATACCTCATACGAAATGATGACAATGGAATCAGAAAAGGTCACCTCTATGAACTCTTCTATTGCAAAGATGGTGTGTGGACATCACTTGGAAAGAAAAGGGCAATATTAGATGATGAGCTTATCTATAAAAACGTTCCGCAAGGTGCTTTACTCTGGTTGCGTGACCTCACAAAAGGACAAGAAGAAAGAATTTTTGAATATAAAAACAAAAAAGTATATTGGTATTAATCATGAAGGATTTAAGATTATCTTCATACACGATTCCTGTAAAACTGGAGGCAGAGGAAGACAAGTACTTCTTGGTGCATGGCTATACGGGAGCAATAGATATAGTTGAAGGAGAATGCTGGAGACAAATCGAGCATTTTTCTTCGGACAACAATCTATCAGCAGAAACGATAGGTACCCTCACGAAAAGAGGATACCTTACCAGTCGTACCCTGGAGGAAGAGCGACAATATGTCTGGAAAATAGCTAATGTGTTGCATCAAGCACAAGCTAAAATGCATAAGTCTTGGGGCTTTATCATAACATATAATTGTAACTTTAGATGTCCTTATTGTTTTGAAAATTCTATTTCTCAAAATGGTAAAGCATGGACAGGTAAGACATTTACCAAGGAAATGGTAGATAAGGCTTTCTTGGCTATGAGCAGAATTGAGCCTAAAAGAAAATTGCATAATAACGAAATTCTATTATATGGAGGAGAACCCTTCTTGAGAAACAACAAAGAGGTAGTTTCTTATATTATCAAAAAGGGAATAGATAATAATTATAAGTTTAAAGTCATATCAAATGGATATGACTTGGACTTTTATGCGGATGTTTTGTCAGAAGAGTACTTTACTTCTTTTCAAATAACATTAGATGGGGATAAAACTTATCATAATAAACGAAAAAGGCACATTGTGGAAGGCGATAGTTTTGACAAGGTGCTCAGCAACATTGGACTTTTGCTTAGCAAATCCATAAAAGTAATTGTGCGTGTAAATCTAGATGAAAATAATTTTCAAGACCTTGATGGGCTAAAGAAATTATTCTCAGAAAATGGATTTACGCAGAATCCTTTTTTCCATCTAACTCCAGCTCTGATATTGAATACAGATTCAAATCAAGATTGTAATGACGTGAAATTCTTGAATAACAAAGATTTTCTACAATTATTGAAAAGTAAATCTATAAATCTTCTTAGAGGTCAGGACTTTGGCATTGGAGAAATGTTCTATGATTGTCTCAAAAAGAAGATATGCTATCAGCTGAGGTCAACGATTTGCCCATCACAATATGGTACATATCTGTTCGATCCTTGCGGAGATATTTACACTTGCTTGGAGTTTGTCGGAAGAAAACAACACTCTATCGGGCATTATAGTGAAAGCATAGAATGGCTAAAGGAAAAGGAGTATTGGCAAACTCGAAACATTAGTAATATGCAATCTTGTAAATTATGTAAATATGCTTTAATTTGTGGTGGTCAATGTTTAGCTAGGACTAAATATACAGAAGAGCATGGTTTTGAAGTAACAAAATGCAAAATGTTTCATACCCAAATTCCTCAATCTATAAACAACGCTTACAAGCAATATATTAATTAATTCTAAAGCAACATGAAGTTAAAAAAACAACAAGAAATCATTTCACTAAATGATAATTTGTTTAGTGAGATGTTTCTCCAAGAATTGGAGAACAGATTGGAGACTGATCCTTTGATGCCAAATGGATTAGTTGATTTGGTTGGTGATTCTTCCGTTAGTCCTTTGTGTACTTGCTACCAAGCAACCTATGCGGAATGTCACTGTTATCAAGCAGGTTTTGTTTCTTAACCTATTAGAATTGTTATGTGGTAAAATACCACATAACAATTTTAGCGTTTTTTACAAAGCGTAAACTCGAATATGTTTATCATAAGCAAATGTTTACAATTAATATGGAAAGAAAAATAGTAATGGCAAGTTTGTTGGCTCTTATTTCATTTACTACAGCCTATAGCCAAACGACAATAAAGGGAACGATTGTTGATAGCCAACAAGCGGGAGTTTCTTATGCTGCTGTAAAAGTTCTGAATCTGGATTCAACTTTTGTAAAAGGAGTTGCTACTGATAGTGTTGGACAATTTAATATGGAAATCTCCGCCGAAAGAAATTATATATTGCTTGTAAGTTGTATGGGCTATACTCCATACAGTCAAAATATCAATGTTCATAGTGAGGAAATAACAATACCAAACATTACGTTGGAGAACAACTCTGTGGCATTAAACGAAGTTATAATCAAGGGTAATAAGCTTGTCCGCAAGGAAGATAAAGTAATCATTATCCCTGACCAACAAATAGTGAAGCATACTTTCGGCGGTTATGATTTGCTTGCGGACTTGATGATTCCTAACGTAAGAGTCGATAGATTTAAAGGAACTGTTGAGACTTTTGGAGGAAATGTATCTTTGTATATTGATGGTAGAAAAGTTGACTATAGGGAGATAAAGAACCTCAAACCGAAGGACGTAGAGAAAATTGAATATTATGATGTGCCAACTGGTAAATATGCAGAAGATATAGCAGCCATCAACTTCATAACTCGCCAATATACAACAGGTGGTTATGTGGCACTTGATGGTACTCAACAATTTACATATTTTGATGGGGACTACAATGTAGCCGCCAAGGTGGCTAGTGGCAATACTACCATAACATTCTTCGGTGGATATAACGGGAAGGAATATAGTGGAGACCAGTATGAGAAAAATGAAACATTCCATTTTAAGGAAGGTGATATGATGCGTAACTATAAACAGACGGGTGGTACTAATAAGTCCAACCAAGAGTATGCACAAATGAATATTGTCACGAGAAAGCAGAAATATATGTTGTCGGAGAAAATAACACTTGTTCGCAATGAAAATCCTGGTTCAACTACAACAGGGGCGTTGACGACAAGTTATGGGGCAGCTCCTTCTGAGTCTTTTTCTCGGAACAAACAGTCTAACTTAATGCCGAAAGTTAATTTATATGGAAATTTTGATATTACAGATAAGCAATATCTGGAAGTCACCCTTATGGGCTCATACAGCAAAAACAAATATTTGTATGAGTACCAATTGGATGGCTTTACTACTAATACAGACTCCAAGGAAGATGCATATACCTTACAAAGTAATATCAAGTATGGCATAAAACTGCCTCATAAGAATTCGCTGTCTTTTTCTCTTAGTAGCTATTATTCAAATAATTCTATCTCATATACAGGAACTTATACATCGTGGCAGCATCAATGGACGTTGCAGAATTCTTCATATATAAACTATGTTCAACGCATAGGCAAGTGGAATATATCAGTGACTCCTGCTTTCACAGTTTTGCAATACCGTCTGCATGGAACAGAAATAGTTAAACAATATACTCCACGTTTCTTTTCTACTATATTTGTGCAACCAGCACCCAACCAACAATTGTCATTGGATTTGACTTATGCAAATGCAAACCCAAACATCAGTGCCACAAATATGGCAGAACAAACTGTTGATGAATTGATTATCAAAAGAGGAAATAAAGATTTGCGACCATCTAATTTCTTTATAGGTACGCTGAATTATAATATTCAGTTTGGTAAATTTAATGCGTTTGTTATGGGTTCATATACATATCAGCATCGTCCCATAGTTTCTGTTTTTTATCAGCAAGAGGGAAAAATGATTCAAAGTTTTGATGATCGTGAAAATACCCAAAGTTTAGTAGGATTACTTTCTTTAACATGGCGTGCTTTTAAAAATTTCAATATGTCCTTTGATGCTCAATATAACCATGTTGATTTTTATGGTGTATGTGACAAAGTGTTGGACCAATGCAATTTCAGAATCGTTGCGAATTACTATTGGAAAGATTTTGCTTTCCGTCTTAATGGTGGTACAAAATCAAAGATTCTCTTGGGCAATATGATAAAAGAAGAGAATCCTGCGTACTATAATGCATCTGTTTCTTGGAGCCATAATGTTTGGAATTTAGAAGTAGGAACTTCAGCTCCATTTACGAAACGAGTTCACTTCTATAGTTCGTTGGATGCTCCGCTCTATAGCTATAATGTATGTTCCTCTAGCAAACAGTATCAGCAAACGGTCTATCTAAAAGCGGCCTACACCTTCAACTTCGGCAAGAAGACTCAGAAGGATTGGAAAAATATTGATATGAATGTGAATAGTGCAATTTTGAAAGCAAAGTAAAATATGAATGAATATTGCAGCATTGAGATACAAAAATTAGCCTCATCTGCAGCTTCTGGCAGATATTTGTTAGGGTACAACGGCAAGTTCTTCGAAGCAAACAGCTATGTCGTTGAACTCATCAACTATCTGCAAGAGAATGCAGACGAGGATGTTGCCATCTCAAAGTATATTGAGAAGCGACAAGGTAAATATACAAAGGAACAAGTGAAAGGGTTTATAGAGAAATATTTATATCCCTTGGTCAATACAGATGTTCCCCAAAAGAGAAAGCAATTCCTTTATGAGAAGGAATTGTTTTCAGCATCGATCGTAGATAAAATTACTCCATATTTGGTGGGATTGTTTAATAAATGGCAGGTGTGTGGCATCTTGATCTTTGCAGTTATTGCTGATGTGTCGTATCTTAGCCAGACATCCAATTTGTTGGATTTCAACAAGCACATAGATGCATATAGTATTATAGGCATCGTCATGTTTATGCTAGGTTCTTCTTTGTTTCATGAGCTGGGGCATGCTACAGCTTGCAGACATTTTGGGATCCAGCATAAAGGCATTGGTTTCGGATTATATCTGAACTTTCCTGTTTTTTATACCGATGTAACTGAAATATGGAAATTGAATCGTCAACAAAGAAATGTCGTCAACCTGGCTGGGGTTTATTTCCAAAGCTATTGTCTGATCGGACTCATCGTCATTTATATGATAACCCCGTCGGACCTTATAAGATATCTCATTCTAAGTATGAACTTTGGCTTTTTAATGGTATTAAATCCATTCTTTAAGTTTGATGGATATTGGATAGCCTCTGATATCTTGGGCGTTCCGAATCTAAGAAGAAGAGCGCAAGAGCTATATGGCTATATATATCATCGCCTGCGAGGGACTATGGGTAGAAAACCTTATCTGCTAGAATTGAAACCATGCGCAAAATATACATTTATGGTGTATTCCATCTTAGTAAACCTATTCATGGGCTACTATTTTGTGTATATTATACCTTCCTTTGTATATCACTTCGTAATGTCGTTTCCGTCTGAAATAGAAAAAATCGTCATATTGTTATCCAATAACATGGCACCACCATTCTCTCTCTTGCGGAACATTTGTATGCAGCTATTGTTCCTTATACTTATACTTGTTATGATTTATAGAATTGTTAGTCCTCTTTTCTCAAAATGCAAGAAATGATAAAACAAAAAATAGATAACTACATCATTCCCATTACTCTTATGTTTGTAATGGGAATGATGCTTCTTCGGGTAAACGATCCTCTCTGTTTGAAAACCATATTTCTCCTGATGCTTACATTTGCAGTGAAGCCATTCGGTACATATAGATGGACGTTGATAGACTGGAGTATTTTGATAATTTGGGGATATGACATTATCAGCTGTTGTGTATCCATAAATAAATATCCCTCAATATGTTTTCTACAGTTATCAACAAACTGTTTCCTTGCCTATCACCTGATAAGATATTCTTTTGCAAATACCAAAGAGAGAAATCTTCAGAAAGGATTCTTTGGGTTAAGTTGCGTAGCTGTTATTCTGTCATTTTTTACGTTTTTCTTTTTCTGTAAGAATGCTCATAAAGCAGGCTTTGCCGATTTATATCCTGTTAGATTTTTATATAAGCCTCTCGGGTTTGATGCAAATAGCTGGAATACCATTCTTTTATGCCTTTTGGGTATTATCGGATGCCAACGCAAGTCTAAAGTTGGAAATGTTCTTGTATGGGGCATAGTTACATTGTTGCTTGTCTCCTTCTCTAGAAGTATATATATATCATTGGCAGCACTGGTCTTTGTTCTTTTTGTGGATCTATTGGGGGCGGAAGAGAAATCGCGTCATATTAGACTTCTTCTTATATTTGCATTCTCTCTTTGTGCCGTAGTGGCTTTTTTCAATAAAGAGGTGAAAACGACGGTTAGTATGCATTCAACTGTTTCACAGCAGAAGAGTTCTCAAAGTCGTATTCATGCAACAGTTGCTGCAGTTCATACCTGCGAAGAGCACCCAGTTTTGGGGGTTGGTAATGGAAATTATACATTGGCAACAGATGCTAGATTAAATCAGAATACAAACGTGCCATTTACTCCATTCGCTCCAAGCTGGTTTATGAAACTCTTGGTAGAAAGAGGAGTTGTTGGTACATTGCCTTTCCTGATTTTGAGTGGTGGTATTGTTTCCTTTCTTTTTCCCCGCAAGAATAGACAATGCAGGAAATTTGTTGGTTTTGTTTTGGCAACGATATTATTAAAGGAAATGTTTCAATGTACTCTATTTGATAACTCAATATCATTAATGTTGCTTTACGTGTTGTTGGCAATATATATGCCAAGAGATAACACAAAAACGTATAAAACGAACAGTTATGACCGGCTCGTTCTACCTGTTGTATGTTGCTGTGCAATGTTGTGCTTCGCTTATATGAAGTTTTGGATGCCTATTTCGAAAACCTCAACAGCCCTGCTCATCAATAAAAGTATCTGCTCTATCAATTCCTATAACAAAAAGAAGGATGATAGACAATGGAGGGAAGCTGAAAGCAATCTGTTGCTTGCCAAAAAACTGCAACCACAAGATGTTCAAATCGATTTTATGCTATTTGAATTATATTGTGCTAACGGTTCTCGGCAAAAAGCACTATCCTATATTCGTAAATTAGTAGAAGCATATCCCAATAATGCATTGTTTCAATACAAGTATTATGCATATCTAGAAAAGTTGGGGGTTCACACGGATGCATTTAAACATCTAAAGATTGCTTTGAGAATATATCCCAAATTAATCACATTGGATAATATTGAAAAGTTAAGAAACAGGCATCGTTGCTTTTTCTCATCTAAAAATCTTGTGTTGGATATTCCGATATTCTGTGAACAGGATTATGCTCGCCTTGGAGTTCTTTCTTTTTATCTTCATGATAACAAAACAGCAAAGGAATATTGTATGCGAATCACCCATTCCATGCCTAATCTTTTTATGCCGTGGTTAGTTTTATATCATATATATCTGCAAGAACATAATATGGTTGAAGCCGAAAAATGTAAAAGAAAGTTTTTGTTCCTTTCGTATGGAGTAATTGAGCAAAACTTACTACAAGATGAAAGCAGATTTGCAATACCACATTGTAAAGAGCATTTTTTATATAATAGCTATCAGGCAAAGTTTAAGCTATGGTATGGTGGAGAAGTGGGGGTGCTAATGAACAAGTTCAACGACATCAAAAAGATTTTGTTGGGAAGATAAAGATTTAAGGAAGAATAGCCTATCAGAAAGTCTGGTATAGGCTAATAATTACTAAAAGTTACCCTAAGGTAAGTTACCTTTGGGTAACTTTTTGTATATTTGCAGGTGATACGAATGTTATAAAGCAGATAAAACGAATTTAATAAGAAGAATATGGCTGTATTTCAATCTCCTTTTCAGTTTGGTACATTGGCTACCGAAGAGAATTTTATTGACCGAACGGAAGACAGGGCTTTGCTCAAGCAACTCCTGGCTTCCCATATCAACGTGATGCTCATTTCTCCACGTCGATGGGGAAAATCGTCGCTTGTAAAGAAGGCGATGACGGAACTGAGTGCGGAAGACAAGGAGGTAAGAATCTGCTATATAGATGCTTTCAGTATTGGCTCGGAAGCTGAATTCTATCGCACTTTTGCCAGTCAGGTCATAGCCTGTGCTTCTTCCAAGTTTGTGCCGCAAGAAAGAGATAAGATGGCAATTCTCCAATTGCCGGAGTTGCTGGCGAAGGAAAAGGGAATCAGGATTATTGTGTGCATAGATGAATTCCAGCAGTTGGCTAATCTCCCGGAATATAAGGATATGGAGGGCAAGATGCGCTCTGTATGGCAACAGCAGCAGTTGACCTCTTATTGCCTTTATGGCAGTAAGCGCAATATGATGCTCAATATCTTCAATAATTCCAATAGTCCGTTCTATCGTTTCGGACAGGTCATCTTCATGCAGAAGATAGCCAAGGAGCATTGGGTTCCTTTTATCTTATCATCTTTTGAGAAGACCGGCAAGCGAATTTCTGAATCTTTTGCCAGCAGGATTTGCGATGTGGTGGAGTGTCATTCCTGGTATCTGCAGCAGTTGTGCTATTTTATTTGGAGCTTTACGGTTACTGAGGTGACGGAAGAAGTGTTCTCTCTCGGTCTCAAGCAGGTATTGAATATCAATACCCCGATGTTTCAGAACGATACGGAAAATCTAAGTTCTACCCAGATAGAGTTGCTCAAGGCGATAGCTGATGGAGAGCAGCATTTCTCGTCACAAGCTGTGAAGCAGGTGTATAACCTGGGTAATCCCAATACGATAGTAAAGAACAAGAAGATTCTTCAGAACAAGGATATCATTGAGAAGCAGAAGGCCGATTTCGTATTTGTTGATCCGATCTATCGTCTGTGGTTTAAGGAAGAGTATTGCTAAAGCATAGCTTCTCCCCCTTGGTTATTATCTTAAATATCCGTAAAAAAATTACGGATTAAAGGTTTTTTATATATCTTTGCAAATGCTTAGCTGCACTTGACATTATAATAATTGAATGATGGTTTTCGTCGTTTTTGGGTGTGTTTGCTTTGCATCAACATTATTGTTATCAATTAAAAATAAAGTATATAGAACCATGTTAGTAAAATTTGCCGTAACGAATTATAGAGGATTTGCCGATCGCATAGAATGGGATTTGTCGAAGCCAAGTAACTATTCGTTCAATACTTTTGCCATTAAAGATGGTATCATCAAGAATGGCATCGTGTATGGACCTAACGGTTCTGGCAAGTCGAACTTTGCAATGGCCATCTTCGACATCACCAATCATCTTTCACAGAAGTGGAAGAAGGTGAACTATTATGATAACTTTACATATACGGGAAAGTTGAACTTCCCCGTAAAATTTGAATATGCCTTCAAGTTTAGAGATGATACGTTACAATATACATATAGCAAATCGCCTGATGGAAAGCTGGAGGAAGAAGAACTTGTCGTGAATAACAAACTTATTTTCTGCAACAAGAATTCTGTCTTGACATTGGATGATGTTGAGTTCCCGATGGATTCTGCGGTGAAGGCAAACCTTGCCAATAACGCCAACAATGTATCCATTGTAAACTTTCTGCTTACGTCCTATCCTCTTGCCAAGGAGCATTACCTTCTGAAACTGCAGCAATTCGTAAACTCAATGTTATGGTTCAGAAGTGTTGAAAAAAATGAGTTTATGGGGTTGGCTACTGCTCCGGCAAATCTAGATGAGTATATCATCAAGAATCAGCTGACTCGGGACTTTAAGGACTTTATCCATCGGGTAAGCGGACAAAGTTTTGAGTTTCAGGAGCCAAAGGATGATGATAAAGAGTTGTATTGCGTATTTGGATTAGGTCGCATTCCATTCGGTAAGATAGCATCAACGGGTACTCAATCTCTGATGCTACTTTATTACTGGCTGAAACAGATGACAAATGCATCGTTCGTTTTCATTGATGAATTTGATGCATTCTATCATTTCAGACTCTCTTATGAGGTTTGCAAGACCCTCTTTGCTCTTCCATGTCAAGCTTTTACGTCATCACACAATACCTACCTGATGACCAACGACTTGCTTCGCCCAGACTGCAATTTCATCTTGCAAGACAACAAAATCAAGCCGTTAAGCGACTGCACCCAAAAAGAGCTGAGATTCGGGCATAATATAGAAAAAATGTTTAGAGGTAATGCATTCGAAGTATGATACTATTCGTTTTTGAAGGAGTAAAACGGGAATCTAAAGAAGACATACTTCAAGACAAAATATTCAAATCACAATTAGAGCAGTATGTGAATACCGAAGATTGCAAAGTAGCAGTACTCAATGCTTTCCCGATATTTCTGTTTGACTATTTCAAATGAAATTTGTGACACCAGTGACACTTATGACACTTGTTTTCTAAAACTTTCTTCACGCGGGCGGGCAGGAAAAATTTTTCAGAAAAGCTTCCCGCCCGCCTACGTGAGAGAGTTTTTTTAAGAAAACCCTGTCACCAGTGTCATCCGTCATTTCAAGTAAGTTACTTAACTCTCTCAAGCAAGTTACTTAATCATCGTAAGTAAGTTACTTAGCTATGGTAACTAAGTCACTTAGCTATCATAAGTAAGTTACTTAGCCGTCAAAAGCAAGTCTCTTTTATCATTGGAATAAATCATCTTTTTGGGCTGATCATCAGAAAAAGAAAGAAAATCCGTGAGAAACAGTGAATAACCGTGAGAAACCGTGAATGCCAGATTCTCAGGTTTGTATCTTTGCATTGTGATTCAGAAAGGACTACAGGCAATGCGCAGCGCTACTTAACTTTGTTCAGATGAAAGTTCTGCTTTTTTCTAATTTTATAGAGACATTCTGTTGTAGTTTCTTTATTTTTTCGTACTTTTGCAAAAAAAAAGAGAGGAATGAAAGAAAAGGTCATATTTTTATTGTTAATCATCATGCTTCTTGCATCTTGTGCAGGAAACAGGAAGTATGATGATTTGATGCAGCGGGCAGATAGCATCATGAATGTTAATGACGACTCCGCGAAGGTTGCCATCCGGATGCTTGATGGGGTCAAATCCCAGTTGCCAGAGTTTTCCCAATCGCAAAAGATGCGCTATGAGTTGTTGCGTCATAAGGCGATGAACAAGGCATACATTTCCTTTACTTCTGATAGCATAATGAAGGAAGTAGTGGATTATTACGATCGTCATGGTTCAGCTAACGAGCGAATGCTTGCCAACTATGTGTTGGGCTGCGTGTATCGGGATATGCATGAGGCACCAATGGCATTGGAGTATTATAATAAAGCGACGGAGCAAGCCGATACCACTGCCGCAGATTGTGACTATGGCACGCTTTATAGAGTATACAGCCAGATGGGTTTTCTCTTTAGTAAGCAATATTTACTTTATCAAGAGTTGAATGCTTTTGATAAGGCGGAGAAGTATGCCTATTTGGCAAAGGACACATTCAATGCTATCGTAAATTACCAAAATCAAGGAGAAGTCTATGATTTTTTAGGAAAAAAAGATTCGGTTATTGCTATAAATTTACTGGCAGCGAAGTTGTTTAAAAAACATGGCAACGATTATGCTGCAGCCATTGCTTTTGGATGTAATTACAATTATTATATTGAAAAGAAAGATTCTATTAATGCAAAGAAAGCTTTTGAGGCTTACAACTCTACAGGATATGAAGGCAATTCTAATTATGAAGATGCCAAAGCGTATGTATTATACCAAAAGGGAACTTATTATCTGTTTGTAAATAAACAGGACTCTGCCTATGATAATCTATCCCTAAGTTTTAAAATGTGTAAATCATATAGTATTAAAGCTGCTACGACCAAAGCCTTAGCTCAATATTATGCAAAGGTTAATCAACCGGCAATGGCTATGAAGTATGCCTTGCAAAGTTCTGAGTATAATGACTCTGACTTGATAGGAGCCAGAAAAACTCAGTTACAGCAAGTTCAAGCCATGTACGATTATAGCAGAAACCAAGAAATAGCCAAAAATGCAGAGCAGAAAGCTGAACGCAGTACTCGGATGAACTATATGATAGTTTTATCTTGTCTCATGCTCTTTTTACTGCTTTCTTATATCTATAGGAAACAAATTGCTATTAAGAAAAAGAAAATAGCCGTCTCAAAACTATTATATGAAGATAGTTTACTTAAACTTAAAAGGTTACAAGATGAAAGAGCCATACTTGTTGCAGAAAACGACAATAAATTAGCTCAAGTCATCATGGAAAAAGAAAATACCATCAGTAAATTAAAAGCTGAAATAACTCATATACAAGAAAGATACTCGCTATCTTCTGTGTCAGATGCCGATTTAATATTAAAAGATTCTTCTATTTATAAGAAAATTAAATTTATAGAGGTGCATCCTAAGGAGAAAATGTGTGAGGAAGATTGGAAAGTGTTAGCTGATACAATAGAGGAAGTGGTTCCTAATTTCATTCCTGTATTGAAAAATAAACTTAATGATAAAGACTACCAAATTTGTTTATTGGTAAGATTAGGTTTCTCTACATCCTTGGTAGCAAGACTGCTAGGACTATCAGATGCAGCAATCTCAAAAAGCAGGAAAACAATGTTGAAAAAGATATGTAGAAAAGAAGGCAAGCCAAAAGAATTTGATGAGTATATTCTACAAATTCAATAATTTTGCGCATAGTAAATTTTGGGTAAAATACTTTGGTAAATGCTTAAAATTGAATTATTTATGTGAAAGGTAAAAAATAGGTAAATTTTAAATTGACGATTTATTTGTATGTTTTGTGGCAAATTTGTACTTTTGCAGCGAAGTTTTGAATAAACTATAATTAAAAAATATTATAATATGAAACAGACATTAATGAATCTCATTATTTATGGGGGGGGCATTACTTTTATGTCCTACTCATTCAAGAGCCGAACCTTATACCTTATCGTATAGCTTGGTTGGTACTAATCGTGGAACTATCACTGGGAGTAAATCACCCAAGCGACCTTTGCTTGTTGATTGGGTAGGTCATACATTGACTGTACCAAATCAAGTAATTGGTTACACACTCACACTAGAAAGTGAGGAGGGAGTAGTTTATACCTATTATATTATAGGTACGAGCTTGGAACTCCCTCAAGAGTTGAGTGGTAACTATCAAATTACCATTTCTGATGGGAATATTATGTATCATGGTACAATAGAACTATAATAATAATGTTTGGCGCCAACATTATATTGAGTATTTTTAATTTTAAAAGAAAGGAAAAGTCATGAAAAAGAAGATTTTTATGAGTGCAGCATTGATGCTGTTGTTGGGTGGCGTTTCTGCGAACGCAAAAGCAGTGGATGGTTATATTGTAACCTCTTGTGGTGAAGTTTACCATTTCTCAGAGGTTGGTGATAAGGTAAGTAAAACTCAGATGGAGGACTTCGCAAAGTACATTGATTCGGTATATTGCGGTTAAAACAACTATAGCTATTTTTTGTCTTCCAGCGTAAATCGCTGGGAGACATTTTTAATATTTTATTTATGGGTAAATTTATATTGATGCTTTTGATTTCTTCCATCTTTGGTCTGAATGCAGATGCCCAAGATGCTGTTCCTGCTAAGATGGAAGTGAAGTACTTGGTAAGTTATGTAGCTGACACTGTTAAGAATACTGTGCTGGCTGATACTTTTTGCCTTCGAATGAACGACGAGAAGTCTTTGTTTTATGAGCAAGATACCTATATGAAGGACTCCTTGAGACACTATGACATAGCAAAGTGGAGCGACATGATGAGTAAGGCATTGACCACTCCAACTCCTGAAAACAAAGGTGATGCTGAGTACTATGTGCTTACAGACTATGAGCACGGCACGTATATCTATCAAGATGATATATCTGGTAGTACATATCGCTATTCAGACAGTATTCCTTCCTTTGATTGGAAGATACTTCCTGAATACAAGACTATAGGCAAAAATAAATGTCAGAAAGCTCAGGGTTCCTATATGGGGAGGAAATATGAAGCGTGGTTTGCTGTAGATTTACCTATAAAAGCGAGTCCATGGAAATTTTATGGATTACCTGGGCTGATTATGGAGGTATATGACACTCAGCATTTATATACCTTTACAATGATAGATATGTATCCATGCTCTGGAGAAATAGGCTTGTTTTCATCTCGACATTTTAAGACATCGAAGGATAAGTTTTTACAGGAGTTAATGCTTTATCTCAAGGATCCTATTGTCTATCAAGAGAATCATGCTTTAATTAAGATACATTTTGGAGATTCTGGTAATGATTTGGTGTCAGAAATGAGAAATACTAGTAGGCATCAGCCTATGGAACTTTTAAAATAGAATTGGTATGAAGAAAATATTAAGTACAGTGCTTTTGGCAGTTTGTGCCTTGCTGGGTATGGCTGCCCCTGAAAAGGCTAATCTAGAATGTGTTTATCGCCTCACTTTCCTAACAGACACAGTCAATGGGCGCAACGTAGATGCCTTGATGGTATTAAGGCTAGGAGATTCACAGTCGTTGTTCTATCCTCAGGCACAATTTGAAAGTGACTCCCTTTCCCAAGGTGCAGAGAGTATCAGTGAGTTACAAGCTATCAAGGATACCATTCAATCGAGGTATGGTAGAATCACAGCGACCTATTATGTCTTGAAAAATTTTGATAAGAATCGAATAGATGTTGTGGACGATGCTGTGCAAACCTATAAATACACGGAGCCTATGCCTTCTTTCGACTGGAAATATACGGAAGATAAAAAGACTATAGGTGATTATGAATGCCAAAAGGCAACTTGCAAGTTTGGAGGCAGAAGTTATGAGGTATGGTTTGCTCCCGAGATACCGATAAGCGATGGACCTTGGAAATTTCAAGGCTTGCCAGGACTCATCGTGGAGGCATACGATGTGCAGCATCATTATGAATTTTCATTCCTGGGTATGCGTAAGTGTGCTGGTGAGATAGCTGTTCCTGTAGAAGACTATGTGAAGATTACAAAGTATGATTTCTTGAAAATCAAACAGCTTTCGATAGATGACCCTAATGCCTTTCTCGCTGGCATTGCTGCAACGATGGGAATCAAAGGCAATAAAGTGCCAAAGCGTCTTTTTTATAAGACGATGGAGCTAGTAGATAGCATCAAAAAATAAAAAAGTATAAAATAAAAAAGTATACAGTGTACAGAATGAGAGGTTTATATTGCTTGATAATTTTCTTGTTTACCATGTTTGTGCCTTCCTTTGCCCAAGAGGGGGAAGTGGATGGTTACGTCCATGAGCAAGGTACGAGTCTCCCTGTCAATAAGGCGATAGTCACGATATGCAATCAAAAGAATAGTGTTTTGTATAGCAGCGTAACTACCAAAGATGGTAAGTTCCACTTGTCTACAAAGGGAGAAGATCTGTCTCTCTTTATCTTGAAAGTGTCATGTATGGGATATAAACCTGCCTCTTGCCCAATGGGTAATAAAAAGAGCTTTCTGATAGAACTCGAGCCCAAGGCATTTGCCTTGAAAGATGTCTATGTGAAAGCCGAGAAGATAACTCATCATAATGATACCACAAGCTATCTGGTTTCTGGCTTTTCTTCTGCTAAAGATCGAACCATTGGTGATGTGCTAAAGAAAATGCCAGGAATAGAAGTGGCTAAGAATGGAAGTGTGTCTTATAATGGCAAGGCTATCAATGAGTTTTTGGTAGAGGGCGTAGATCTCTTTGACGGACAATACAATATTGCTACTCGTAACATTTCGCATGATTTAATCTCGAAAGTTGATATCATAGAGAATTATCAGTCGGCAAAGGTAATGAAGGATAGCAAGAGTGAGGGTGGAACCGTCTTGAACTTAAACTTGAAGGATAAGGCTAAAGGCCGTTGGAGTGGTAATGCAAAGCTGGGGGGAGGCGCATCAAGTATCTGGGAAGAAGAACTGTTTGCGGCCAAGCTTTCTGCTACTAACCAAACCGCTATTACTCTAAAGACAAATAATAGCGGAAAGGACATCTTGAGTGAAAACAAAATCTTGACGCTGGAGGATTTGCTCGGCCAAGATGTACTGGATGAGCCTAAGAATATATTGGAGATTTCGCAAGAAAAGCCAGGCTCTTTGGATGATAAGCGTACACGCAATGCAAGGACTCATATGGTTAATATCAGTAATGTACAAAAAGTATCTGATACGGCTATCTTGCATACCAAGATATACTATACCGACGACAGAAACATTTCTGATATAGAAAAAGGAGTCTCATATTTTCTTGCTGACAGCACATTAACCAAGAATACCAAAGAATATAGCATACTCGGCACTAAGGAATTGGTGGCATCTGTTCTGTTTAAAAATGATGGAAAGAAGAGCTTCTTTTCTGATGAACTAAAGTATTCTTCATTGTGGCAAAGAAATCAAACAAAGATTTCGGGCGACTATTCCAATCTTTCTGTAATTCATTCTGATGTGCATAGCATAGATAATAAGCTGAAGTGGATTCGGCATATAGGCAAGCATTATTTGACCGTAGAGTCAAGAAATAAGTTCCAAACTTTGCCTGAAAAATTATGTGTTGAGGCAGATGGACAGAGTTTGCAAGATGTAAAGAGAAAGCAATTCTTATCAATGACCAAGCTTAATTATACTTGGAATATGAAAAGGTGGGCATTTTCTATTGATACAAAGGGTATCCTGTCGGCTTCTAATATTAAAAGCAATTTTATGTCTGATAATATTGATACGACATTTTATGAGAATTCTAGTATCAATTATCTTTCTCTGATAGTGTGTCCTAGTCTGATTTATAAATTTAAAGGAATCCGCTCTGAAATACAGGTTCCGCTGTCCGTCTATCATTATTGGGGATTGAGCTCTTCCGACAGAGTGTTTTATTTACCAGAATGGACGTTTAGCTGGCAGGTGAGTAGTCGTTGGAAATTGAGAACTAATCTTTCTTTGGGGAGTACTGCTCCTTCTGTTAATAATAGCTATGTTGCTCCAATTATGACAGATAGCAAGACGTTTAGCTCTTCTCCAATCATTAATTATTGGGAAAATAAGCAAAATAGTGCCTTTTCTATTAGCTATACCGACTATACACATATGCTCTTTGGCAATGCAAGTGTCGGATTTAATTGGGGGAAGGATAAGTCTAATACGACCAAATGGGTGGAGCGTGATTTGGTGTTCTATTCCAAGGAGAAGGGTAACAATACCTCTAAGGGAACCATGATATTGGGGAGTCTTAGCAAGAGAATAGAGGGGATAAGAGGAATGGTTAATGCCAAATGTCTAGGCTTTCTCAATCGGGCAACTATCTTGCAGAATGGTGAATCTGTTGATTATAAAACGAATATGTGGCAAACCTCCGTAGGGCTTAATTCTAATGTGCATGATTGGTTGGAGATTGACTATCAGTTGGGATATAACATCAATTCGTTAAGCTTTTCGAAGGCTAAGACATCAACAAAGCTGCTTACTCAAGCGCTGAACATCAGTTTTCTCCCCATTGAGGATTTGACCTTGACTATAATGGCAGAGTATTATGCTAACTATTTTAGTTCGCTCCCGTCTAAGCAGACGATATTTAGCGATATAAAATGTTCGTACAGGTATCGTAAGATAGACATTGTAGGAAGCCTGACCAATGTCTTTAATCAGAAAGATTACAATAATACTGTATACACCGACTTGAGTAGTTCTTATACTAGATATGCGCTTCGTGGTCGTACATTCCTATTGAGTTTGGTTGCGTATTTCTAATATATTTCAAATGAAGAACGGAGGCATCCTAATCTCTATGTGTAGTGGAATAGGATGCCTCCGTTGGCTTATATATAATAAGATGTGGAAAGGATTATTCGTCCTCCTTATTATCTGCTACAACCTGCGGACCTCTTACCTTGTCCTTCAGGCTCAGACCCTTCTTGATTTCGATGTTCACACCATCGCTCAAGCCGGTGGTTACCTGCTTGCGGGAATAGGTCTTCTTCTCGCCGCTGCCCTTTACTATATAAACAAAGGTGCTGTCGCCGCTGAACTCGATGGCACTCTCCGGAACGGTGAGAACCTTCAGAGCCTTGGATAATACTATCTCGGCGTTGGCGCTGTAGCCGGAACGGATCTTGCCGCCCTTTACAGAGCGGACGGCTGCCTTTACCTCAAACTGATTGGCACCATTGTTCTCTACAGCCTTTGGAGAAATATACTCCAGGTCGGCATCAAACTTCAGGTCCTGCATTGCTCCGATGGTAATCTTCATCGGCATTCCCACTACCAGGTTGCCCACCTCTGTCTCGTCGATGTTGCCACGGAAGATGAGGTCGTTCATGTTTGCCACACTGGCGATGGTGGTTCCATCATTAAAGGTGTTGGCAAGAATTACGGAGTTACCCACCTTGACAGGAATATCGAGGATAACTCCCGAAATGGTAGAACGGATGAGGGTGGAAGAGGCGCTGGCGTTGCTCTTGGAAACACCATCACGAACTACTTCGAGCGCATCCAGGGCGGCAACCTTCTCCTCTTTAGCCTGCTGCAACGACTGCTTTACCTTATCAAACTCATCGGCGCTGACCAGCTGCTTCTTGTAGAGCTGTTCCTCGCGACCATAGTTTACCTGTGCCTGCTTCAGGTTAATCTCGGCAAGGCGCACACGAGCCTGCGCCGAACTGAGCTGTCCCATATCCGGAATCACCTTTACCTTGGCGATAACCTCGCCTGCCTGCACGAAATCGCCTGCCTGCTTGCAGATTTCGGTGATGATACCGCTGATCTGAGGCTTTACGTTCACCTCGTTGCGAGGCTCAATCTTACCCGTAATCACCGTGGTTTTCAACACATCGCCCATCTTTGGGGTAAACTCGGTATATTCCACAGGCTTAGGCTGTGATTTCTCATAAAGGAACACGAAGGTTCCGATGAAAATCAAGGCGACTATCGCCGCAACTATCAACTTTGAATACTTTTTCATATCTTTTATATCTTATATTTTCTTTTATTCGTCTCTCATTGCATCTACCGGCTTGATGCTCATGGCTCGCCAGGCTGGGGCAAGTCCGGCCAGGCCGCCAAGGATGCAGATGAGGATGGCTGAAGAGATGGCCGTCCAGAAATCTACCTGGAAGTGGGCAGTGAGAATGCCATCCGTGGTGTTCGCCATCTCCAGCATCTGCAGGATGGCTACTCCGAAGATGATGCCGCTCATGCCTGCCACCAGGGTGAGGAGAATACTCTCTGAGATGATTTGCGAGAGAATCATCTTCGGCGTGGCTCCGATGGCTCGGCGAATGCCTATCTCGGTAGTTCGCTCCTTCACCGTTACCATCATGATGTTGGAAACTCCGATGGCGCCGGCAAGAAGGGTGCCGATTCCTACCAGCCAGATGAGGAAGTTGACTCCCTTAAACAGATTGTCGAGCATCTGGAAGAGTACCTCTGTATTGAACACCATGATTCCTTTTTCGTCTGAAGGGTCGATGTAGTGAGCCCTGGCTATGGTTTCACGCATTCGCTGGGCGATGCTGCTCATCACCACGCCCGGCTTTCCGGTGGTGGCGATGATGTCGATGGCGGTTCCGCGGTTGTAGGCGGTGCGGAGCACGGATTGCGGAATGGTGATGGTTTCGTCGGCTCTACCGCCGAAGTTGATGCCATTTCCCGAGCGGTAATCCACACCCACCACTGTGTAATAGGTGGAATCCACTCGCACACTCTTGCCGCACGGATCACCGCCGCCGGGGAAGAGGGTCTTGTAAATCTGTTTGCCGATGACGCAAACCTTGCGCTGGCGGCGCACATCCATCTCGTTGATGTATCTGCCGTAAAACATTTTAGGTGCGGAAACCTGGGCGTAATCGGGATTCACGCCCTGCGTGCTGCCGCTGAATTTCTTGTCGCCAAACACTACCGACTTGTTGCCTCCGAAGAGCAGCGGGGTGATGACATCGAGTTCGGGCACCCTGTGGCGCAGTCGCTCCAGGTCTTTCTCTTCCATCTGCCAGGAGCGCCCCTTGTTGAATCCCTTGTAGGGTTTGGTGGTGTTCTGCGCCCAGATGATGGCGGTGTTGGTGGCGAAGCCTGCGAAGTTGTTTTGCAGCATCTCCTTCAACCCCTGTCCGCCACCCATCAGGGCGATGAGCATAAACACGCCCCAGAACACGCCGAAGCCCGTGAGCAGACTGCGGCTCTTGTTCCTCGTGATGGTGTCGAGTATTTCTTTATATGTATCTAAATCTAATCGCATAGCATAGTCTATATATAATAAGGTGTAAGCCTAATTAAACATTAAACACTAAATACTACTCCGCTCTCAGCGCCTCTATCGGTCGGATTCTTGCTGCCTTGATGGCTGGGATGAGTCCGGCGATGGTGCCTGCGATGACGATGGCAATGGTAGCGCCGATGCAGGTGCCGATGCCCACCGTTGGGTTCACAAACATGGCGGCTTTAAACAGTCCGGTATCTACGGTGGTGTGGCCGATGGTTGCGTCCATGATTTCGTTTGCCGCCACGCCGCAGACCATTCCGATGTAGCCGAAGAACGAGGTGATGATGATACTCTCGGTGATGATGAGCTTCAATATCGACCAAGGTTTGGCACCGATGGCTTTTCTTACGCCAAACTCTCGGGTTCGCTCCTTCACGGTGATGAGCATGATGTTGCTAACACCCACGATGCCGCTCAGCAGGGTGAACAGACCCACTATCCAGAGTGCCGTCTGCATGATGGCGATTCCCTGGTTCATCTGGATATTGTCCATGTATCGGTTCCAGAGCCAGATGGTGCGGTCGTCATTAGGGGCAGCCTGGTGGTTGTTGTTGATGCTGGCACGATAGTTCTTCTCAAACTGCTCGTTATCCTCCTGGGTCTTCAGATTCTTGATGGTGAACTCCAGACTTCCTGCATCATCGCCCTTGGCGTAGATGGTCTTGATGGTGGAGTAGGCGATGAAGGCATCGGTATTGTTGCGCGATTCATCATCCTTGTAGATTCCCACCACCTGGAAGTTGAGGTTGCTGATCTTTACGTTCTTGCCTACCAGCGAACGGTAGTCTTTACAGAGTTCCTTGGCCTGGCTTCGGCTCAGCACCACATTCTTGCGCTGCTCCTTCATATCGATTTCGTTGATGAATCGTCCGGCAATCAGCTCCGTCTTGTCGATTTTGGGATGTGTAGGAGCCACACCCACCAATGACTGGCTTGCCACATAATTATCGCCGTAGTTGATGTTCACGTTATACTGTTCCAGTCTTCCACCCACATCATCCACGTACTGACCGTAGGTCTCGTTGCTGATGAGGATGTCCCTGTCGTTGAGCGTGATGCTTCTGCCTTCCTTCAGTCCCTTGTAAGCTTTGGAGGTTTCGCCCGGGAATACTCGCATGGAGTTGGCAAGGAATCGGGTGCTTTGTTGCAACTGGGCATTAATCAGTCCGTTGCCAGCGCCCAGCAGGAATATCAGCATGAAGATACCCCAGGCAACGGCAAATCCTGTAAGCGAAGTGCGGAGCTTGTTGCGCTTCGACGTGCTCCATATTTCTTTGATTAATTCTCTCATGTTCCAAGTTCAAAGTTACTTCACATAGTCTTTCGATACGAGATGATGGTCTCTGTTGTCTTCGATGCTTCCGATGAGTCCGTCCTTGATATGGATAACCTTATCGGTCTCGTTGGCAACACCGCTTTCGTGGGTTACCACCACGATGGTCATTCCCTCTTTCTGGTGCAGTTCCTTCAGCAGGTCCATCACTTCCACGCTCGTTTTGGAGTCGAGGGCTCCGGTAGGCTCATCGGCAAGGATGATTTCGGGTTTGGTGATGAGGGCACGGGCGATGGCTACACGCTGCTTCTGTCCTCCCGACATCTCGTTAGGATAATGGTTGGCCCATTGCTTCAAGCCCAGTTTTTCGAGATATTCCATCGCCAGTTCGTGGCGCTTCTTGCGGCTCACGCCCTGGTAGAAGAGTGGAAGCTCCACGTTTTCCACCGCCGTCTTGAACGAGATGAGGTTGAACGACTGGAAGATGAAGCCGATCATCTTGTTGCGGTATTCGGCAGCACGGGTTTCCGAGAGGTCTTTGATGAGCACATCATTGAGTCTGTATTCGCCCGTATCGTAGTTGTCGAGAATACCCAATATATTTAATAAGGTGGATTTTCCCGAGCCGGAAGCACCCATGATGCTGACGAACTCGCCACGTTCGATGTCGAGGTCGATTCCCTTCAGCACGTGGAGTGGCTGAGCACCCTGATAGGTCTTGTTGACGTCTTTTAGATGAATTAATGACATATAATACGTTTGTTTATTGATATGAATTTAAAACGTTAGACGCTTGCAACCTTCTGAAAGTTGCAAGCGTAGCTCTTTTTTAAAAACGTGATTACATCCACCTTATTATATATAAGGCAAAGATAGTAGTTAAAAATATGCTTTTGAGAATGAATAGTGTCATCATATCCTTATCTTTTTGAGATTCTTCTTTATATCTTCACTTTTTTGAGATTCTTCTCCAACTCTTCCTTCACTTCATCGATGGAGATGTCGAGAAGCTGCATCTGTCGGGCGAGTTCCGGGAGTCTTTCTTTCATAAACTCCTTCTTGCGGGTCTTCTTGATCTGCTTCTTGGCTCCTGCGGAAACAAAGTAGCCCAGGCCTCGCTTGTTGTAGATGATCTCGTCGGTGGCAAGCAGGTCGTATGCCTTCACGGTTGTGTTGGCATTTACCTCCAGCAGTACGGCGTATTCCCTGACGCTCGGTATTCGCTCGTCCTCCTTGTACTTGCCCGCCAGGATTTCATCGCTCAATCGCTCGGCTATCTGTACGTATATTGCTTTATCATTACTGAAATTCATAATCTTCAATTTTTAAATCTTAGATGTTAATCCACTTGTTGCAGATAACCTGCATGCGGGTGAAGAGCTTGTAAGATGCCCAATAGTTGAAGGCAGCCAAAGCAAGAAATACTGCCGACGAGGTGAATACAGCAAAATATTGAGCTGAAGAACCCTCTTCGATGTGCAAGGTTCCTACGAAATCAAGCCATCCTGCTTTACCCAGTTCGTTGATAATATAACCAAAAATCAGACAAAGTGCCAATCCCGTACATGCTGTCAGAAGCACAGGAAACTTGCGGTAGAAGGCTCCTCCCAGGGTTGCGAAGGAATGGGCAAATATCAGGAAGGAGTAGACTTCCAGAATTGTTTGCCAAGAGTTGTCTATTGGTGAAAGGGCAAAAATGGTGTGGCTGAGTACTGGCCATGTAAGGCTGATATGGAAGCCTGGAGTGATGAAAAAGCTAAAGATGAGCTGGATAATATCTGAAATGACCAAGGCTCCTAGCAAAGTCACAAGACCACCAACGGTAACAACCAGAAATCGAGCCACATATTTTTCCAGGTTAGTGGCAGGAAGCATCAGGAAACTTTCGCGCTGTAACTTGGTCTTCATATTTCTGAAGATGCAAGATGCCAATACGTAAATGACCATAAAAGAAATGAATCCAAAGAACATATATGCGGATTTCTTATAACTGTCGGTCATGGCATCTAGTTCATGGGATGCTGCAATAAAGCCACTAATTCTGTAAAGCCGGATGATGTTTGCAATTGAAAAACAGATGGCGAGTCCTGCAATGACTCCCAAATTATAGGTCCAGTTGTTTAATACATCCCAACGGATAACCATTCCTAATCTATTTAAATCGAGATTCTTTTTCATAATCGTCTAATCATTTAATCGTTTAATTTTCCATTAATTACTGCATTGAAGAGCAATTCCAGGTTCATCTGTGTTTCCTGCTCACCCTCCTGTCGCTTGCAGATGGCGGCATTGCCCTGCAGGGTTGGCTCGGCGTAGAGCACGGTGTCGTCCATCTCCTGTGGGTTGCGGTACTCGAAGGTGTATTTCTCGCAGATGTTTGAAATAGATGCGTCGAGCAGGAGCTGGCTCTGGTTCATGATGATGATGTGGTCGAGCAACGACTCTACATCGTGCACCTGATGAGTAGAGATGATGAGGGTGCGGTCTTCCGTCATGTTGTTGGCGATGACCTTACGGAACTGGCTCTTCGATGGGATGTCGAGACCATTGGTAGGCTCGTCCATCAGAAGAAAGCGGGTACCCGTGGCGAGTGCGAAACTCATGAATACCTTCTTCTTCTGTCCCATCGAGAGTTCGTTCAACTTGAGAGAGAGTGGTAAATCAAAATCCTTGAGGCAACGGTCCAGCACTTCCTGCGAGAAGTTAGGATAGAACTCCTGGTTCATCTTCACGTAGGTGGCGAGGGAAACGTTGGGCAGTTCAAACTCTTCGGGCACCATGAAGATGTCCTTCAGCATCTCGGCTTTGCGATCTTGTGCCGAAATGCCATCCACGAGAATGGTACCTTGTTGCTGGCGGAGCAATCCGCTGATGAGATAGAGCAGGGTGCTCTTGCCTGTACCATTCTTACCGAGCAAGCCATAAATGTTGTTCTCCTTGAGATCCAAAGAGAAATCTCTAAATACAAGGTGCTTGCTACCTGGGTATCTGAAATCAATGTCTTTAATCTGTATCATAATCTTTAATGTTTTAGTGTACTACTTCAATAGAACACTGCAAAGGTATGCTTTTTCTCAATAAGTTCCAAACTTTTGGGCAATTATTTTCATTCTTTAACGTAATGTTAACATTATCACCTTATTATAAAAGGCAAAGGTATCGTTCGTAGAAGAAAAAAGATGTTTTTCTAAAAAAAAACAAAGAGGGTGTGTCATAAGTCCATGACGCACCCTTTTTCGCAAAAACTCCTACTTGCA
>UQWP01000021.1 GCA_900544825.1 uncultured Prevotella sp. | reverse complement strand
CATGCTTTTCTGGTTAAACCAGCGTATTACCTCAAGTCGCTTTATGGGGTAAGGGGATTTTGTGTCTGCGACATTTCTGTTGTGCAAGAAATATGTACAATAAAATGAATTTTGTCGCTTTGCAAGCAAAATCCCACTAAACCCTATAGGTTGCGGATTTGAGGTAAAGAAGGTTACACAAAAGAACAAATAGCGAAACTTATGTTTATAAATGGTCGTCATCGTAAGACTTCTGACTATTCTCTATATTGGCGAGCCGGAAACTCCATTGTCGTGCAGGTCTTGTCCGCAGTCTTTACTGCAATAATCAAGCAGTATCCAGATTCATTCGGAGAATTTGCCTGTATGTCTCTTAAAGAGTGAAAAACTGCCACGAAAACAGAGTATCAACGTCGATATTATGCCAGTCATAAGGAAGAACTACAACGCAAGAGCCGTGAGTACCACAGACAGCTAAGAGTGAATAAAAATAAGTGATTGTGGAAAATATTTGCAAAGTTTTCTACATAAAAAAAGTTAATTAAATCGGCGGGGTGTTACACATATCGCTGATTTTTTGTATTTTTGCACCATTAAAGAAAGAAAACGATATGGCAGAAATAGCAAACCGTATATACGAGACAAGTGAAGGGCAGATTCTCTTCATCTCAGACTTCTCTGACATCAATGATAATGAGAAGGTGGTAAGTCGTGCACTTTCTGTAGAAGAAAAAAAGGGAAATATAGTTCGATTAGCTAATGGGGTTTATCTTCGCCCTAAGAATACCCGATTTGGGATAGTCTATCCATCAATAGATGAAATGGTGATGGCTATAGCCCAGCGAGATAAGGTACAAATACAACCTTCAGGAGTTACAGCGCTCAACAAACTTGGACTCTCAACACAGGTGCCTACAAAATATACTTATCTGACATCGGGAAGTGGAAGAGTCTTGACTCTTGGAAATCGGACTATAGAGTTGAAGAGAAGTGTTCCTAAGAACTTTGCTTTTCAGACAGTGTTGGCAGCGCTTCTTGTACAAGCTCTTAGAACATTAGGACAAAAGAATGTAGGTAATCAAGAACTCTCTACCATAAGAAAATTGGTCAATGAAGAGGAACATAAAGACTTGTTTGTACAAGACCTTACTCTCATGCCAGTATGGATGAGAAAGCTGATAACTGATATAATAGATAAAAACGAGCATTATGACACTTTGGTTAAATCACACAATAGATGAACGAATAGCAATGTTGCAACGTGCGGAAGAGAAGTTTCGTATTAATCAGGTTGCAATTGAAAAGGACTGGTGGGTAACTGTGGTGCTCAACGCTCTTTTCAAATGTTCATGTGCAGATCAACTCATCTTTAAGGGAGGTACAAGTCTCAGTAAAGGATGGAATTTGATAGAAAGATTCAGTGAGGATATAGACTTATCTGTAAGCCATGAATTCTTCGGTATAGAGAAGACGACAAAGAATCAGCGTGAAAAACTTCGCAAGAAGGCACGTAGGTATTTTCTTGATACAGTTTCAGCAGAGTTGGATGAAAATCTAAAGAAACTTGGTGTGGAAGGATACCATATAGAAAATGTAGTAGAGGAAATTGATGAGGATGGTAAGGCAAGTCCCGTTGCAAGTGATAAGGATCCGTCTGTCATTCTCGTTCATTATGAGTCTATGCTTGGTCATACGATAGAGTATATTCCGCCAAGAGTTAAGATAGAGATTAGTTGCTTGTCTATGAATGAACCTACGGAAGACCGTTTGATTTCATCATATATTGAGCAGACTTTCCCTGGAGAAGATGCGGCGGCTACAGCTACGGTCAGAACAGTTGTGCCTACTCGAACATTCCTAGAGAAGGCATTCCTGCTATGCGAGGAGTTTCAGAAACAGACTCCTCGTCATGTCCGAATGTCTAGACATCTTTATGATCTCGAACGCTTGATGGATACAGGATTTGGCAAACAAGCCCTGCAGGATATTGATTTGTATGAGCGTATAGTTAAGCATCGTTCCATATACTATGCTGTTGGGTATGTAGATTATTCTAAGTTGATGCCTAGTGAGATTGATTTCGTTCCTAGGCAAGAGTTGATGAAGGATTGGGAAGGTGATTATGCAGAGATGTGTAACCACTTTATCTATGGTCAGACTTTATCTTTCGAAAAACTTTTAGAGCGAATCAAGGAGTTGCAAGATAGGTTTAGAAAAGCCTTTTAGCGACTTTTACTCCTTAATAAAATGTTCAATAAAAAAGTTAGAAGGCTATAAGTGTTTGGTATTCAGCCCTAATATTCCTCTGGAATGACGACGAATATTAAAAGTCGATGATAGGGCTGTTCTCTACTCGGAGAACAGCCTTTTTCATCTTCTTTCTGTTTCTTTTTCATCTCATATCTGCCCGGATGTTCCTACAATCATCACCTTATATATAATATTCAGCGATAATTTACGTTATTACATTGTGTTAAGACGAATCATTATATTATGTTTTTTGCTGGCAGGTGTGCTCTGTACGAGAGCGCAGTATGATCCATCCTTCTGTCATTATTTCGACATGGAGTCATCCTTCAACCCTGCAGCAGTGGGTAAGCAGGCAAAACTGAATGTTACGGCTGCTTACGCTCTTGATATGGCTGGATTCGAACACAATCCCCGTACGATGTATCTGGCAGCAGATATGCCTTTCCTGCTTTTCAATCATCAGCAGGGTGTGGGTGTTTCGCTGATGAATGACCAGATTGGTCTCTTTACCCACCAGCGTCTTAGCCTGCAGTATGCTTATAAAAAGAAACTATGGGGAGGAATGATGAGCATCGGATTGCAGGGCGGTATGCTGAGTGAGAGTTTTGATGGCAGCAAGGTAGATGCTGAAGAATCGGGCGACCCTGCTTTTGCTACGACAAATGTAGAGGGAAGTGGAGTGGATTTTGCCTTAGGTCTCTATTTCATTCATCGTAATTGGTATGTTGGATTTTCAGGACAACATCTTACTTCTCCTACGATCAATCTGGGTGAATCAAATGAATTTAAGATTGATGCAACGTATTATTTGACTGGTGGATACAATATTCAACTGAGAAATCCGTTTTTATTTATAAAGTCATCTGCTATTGTCAGGTATAATGGTACGGCGTGGCGAGGCGATGTTACCGGACGGCTGGTTTATCAGCACGAGGGAAAGCATCTGTATGGTGGACTCACCTACAGTCCTGATCATTCAGTTACCTTTCTTTTGGGAGGTACTTTTCATGGGGTGATGCTTGGGTACAGTTACGAGTGCTATACTTCGAAGTTGAATGCAGGTAATGGTAGCCATGAGCTCTTCATAGGATACCAGACTGATATCAGTCTTGCCAAGAAAGGAAAGAACAAACATCAGAGTGTTAGAATACTATAGTATATCATCAAGAATATGAATATTGAAATGAAGAAAATATTAGGGCTCTTATGCTCACTCACAGCACTGCTCTCTCTGAGTGGCTGTTTTAGTGCCAAATCTACTTCCATGGCAGGTAGAGGAGGAGAAGTTGTGGGCGTAAGCGGAAGAGGTTTCGTGGAGCCTACTCCTTACGGAATGGTAAAGGTGAACCGTGGTTTCCTGAAGATGGGGCTTGAGACGCAGGATTCGCTATGGGGTGCAAAGACTCCCCGCAAGGATGTTTCCGTAGATGGATTCTGGATGGATGATACTGAGATTACGAACTCTGAGTACAAGCAGTTTGTGGCTTATGTACGCGATTCTATCCTCCGTACCCGTCTTGCCGATCCTGCCTATGCCGGCGATGAGACCTATATGATTACCGAAGACAAGAATGGCGACCCGGTTCCTCCGCAGGTTAACTGGAAGAAGCCTTTGCCAAGAAAACCGAATGAGGATGAACTGCGTGCGATAGAAAGTCTCTACAATGTGAATCCGGTGACCGGTGAGAAACTGATTGATTGGCGCCAGCTCAACTATAAGTATGAAATCTATGATTATACAGCAGCAGCCCTTCGCCGTAACCGAATCAATCCGCAGGAGCGTAGTCTGAATACGGATATCCAGATTAATCCTGATGAGGTGGTGATGATTTCGAAGGATACCGCTTATTATGATGATGAGGGCAGAGTGGTGAGAGAAACCATCAACCGTCCGTTGAGCGGTCCGTGGGATTTCCTCAATACTTATATCGTGAATATCTATCCGGATACAACTTGCTGGGTGAATGATTTCCGCAACTCAGATAATGAAACTTATCTGAGAAGCTATTTCAGTAATCCTGCCTACAACGATTATCCTGTTGTGGGTGTCACCTGGGAGCAGGCGAATGCCTTCTGTGCCTGGCGTACCGACTATCTTCTAAAAGGTTTGGGACCGGAGGCAAGATTCGTGCAGCGTTACCGTCTGCCAACAGAGGCAGAATGGGAGTTTGCTGCCAGAGGAAAGAATCAGAGTGAGTTCCCTTGGGATAATGCTGACGTAAAGAATGGAGATGGATGTTTCTATGCCAACTTCAAGCCAGATAGGGGTAACTATACCAAGGATGGTAACCTGATAACGAGTAAGGTGGGTATTTATTCACCCAACTCGAACGGGCTTTATGATATGGCTGGTAATGTGGCTGAATGGACCAGCACCGTTTATACGGAGGCTGGAGTGGATGCGATGAATGATCTGAATCCAGACCTGAAATACAATGCAGCCAAGGAAGATCCTTACCGGTTGAAGAAAAAGAGTGTAAGAGGGGGCTCCTGGAAAGATCCGGAATCTTTTATCCGCTCGGCATGGCGCTCTTGGGAATACCAGAACCAGCCACGCTCATATATCGGATTCCGCTGCGTAAGAAGTCTGGCTACTACATCGAGTGCCAAGCAGAAAACATCAAGAAATAAAAATAGGAGATAATCAAAATGGGTGACTATAGTAAATATAATATTGTCTATCGTCTGCAGAAGTGGATGGATAGCGTTCCGGGACAAACTTTCCTGAACTATGCATATAGTTGGGGTGCGAGTATCGTTATTGCAGGTACTCTCTTCAAGTTGACGCATATTCCCGGAGCCAATCTGATGCTCTTCCTGGGAATGGGTACTGAGATTATCGTGTTCTTCCTGTCTGCTTTCGACCGTCCTTTCGATAAGACTGCTGATGGCAGAGATCTTCCTACTCATGTGACGGAGGAATATCTGGAGACGGGTAAGGTAGAATACCAGGACAAGAATATGGCAGCTTCTACCATGGGAGCAGCTTCGTCTCCAATTGCTGGTGTTGCCAACCAGACTTCCTCAATAGCTCAGCCGGATGCCTTGTCAGAAATGCAGGTAGCTTCTGAGGAAATGCAGAAAGTGCAGAGCAGCTATGTGGATGAGCTGAAGAATCTGGTAGATACCCTTGGCAAGGTTAATGAGCAGAGCTCCCGTCTGACTCGTGACAGTGAGGAGATGGAAAACCTGAACCGCACGCTTACCGGTATTACCAAGGTTTATGAGATGCAGTTGAAAAGTGCCAGTCAGCAGATTGGTACCATCGACCAGATCAATGAACAGACCAGGAAGATGGCTCAGCAGATAGAGCAGCTGAACAGCATTTATGCACGTATGATTGCAGCGATGACCGCAAACTTAAAAGAAAAATAAATGGCAATAAAGAAAAGACCGATTTCACCACGCCAGAAGATGATCAATCTGATGTATGTCGTCTTGATGGCTATGTTGGCACTGAATACTCCTACTGAAGAGGAACTCGGTGTCGAGGGAAAGTCGCTGGTGGAGAAGGTGAAGAGAAGCTTGCAGGACGAACCGCGGAAGGGCGATGAGAAGAAGAAGGATGTGAAACTCGTGGAACTGAATGTGAGTGAGATGAATGCCTTCGTGATTCCTGAAAAGACGACCCTTTATGCGGGTGAGCGATTCAACTCACAGGTGGTGATGGCGGCTATAGACAGTACCCAGCGCCCTGAGATTTATGTCAATGGCAGTCGGCTTCAGGCTGCTGATGGTAGATATAGCTTTACGGCTGGTGGGGTAGGAGAACATCAGTTTAGCGGTTATATTCTGATGAAAGGCAAGGAGGGCGAGGAAATCCGTCGTAACTTCAGTCAGAAATATACCGTATTGCCTGTTCCGCATTCTGCTACAGTGGCTGCCGACCTGATGAATGTGCTTTATGCCGGTTATGCCAATCCTATCAGTATCAGTGTGCCAGGGGTTCCGGCGAATGCCATCTCAGCCTCTATGAGTGGCGGCTCGTTCGTATCAAAAGGCAACGGTCATTTCGTGGCGACTCCATCTACCGTTGGCAAGGATGTTACCATTCATGTAACGGCAAGAGATAAGGGACAGGTTCGCTCGCTGCCGCCTTTTGTTTTCCATGTCAGGAAACTGCCAGATCCTACCGCTTATATCGCGATGGGAACCGACAGATTCAGAGGTGGCGGTTTGGCAAAGGCCAATCTGATGGGTGCCACGGGCATTCATGCAGCCATCGACGATGGACTTCTGGATATTCCTTTCAAGGTAGTAGGTTTCGAAACCGTCTTCTTAGACAATATGGGTAATGCCATTCCGCTGGCTTCTGCTGGAGCCAGTTTCTCCGACAGGCAGCGTGAGGAGTTCAGAAAGCTGTATCGCAACCGTCGTTTCTACATCTCTCATATCAGAGCAGTAGGTCCCGACGGCATCATGCGAACCCTGCCTTCGGCAATGGAAGTTATCGTAAAGTAATAACGGAGTTTTCAAATTTAAAAATCAAAGTCAATGAAAAAGATATTGTTCTTGTTCCTGCTCTTGGGAATGGTGCAGGGCATCTGGGCACAACCTGAGGCCCGCAGGCAGGCGGCAGCACAGAAGAAAGCGGCACAGCAGAATGGCGATACTCCCACCCTGCGTGCGCAGATCTCCTTTCCTACTGCTCTCCCGATGGATGAGGACGTGGTTTGGAGAAGAGATATCTATCGTGAACTGGATCTCAACAACGAAGCCAATGCTGCGCTCTATTATCCAGTAGAGCCGAAGGGGAATCAGATGAATCTCTTTACCACCATCTTCAGATTGATGATGACGGGAAAGATTACCGTATTCCAATACCGAATGGATGGTAATGAGAGTTTTGCCGCTGCCGACCGGGTGGATCCGAAGTCTTTTCTGGACAACTATCATATCTACTACGAGAAGCAGGCAAATGGTAGAATCAAGTTAGATAACAGCGATATCCCTTCGCGTGAGGTGAAATCGTATTATATCAAGGAAAGCAGTTTCTTCGACCAGCGTTCGGCTACCTTCCGTACCAAGGTATTGGCGCTTTGCCCTATCATGACCCGTGAGGATGACTTTGGAGACGGTGGAACCAAGTATCCTCTCTTTTGGGTGAAATATGACGATCTGGCTCCTTATCTCACCCGACAGCAGGTGATGACTAGCAATCTGAATAATGCCGTGGTGATGAGTATTGATGATTACTTTGCCAGAAATCAATATAAGGGTAAGATTTACAAGACCAACAATCTGTTGGGACAAACCCTTTCTCAATACTGTACCACGGATTCTGCCATGGCAAAGGAGCAGAAACGCATCGAGGCAGAACTGGTTGCCTTTGAGAAGAATATCTGGGGCAATCAGGCTCGAAAAGATTCACTGGACAGCATTGCCAATGCAGCAAAGGATGTAAAGGGTAGTGTAAGGAAGAATCGCCGAAGCACAGGATTGCGTGGTGCAGCTGCCAATACCGGCAAGGTTTCCCGTGTCAAGCCAAAGCAGGCTAAAAACAGAACCTCTTCTGCCAGCGGCTCGGCTAGAGTCACGGTGAGAAGGGAGCGCCATTAAGATGTTGAGAAGAGAGCGCCATTAAGTAAAAGAGATGTTGTTTTCAACATATAGTGTGAACATATAGAATTAGTAACAATTAAAAAAAGGTAAGAAAATGAAGAAGATTTTATCACTTGTATTCATGGTAGCAGCAATGATGTATGCTACTAGCGCAAACGCTCAGATTAAGTTCGGTTTGAAGGGCGGTTTGAACGTGACAAGCATGTCTTTCAGCGAGGATGTTTTTGATGCTTCCAACAAGACTGGTTTCTTTGTTGGTCCTATGGTCAAGGTTACTGTGCCTATCGTAGGCTTGAGCTTCGATGCTGCAGCTTTGTACGACCAGAAAGAGGCTGATGTTAAGTATAATATTGATGATGAATTTGGAAAAACTAATGTCAAGCAGCAGTCTATCAATATTCCAGTCAACGTACGTTATGGTTTTGGCTTGAGCAGTCTGGCTAACGTTTTCCTCTTTGCTGGTCCACAGTGGGGCTTCAATGTAGGTGACAAGAACTTTGATTTGGATAAGGTAGGCAACTACTCTTTAAAGAAGTCAAACTTCAGCGTAAACGTAGGTGCTGGTGTAACCTTGCTGAGCCATCTTCAGGTATCAGCCAACTACAATATCGCTTGCGGCAAGTCGGCTGATGCTAGCTTCTCTAAGGTTCTTGAATCAGTGGACAAGAGCCGTAACAACTCTTGGCAGATTGCACTCGGCTACTGGTTCTAAGCTACTGTAGCCAGTATCTCTTCGAGTAGATACATTAAAATATATAAAAGCAGGTACCCAATGATGGGTATCTGCTTTTTTTTTGCTATCTTTGCAGAACGAATGTTTGGAAAGAACAGTTGTGTAGCTGCTTCATACGATAAACATTCTGAAGAATTAGAAGATAGAAACAATGAGATATGTAGATGTGATATTGCCTCTTCCGCTCGACGGAACCTTTACTTATTCTATCCCCGAAGGGATGGAAGAGAAAGTCGTGGCTGGTATGCGCGTGCTCGTTCCCTTAGGAAAAAGCAAGAAGTATATTGCCATGGTAGCGGATGTACATTCCGAGAAGCCGGATTTCAACTGTAAGCCGATAGAGGCTGTTCTTGATTCCTATCCATCTCTCCTTCCCCAGCAATATCGCCTTTGGCAATGGATTAGCGATTACTATATATCACCTCTTGGCGATGTATATAATGCAGCTATGCCTGCCGGTATGAAATCTACCGAGAAATTCAAGCCCAAGATGGAACTCTATGTGGAGTTGGCGAGCAGTTATCGCAATGAACAGGCTCTGCACGTGGCACTCAATATGGTGCAGCGTGCCCTGAAACAATCGAAGGCTTTGACCACATTCCTGGCTCTTTCTCATTGGGATAGTCTGGAGGGAGATACGCCTAGGGAAGGTATCAAGAAGGTGACGAAGGAAGAGCTGATGAACGAGGCACGATGTACGGCAGCCGTGGTCAAGGCGCTCATTGACAGAGGTATCCTCTTTACCTACGAGTTGGAAGTGGGTAGATTGAATACGGCAGGAGAATCTCATCTTGACCAGATCAAGCCGTTATCTATGCCGCAGCAGGATGCTTATAATCAGATACTGATGCAGATGCTGAAGAAAAACGTAGTACTCCTGCATGGTGTTACTTCCAGCGGAAAGACGGAAATCTACATCCATCTCATCAGGAAAGCCATCGAGGAACACAAGCAGGTACTCTATCTCCTGCCCGAAATCGCCCTGACGGTTCAGATTATGGAGCGACTGCACAAAGTCTTTGGCGACCGACTCGGTATCTATCATTCCAAATATAGTGATGCTGAGCGCGTGGAAATCTGGCAGAAACAACTCTCCGGTCATCCCTATGATGTTATCCTGGGAGCAAGAAGCGCAGTCTTTCTGCCTTTCCAGAAACTGGGACTTGTCATCATCGATGAAGAGCACGAGACCTCTTTCAAGCAGCAGGATCCGGCTCCTCGCTATCATGCCCGCAGTGCAGCCATCGTGCTTGCCAATATGTATCCGGAGGCAAAGGTGCTTCTGGGAACGGCTACGCCTTCGATGGAGAGCTATTATAATGCCCAGCAGGGTAAGTATGGATTGGTAGAACTGAAGACCCGATACAAGAATATCCAGTTGCCTGAGATACAGGTGGTGGATGTGAAAGACCTCCGCCATCGCAAGATGATGACGGGTGTTTATTCGCCAGTGCTCCTGGCGGCAGTAAGAGAAGCCCTGAAGAATGGAGAGCAGGCTATCCTCTTCCAGAACCGAAGAGGATTTGCACCGATGATAGAATGTAAGGTGTGCGGATGGGTGCCGAAATGCAAGAACTGTGATGTTTCGCTTACCCTGCATAAGAGTATTAATCTCCTGACCTGCCATTATTGCGGTTATACCTATCCTGTTCCAACGGAATGCCCGAACTGTGGAAGTACTGAGTTGATGGGCAGGGGAATAGGAACGGAACGCATCGAAGACCAGATTTCCGAGATCTTCCCCGAAGCACGTATCGCCCGAATGGACTTGGACACAACCCGTACACGAAATGCCTACGAGCGACTGATCTCCGATTTCTCTTCGGGAAAGACGAATCTTCTGATAGGTACGCAGATGATTTCGAAGGGCTTGGATTTCGATAAAGTGAGTGTTGTGGGGATCTTGAATGCTGATTCGATGCTCAACTATCCTGATTTCCGTGCTTATGAGCATGCTTTCATGATGATGGCGCAGGTGAGCGGAAGAGCCGGCAGAAAGGGCAAACGGGGACTCGTGATTCTGCAGACCAAAAATCCGACACTGCCCATCATCGGTCAGGTAGTACACAACGACTATGATTCTCTTTTCAAGGGAATTCTGGAGGAGAGAAGAATGTTTCATTATCCGCCTTTCTTCCATCTTATCAATGTGTTCCTGAAGCACAAGCACGAAAAGATTTGCCAGCAGGCAAGTCTGGAATTGGGCAAGACGCTGAGAGGATGGTTTGGTGAACGTGTACTCGGACCGGATAAGCCGGCTGTAGCACGTGTAAAGACGATGAATATCCGCAAGATTGTCATCAAGCTGGAGAATGGTATCGACCAGAAGAAGGTGCGCGAATATCTGAAGTATGCCCAGCAGATGATGGCAAAAGATCCGAGGTATGGAGCTTTGCAGATATATTATGATGTGGATCCGATGTAGATAAAGTAGTCTTGTCGGAATCCTCTGTTTCTGATAAAAGAGAAAGGCTATCCCAATCTTAGCGAGAGGGATAGCCTTTTTGGATGTTTGTAGTTATGTGTCTTGTATTATCTGATAGTTCTGATAAAACATAAGTCTAATTCAGCTTTTTCAACATTGTGATTAGAAGTTGATGTCAAGACCTACTGCGAATATATTGTTGTTACGGGTGTAATCAGAGCTGTAGTTGATGCTGTTCTCTGCAGAAAGCTGAACTTTCTCAGAGGTCTTCTTGTGCTGATAGAAGGTGTGGAAGTAAGCCACGTTCAAATCCATCTTCTTGTTGATGTGATAAACACCACCGATAGCGGCAGAGTTAGAACCAACAACGAATGACTTGTCATCCATGTACTCATCGCTCAAGCCATAGTTGGTGTTCTGCCAACCTGTACTCAAGGTAATCTTCTTGTTGACATCCACCTCAACACCTGCGTTGTACTCCAAAGTACCACGGTCCAACTTCTCCTGACGGTTGTTGTATGATGTAGCGTGCTTATCATCAAACCAGTGGAAACCTACGTTTACGCGTACTGCATTTACTGGGCTGTAACCTACACCGAGTGCCAGGTAAGCAGGAATATCGCCTGCAATCTTTTTGCCATCCTCGTATTCACCGATAGCCTCTTCGAGCTTGGCATCGAACTGAGTCTTCAACTGTCCCATAGCTCCCTGAATAACTGGGTTGCCGATGATGGCATTTGCTGTGGTCTCTGGTACACCACCTGCAATGTAAGCATTGCGGAGGTTGTCGGGAAGGTTACCGATACTTGGAACCTGGTTTACAGACTTGTTCTTCAGGCGGATACGAGTCTTGAACTCATACTTGGCAGCGAAGTTCCACTTGCCTGTCTTGAAATCCACACCAATGATAGGAGTGAAGCCCACACCGCTCTGGTCACAGCTCAACTCGATGTTTGCTGCTGTTTCCTTGGTTGGGTCAAGTACCATATAGAGAGGCATTGCGCCAACCTTGATGTTCTCTACATATCCGTAGTAGTTGGTAGATGCATAGACACCACGTACACCTGCGAATGCGCTGAAGTTGTCGCTGAACTTATAAGCGGCACCTAGAGAGAGACCATAGTAGTACTGGCGACCGTGCATATAACTGTTGTAGCTATACTTGCCTTCCTTACCGAATTTATCATTGCTGGTGAAAAGGGCTGGTACATGATGCTGTGCTGCCACCTGATCCACAGCACCTGCCAACTGGCAAGCAGCCAAAGCTGTCTCGGCTACAATCTTCTCGAAAGAGCCCAGTCCATTGTCGAAAGTACACTTTCCACCGCCACCAGTGAGGGCGAAACCTGCCTGGAGTGACCATCTGCCTTTATTATAAGCATACTGGAAAGAAGGGATAACAGGTGCCAAAGCCTTACCCTTGAACTCGCGTGGAGTAGTAGGATTGTTCACATTGTTAGTGAACAATGGATAATCATTTTCAATGCTACGTGTCTGGTAAGCCAACTGCCAGTTGATGGCAAGATGCTTTCCTTCACCCATGAATACAACGCCGGCTGGATTGTAGTAAACGCCGTCAATACCAATTGAAGCCTCACGGCTCATCATTCTGTTGAATGCAACGTGCTGATTGGTGTTAGTGAGCAAACCACCTGCCAAAGAAGGCGTTGCACAGGCCATCGCAATGGCTAAACTAACTAATTTTAGTTTCTTCATCTTAATAATATTAAATAAAAACGTCCGCAAAGGTAACTATAATGTTCTATTTTGCCTTAATATCTTGATAAGATTTAATGTATATTAACGTAAATAGCCCAAGAAGCTGCACAGACTTTAAGTTTTGTGCAGCTTCTTGGGCTATTTGAGAGCTTTTATTGTAAGTTTAGAAACCTTGAAAAGTGAGCTGTTTTCAAGGCTTTTGTGAGTCGGTTTCAGCTTGAGTAGCTTCTTCCTCCTTTTTCATGCTTTGGTTCTCCTTCACATTCATGTGAGGATAGGAGATTCGGGTATGATAAATCGCCTTCAGACGATCGATAAGCACCAGCTTGGCAAGTGCAATGTCACGGAAGGTGATCGGGCATTCCTTGAAGAATCCATCTGCTACCTGCCCATCGATGAGCTTGTTTACCAGGTTGCTGATGCTTTCCTCCGTGTATTCATTCAGTGAGCGGGAGGCAGCTTCTACCGTATCCGCCATCATCAGGATAGCCTGCTCTCGGGTGAACGGATTTGGTCCCGGATATTGGAACTGCGACTTATCGACCACTTCTGTAGGGTGGGCATTGCAATAGTTTACATAGAAGAATTTGGCAATACCCGTGCCGTGGTGAGTGGTGATGAAGTCCTTGATAATACCCGGCAAACCAACCTTTTCTGCCATCTTCAGTCCTTCTGTTACGTGACTGATGATGATCTGGGCACTTTCCAGGTCACTCAGCTGGTCGTGTGGATTCACACCAGCCTGGTTCTCCGTAAAGAATACCGGGTTGGTCATCTTACCGATATCGTGATAGAGGGCTCCGGTACGTACCAGCAGACTGTTTGCCTCGATACGGTTGGCTATCTCCGCCGCCAGATTACCTACGGTGATGGAGTGCTGGAAGGTGCCAGGGGCAATCTCACTCAGGTTGCGCAACAGACCCTTGTTGGTGTTGGACAACTCGAAGAGTGTGACATTGGAGGTGAAACCAAACGTCTTCTCGATGATGTACATCAGTGGATAGGCGAGCAGCAGGAAGATTCCATTGATGGTGGAATAGGTGTACATGCTGCGGTCGATGTTGAACACCTGATTGTCTTGCATCAGCTGGAGGGCCACATATACCACGGTGGAACTGATGGCAACCAGGAGGGCTGTGAAGAATATCTGTGAGCGCTTGGACAATTCACGCAGACTGTAAATCGCAACCAGACCGGAAACCAGCTGCACGATGATGAATTCATATTGATATCTCACTGCTGCCGCACAGATGAGAATCATCGTGACATGCGTGATGAAAGCCGTTCGTGAATCCATAAAGACGCGCACAAAGATAGGCGCCATGGCAAATGGGATGATATATACGCTGAAGAAATTGTGCTTCATAATGAGTGACACAAAGATTGGGAACAGCGTAATCATCGCATAGAGCATGGTGATGCTGCGTGGCTTGTCGAAGTAGTCTTTGCGGAAGAGCGTGAGATAGAAGGTAAACATCATCACGAGGATCAGTACGAAGAGTGCCTGACCGATGATAGTAGTGGTAAGCTCGTCCTCGGTTGAACTTCGGCGCTTTGTCTCCTTGTCGAATGATGTGAGTACACGATAGGTGTAGTCGTTGATGATTTCGCCTCGGTCGATGATCTTCTGGCCACTCATCACCATACCGCTGGCCAGTGGAATGCTGCTCAGCAGGTCTGTTCGTTCAGCCTCCGAGCGTTCCTTATCATATATAAGGTTGGGTTCCACATAGTCGTTGAGATTGCAGCGGGAGAGAATCTGCCGCTGTGCTGATATCTTCTCATCAAAGAAGATGTGTTCATAGGCGGCAATGGTAGAGTAGAAGTTACCGATAGGAAAGCTCTTGGCATTCTTGCCGCTGATGATGTGTATCATACTGGTAGAATCCTTGTAGATACGGTTGTATTCAGGCGTGCTGACTATGCCCGTCTGATAAACCTGCTTCAGCTGGTTGGCTATGAGTTCCACGTATTCCTTCGGAAGTCCTGGGATACCCTGGCTGAAATCGTGGAGGAAGCGCTTGACCTGTTCATTGCCGACATTCGAATTTACTGTGTAATACGGCTGGAACTGCCGTAGCAGCGAATCCTGTTCGTGCTTGATGGCTTCGTCGGTCTTGTAGATCGGGAAGTCGAAGGTGGCAATCACAGAACCGTACATCCAAGGTTTTCCCACATCGTAACGGAACTGTCTGCCCTCATTGCGTGGCAAAAACCAGACAATGATGGAAACTGTAAAGATAACGAGAATGGTCTTGGTGATCAGGTTGCGCCAATAATTCTCCTCGGGATTGTTGAATATACTCATGTTTGTTACACTTTATGGTTTGTGACGTTTTTGGGCTAAAAAGCTGCTCATTTTCCCAAATATTGAGCAAAAAAGCATCTTTTCTCCCATTAATTCCTTTTTACAGTGCGAAAATACGAAAAAAAACTATTATAATCGCAAAAAAAACTGTAAATTTGCAGAAAAATTCAAAAATAGCTATAAAATAAGACATGGCAGATAGAAAAGTAAGAGTGCGTTTTGCCCCAAGTCCAACGGGAGCACTGCACATTGGTGGTGTCCGTACCGCCCTTTATAATTATTTGTTTGCTCGCCAGCATGGTGGTGAGCTTGTGTTCCGTATCGAGGATACAGACTCTCATCGTTTCGTACCAGGAGCCGAGGAATATATCCTGGAATCTTTCAAGTGGCTCGGTATCCAGTTTGATGAGGGTGTGAGCTTCGGTGGCGAGCATGGTCCTTATCGTCAGAGCGAGCGTCGTGATATCTATAAGAAATATGTACAGCAGCTTTTGGACAACGGTAAGGCATACATCGCTTTCGATACTCCAGAGGAGCTGGAAGCCAAGCGTGCTGAGATTCAGAACTTCCAGTACGATGCTCATACCCGTATGCAGATGCGCAACTCTCTCACCCTTTCCAAGGAGGAGGTAGATCAGCTCATCGCAGACGGTAAGCAATATACAGTACGTTTCAAGATTGAACCAGGACAGGAGATTCATGTCAACGATATGATTCGTGGCGATGTGAAGGTGATGAGTGATATCCTGGATGACAAGGTGCTCTATAAGAGTGCAGATGAACTGCCTACTTATCACTTGGCAAACATCGTGGACGACCACTTGATGGAAATCTCTCACGTAATCCGTGGTGAGGAGTGGTTGCCTAGTGCTCCATTGCACGTTCTCCTTTATCAGGCTTTCGGATGGGAGGATACCATGCCTCGCTTCGCACACCTTCCTTTGCTCCTCAAGCCAGAGGGTAAGGGGAAGTTGAGCAAGCGCGATGGTGACCGCCTCGGTTTCCCTGTATTCCCATTGGAGTGGCATGACCCTAAGACTGGTGAGGTTTCTTCCGGTTATCGTGAGAGTGGCTACTTCCCAGAGGCTGTAGTCAACTTCCTGGCGCTCCTCGGCTGGAACCCAGGTACAGAGCAGGAAATCTTCTCTCTCGATGAGTTGGTGAAGGCTTTCGATATCTCCCGCTGCTCTAAGGCTGGTGCCAAGTTCGACTTCAAGAAGGGAATCTGGTTCAACCATGAGTACATCCTTATGAAGAGTGATGATGAAATTGCCAATCTCTTTGCACCTATCGTGGCTAACAATGGTGTAGAGGAGACTTTGGATAGGGTAAAGCAGGTGGTACACATGATGAAGGACCGTGTGAACTTCGTCTATGAGTTGTGGCCATTGTGCTCATTCTTCTTCCTCCCTCCAACAGAGTATGATGCCAAGACTGCCAAGAAGCGCTGGAAGGAATATTCTGCTCAGCAGATGACTGAACTCGCTGAGGTTCTCGAGGGCATCGAGGACTTCTCTATCGAGGGTCAGGAGCCTATCGTATTGAAGTGGGTAGAGGACAAGGGCTATAAGCTCGGTGATGTGATGAATGCCTTCCGCTTGACTCTCGTAGGAGAGGGCAAGGGTCCAGGTATGTTCGACATCTCTGCCTTCCTCGGTAAGGAGGAGACTTTGCGTCGTCTTCGCAAGGCTATCGAAGTTTTGGGTTAATTCACAATAAACATCTCTCTGAGGAACTTTTGTTGTCGGGCTGAATGTTCCTCAGAGAGTTCACGTATTTATAGATACTAACCAATAAAAGTAATATCATGATCTATAATATCGTAATATATTTCGTCCTATTGGGCATTGCCATAGCCAGTCTGTTTAATGAAAAGGTACGCAAGATGTGGCGTGGCGAGCGTGAGGCTTTCAAGATATTGAAGCAGAAGGTGGATCCTAATGCTAAGTACATTTGGTTTCATGCAGCATCGCTCGGCGAGTTTGAGCAGGGACGTCCATTGATGGAGCAAATCCGCAAGGATTATCCTCAGTATAAGATTTTGCTCACCTTCTATTCTCCTTCGGGTTATGAGGTGCGCAAGAACTATGAGGGTGCTGACATCATCTGCTATATGCCGGTGGATACCCGTCTGAATGCCATCCGTTTCCTTCGCCTGGTGCGCCCTGTGATGGCTTTCTTCATCAAGTATGAGTTCTGGTCTAATTTCCTTCATATCCTGAAGCATCGCAACATTCCTACCTATAGTGTGAGCAGTATATTCCGTGAGGATCAGGTGTTCTTCAAGTGGTATGGCAGAAGCTATGCCAATGTACTGAAGTGTTTTACCCGTTTCTTCGTGCAGGATGAGGAAAGCAAGCGATTGCTGGAAAGTATCGGTATCAAGGAGGTGGATGTGGTAGGAGATACCCGTTTCGACCGTGTGCTCCAGATCAAGGAGGCAGCAAAGCAGTTGCCTATCTGCGAAGCTTTCAGAAGTGGGGTGGCTGTTTCTGATTCTGCTGCGTCTTCTGAGAAAGCATCTCATCCAGACTATAAGGTCTTCGTGGCTGGTAGTTCATGGCCTCCAGATGAGGAAATCTTTATCCGTTTCTTCAATGAACATAAGGATTGGAGATTGTTGATTGCTCCTCATGTGATAGCAGAGGAACATCTGAAGCTGATTCTTTCTCTCTTGAAGGATAAGAAGGTGGTGCGCTATACACAGACTACTCCAGAAGAGGCTGCCAAGGCTGATGTGCTGATCATCGATTGCTTCGGCTTACTGAGCAGTATGTATAACTATGGAGATGTGGCTTATATCGGTGGCGGATTTGGTGTTGGTATCCATAATACCCTGGAAGCTGCTGTATGGAATATGCCGGTTATCTTCGGTCCAAACAACAAGAAGTTCCAGGAGGCTCAGGGCTTGCTGAAATCGGGTGGCGGTTTTGAAATCAATACCTACGAGGATTTCGAGGGCTTGATGAAGTCGCTGATGAATGACGAAGCTTTCCTGAAGCAGGCTGGCGATGAGGCTGGTGCTTTCGTAGCTAGTCTTTCGGGTGCCACTGGCAAGGTTTTGGCTAAGGTTACATTATAATATATAAAAGGTCTCATGGTTTTTGAAAATCATGAGACCTTTTTGATGTTTGGCATAGAATTCTATTTGTTTCATTCCATGCTTGTATTATGCTTTTTCTATTTGATGATGCGGTAGTAATCCTCCTTGCGAGGCTTTACGGTATGAGGATGTGCAGAAGCATAACCCAAAGCCAGGGCTCCTACTCCCATCAAACCTTCTGGAAGATTCCAATCCTTCATCAACTTCTTGCCTTCTTCTGATGCAAACATACCGTCTTCACGGTTGATCCAGCAGGAAGAAAGACCGATAGAGTGGGCTGCAAGCATCATATTGCCCAAGATGAGGCTGCCGTCTTTTACTCCGTTCACATTATTTTCTGGAGCCAGGACGATGACGATGGTTGGCGCTCCGTAGTAAGGATCACTCTCTACACCCATGATGTCTGCGTTCATCTTGCGAAGCTGTGCGCAAACTTCAGGATTCTGAACAGCTATGATGAATGGCTCCTGTGTGCCATGACCGGTAGCTGCCCATGTGCCAGCTTCCAAAACGGTCTTCAACTCCTCATCGGTAATCTGGTCAGCCTTGAAGCGACGAATACTTCTTCTCTCCTTAATGACTTTCAAAACTTCATTTTCCATCTTATTTTGCTTTTTAGAACTTTTTATTTAAAATGATGATTTTTCTTCCGCTCTGTTATGCTGGGCATCCGCTTAAATCCTCTTCATCCATGTACTGGCTGAGAACGCGTGCGATGCGAATCAATCCCTGCATCAGGGTCTTGCGAGGACAGGCAATGTTGAGGCGCAGGTAGCCTTGACCGGCCTTTCTGCCATACATCGTACCGCTATTTACAAATACCTTGCCGTCATTCATCAGCTTCTCGTATGCCTCGTCGCTAGACAACTCGAATGGCAGGATGTCGAGCCAAACCAGATAGGTGCCTTCCAGGCGGGTTATGCGAACCTGTGGCAATTCTGTATTAAAGAACTCCTTTACAGCCTGATAGTTCTCGTAGAGATACTGGTTCAGTTCATCGAGCCACTCCTCACCTTCGTTGTAGGCAGCCTGGAGAGCGATGACACCGAAAGGATTGACATCGCAAACCTCGTTGATATTGATGGCACGGTTGATACGGCGGCGCAAGGCAGCGTCGGAACAGATGATGTTGGCAATCTGGAGACCTGCGATGTTAAACGACTTTGATGGGGAGTTCAATACGACGCAGTTGTCACGGCAAGCTTCGCTGATGCTGGCAAATGGAGTGTAGTGATAGCCAGGCATGACGAGTTCGCAGTGGATTTCATCGGCGATGATCTTTACGTTATGCTTGAGACAGATGTCATTCATTCGCTCCAGTTCCTCCTTCTTCCAGACTCTTCCGGCAGGGTTGTGAGGGTTGCAGAGAATGAATGCGGTGGTCTTCTCATCAGTACACTTGAGCTCGAAGTCTTCGAAATCTATCTCGTAAGTGCAGTTGCCTACACGCTTCAATTCATTCTCTACCACTTCGCAGCCACTGTTCTTGATACAGGAGAAGAAGCAGTTATATACAGGAGTCTGTACCAAAACCTTCTCGCCTGGCATGCAGATAGCCTTCAGACAGCTGGAGATGGCTGGTACTACGCCCGATGTATAGAGAATCCAGTCTTTCTCTATCTTCCACTGATGGCGGCGGGAGAACCAGTTGATGATAGCCTCGTAGTAAGAATCAGGTACGAGGGTATAGCCGAAGATGCCGTGAGCTACGCGCTTTTGCAGAGCTTCGATGATGCAGGGAGCGGTCTGGAAATCCATGTCTGCTACCCACATAGGAATAACGCCGTCTTCCTTCACCAGATCCCATTTATAGGAGTTGGTGCCGCGACGTTCGATGATTTCATCAAAATTATATTTCATATTTGTTTTCTATCTATGTTATTTCTTCATTGCTTGTAGGATAAATCTCTTTTTCCCTAATTGAAATCTCCGTTCAGCGTCGTTGAACGGAGATTTCTCTTAATACTAAGAACAATTATCCCTAGGTGCAATGCCTTTTTTGATTAAGAGAATACAGAATCGCAATGAATGCTTCTGCTATTTCGAATGGTCGATGATCTCGCATGCTCCCTTTGGCGCCTTGGCAAACTCTGTATAGGTTACGCTTCCTACTTCGTCTGCCTCGATTCTTCCGGAAATAGGGTTCTTGATATTGGTGATGCTTCCCTTGATGTGCGCATTGATGTTCATGCAATCCTCAAAGGCGCGGTCGCATTCCTTATCAAAGGTGCAGTCTTCGAGAGTGACATGGTCCATATAGCAGAGAGGTTGCTCACCGCTGATGTGGCAACGTACGAACTTGATGTTCTTGCTGTGCCATGCCAGATACTCACCATTCAGTTCAGAATCATAAACCGTCACATTCTCGCACTCCCAGAAACTATCCTTTGTTGTAATCTTGGCATTGTGAATCTCCACATTTCTGCAGTATTGGAATACATACTTGGAATCGCTCTCCAGTCCATCTACATAGATGTTCTTGGAAAACATGAATGGATAGGTGCCATCGTGGAGCTTTACGTTCTTCAGTTTCAGCCCATCTACCTTCCAGAAAGTCTCGTCTGCATCGGTGATGTTGACGTTCTCCAATTCCAGATTCTTCATTTCGCGGAAGAACTTAGGACCGTCGATGGTGCAGTCTTGCATCACCATATTATCACTATACCAGATGGCGGAGCGGCTCTCTGGGGCGAAGTAGCAGTCTGTGATGAGGGAGCCATCCACATGCCACCAAGGGTATTTGCCATAAAACTTGGAATGGTGACATTCTATGTTCTTGCAGCACTTGATGCCCGATTCGCCATCTGTAATCGTGATGTCCTCCAGGCGTACATCGTGAGCACCGAAGAGAGGGCGCTCGCCTCCGAATGATTTGTTCTTTATCTGTTCCATAATTTTCTATTATCCTTTCTTATTTGTTATTTCAGTTTGCAAAATTACAAAAATAATGCCAAAGTCGTATAACCCGATTTACTGAAAAGTGTAACTTTATGGCGTATTTGCGGATAAAGTGGCTGAAGACAGGAAAAATGGAAATCAAAAAAGGCTGAATCATGAAGCATTTTCACGATTCAGCCCTTATCGAGTTAACTTCTAAAAATCCGAAGTGGAGAATTACAAGTTAGGGTTCATCTCTTTCCACTCAGCTACTGGAGGAACGATGCCAAGCTCTACGATCTCATCGCGCATCTTGCAAAGGTGCTCGTAAGACTTCTGGAGGCTAGCGAGCTCTTCCTCAGTACCTGTAGGCTCTGTGAAGTGAACACCAGTCTTGTCGATAGTAGTAGGCATAGCCATCATTACGTTCTTGAAACCGAGCTTGTCGTGGTTTACATAGCAACCTGCTGGCAATGTGAACTTCTCACCACCCATAGCAGCCTCGATCATCTTAACTGCATTGTAAGCTGGGCTCTGGAATGAAGAACGGCCACGGAGCTTGATGATGTTAGAACCACCCTGTACTGTGTGGTGCTTGATCTCTTCCCAACGCTCGTCAGAAAGACCCATCTCTGCCAATGGCTTGCCGTCAACCTTAACCTGAGAAGCGAATACAGCCATCTGCTCGCCGTGACCACCGTAAGTGTGAGCGCCAGTAACCTTATCCTGCTGTACGCCGAACTCGAGGGCCAAAGCCTGCTGCAAACGAGTAGAGTCGAGAGCTGCGAGTGAAGTCAACTGATTTGGCTTCAAACCAGAGTGGATAAGAGCTGTCAAAGCAGTAACGTCAGCTGGGTTGAAGATAACAACTACGTGCTCAACCTCTGGGCAGTACTTCTTGATATTGTCACCGAACTCAGCAGCGATCTTGCAGTTACCCTTGAGGAGGTCCTCACGAGTCATACCCTCCTTACGAGGAGCACCACCAGAAGAGATGATGTACTTAGCACCAGTGAAAGCTTCCTCTGGATTTACTGTATAAGTAACGTTTACACCAGGGAATGCGCACTGCTGAATCTCATCGAATACACCGTGAACACCTGGCTCGAAGATGTCGTAGAGACAAATATTAGGAGTAAGACCGAGCATCAAAGCGCTCTGAACCATGTTAGAACCAATCATACCGCCTGCACCGACGATAACGAGCTTGTCATTTGTTAAAAATTCCATAACTACAATTTTTTATTTAAGTGTTTATAAATTTCTTGTTTGGGTAGGCGGCACCTGGTCGCAGCCCTTGCTTTTGGGGATTGCTATCGGTTAAAAAGACCGTAAATCTCGCACTTTTAGCTTTCCGACCGCAAAATTAATAAAAAGTAATGTAAATCGTGCATTATTTTACGCTTAAATTTGTGATTAATTCTTAAAATTAGTATCTTTGTAATCTCTAATTAGCAAAATGCCGTTATTTTCTCTGCTCTAGAGGCTGTAAATGGCATGAAAATCGAATATATTATTATCAATACTTGGCAATTATGAATGAAATCAATCAAAGATTAGCTAGCTTGAGGGAAGTGATGAAGCGTGAGCATCTGGCTGCCTTTATCTTCCCTAGTACGGATGCACATCAGAGTGAATATGTGGCAGACCATTGGCTTGGCAGGGCCTGGATCTCCGGATTCAACGGGTCGGCTGGTACCGCTGTGGTAACCATGAGCTCTGCTGCATTGTGGACAGATTCCCGCTACTTCCTTGCGGCTGAAGAACAGTTGGATGGAACAGAATTCCAATTAATGAAGCTCAAGACTCCTGGAACTCCTACTATTGCTGAATGGCTGGGAAAGGAATTGGCAGATGTTGCATCTCCTGAGGTCGGACTGGATGGTATGGTCAACTCATACGCAATGACCTCAGCACTTATATCTGATTTGCGTAAGGAGGGTGGTATTACCCTGCGCACTAATTTCGATCCTTTAGGGGAGATATGGAAAGATCGTCCTGCTATTCCGGAAAATCCAGTGGAGATCCAACCTTTGGAATTTGCCGGTGAAACAGCCGTTTCTAAGATAGCTCGAATCAGAAAGGCTTTGCGAGGTGTTCATGCTGATGGTATGCTGGTGTCTGCACTCGATGATATCGCCTGGACATTGAACTTACGTGGCACTGATGTGCATTGCAATCCGGTATTCGTAAGTTATCTCCTGGTTGCATCTGATAAGGTGTCGCTTTTTGTAGATGAGGCTAAGCTTACCGATGAAGTTCGTGCTTATCTTCAGGAAACTGGTATCTCTGTATATAATTATAATAAGGTGGAAGAGGGATTGAAGCAGTATGCTCAATATAATATTCTCCTGGATGGCAATGAAACCAGTTATTATCTCTGGAAAGCCGTGAAATGCCAGGAGATCATTTCCCTGAACTCTCCGATACCTGCTATGAAGGCTGTGAAGAGTGATGCTGAAATTGCGGGTTATCGCCGTGCTATGGTGCGTGATGGCGTGGCTATGGTCAAGTTCCTGAAATGGCTGGTTCCTGCTGTGGAAGCAGGCGGAGAGACCGAGATTTCCATCGACAAGAAGTTGACTGCATTGCGTGCTGAGCAGGATTTGTTCCGCGACATCTCGTTTGATACCATCGCAGGTTATCAGGAACATGGAGCTATCGTGCATTACGAAGCATCTCCGGAGACCGATATTCCGCTCAAGCCGGAAGGTCTTCTTCTGCTGGATTCCGGAGCCCAGTATCAGGATGCAACTACAGACATCACCCGTACCATCGCTCTTGGTCCTGTAACAGATGAGATGAAGCATATCTATACCTTGGTACTCAAGGGACACATCCAGTTGGAGCTGGCAAAATTCCCGGATGGAGCTACTGGTACTCAGTTGGATGCGCTTGCCAGAGAATGCATGTGGAGAGAAGGCTTGAACTTCCTGCATGGTACCGGACATGGGGTAGGTTCTTATCTGAATGTGCATGAGGGACCTCATCAGGTTCGTATGGAATACATGCCGGCACCTCTCCGTGCAGGAATGACCCTGACAGATGAGCCAGGACTCTATCTTGCAGGAAAGTTCGGCGTGAGAATCGAGAACACCGTTCTGATTCAAGATTATAAGGAGACAGATTTCGGCAAGTTCCTGCAGATAGAATCCCTAACCCTCTGTCCGATAGACACCACTCCGATAGATGTAGAGATGCTCTTGCCGGAAGAACTGGCATGGCTCAATGCTTATCATGCTGAAGTGTATGCAAAATTGGCTCCTTATCTCGATGAAGAAGAGAAATTATGGCTGAAAAATGCCACAAAAGCCATAAAATAAAGGTTTTAGAGCAAAAAAATGCCTAAAATCTTGGTTTTCTGAAAAATAAGATGTAATTTTGCACCTGCAATTTGTGGCATTATGCCCATTTCGCTAGAAATAACATAAGTTTAACATAATAAATTAAAAAGCAAAAAAATGATTATTGTACCAGTTAAGGACGGTGAGAACATCGAGAGAGCTCTCAAGAAGTTTAAGAGAAAGTTTGAAAAGACAGGTGTTGTTAAGGAGTTGCGTGCTCGTCAGCAGTACGACAAGCCATCTGTTTTGAAGCGTCTCAAGATGGAACACGCCATCTACGTACAGCAGTTGCGCGCTAACGAGGAATAATATTATCCTCGGTAGAGGATGAAAATGCTCTCTTATTGGAAGCAAATATCCAAGAAGAGAGCTTTAAAAGTAAAAAATCCTCAAAATATTTGGTGGTTTCGAAATATTTTCGTAATTTCGTTGCCGAATAACAAAAACTACAACTGTTATGTTGAATATAGACAAGTTCTTGGAATACTTATGCAGTGAGCTGAACAGGTCACCGCGGACAGTAGAAAGCTATCGGGATGATCTGTCATACTTCGAGAGGTTTGCTAAAGGCTTGTCTGATTCGTTCTCTTGGGAGACCGTCGATTCTGACATGGTTCGGAATTGGATGGAAAGCATGATGGATAAGGGAAATTCAGCAGCAACGGTCGAACGCCGGCTCAGTGCTCTGAAAACCTTCTACCGGTTTGCTTTGGCAAGACATTATGTTGAGTCAGATCCCGTATATAGCATCAAGGGGCCTAAAAAAGAGAAACCTCTTCCACAATTCGTTAAGGAAAGTGAGATGGATGAACTTCTGGATAGGCAGGCATGGGGCGATGATTATAATAATGTACGTGCGCGTACCATAATTATAACGTTCTATGAAACCGGGATGCGACTGTCGGAACTCGTGAATCTGGATGACTGTGATGTCAACTTCGTGAATTCGGAGATCAAGATAACGGGTAAGGGAAACAAACAGAGAATAGTGCCATTCGGTGACGAGCTTAAAAATACGCTCCGCGAATATCTAGAGTTGAGGGATGCAAGCGTTGAAGCTTCTTCTCCGGCATTCTTCCTTTCTGATAAAGGTGGAAGGATGAAGCCTGAAAAGGTCAGGGATATCGTGAGAACGAACCTCGCAAGGGTTTGCTCGTTGAAGAAAAAGAGTCCTCATGTGTTGAGACATTCATTTGCTACGGCAATGCTGAATCATCACGTAGGAATTGAAAGTTTGAAAAAGCTGCTTGGACATGCGAATCTCTCGACAACCGAGATTTATACGCATACTACGTTCGAGCAATTAAAACGAGTTTATAATATTGCCCATCCAAGGGCGTAACCTTTTTAAAATTGGAGGTCACTATGGAAATTAAGATTCAGTCGATTCATTTCGACGCTACCGAGAAGTTACAGGCGTTTATCGAAAAGAAAGTCGCCAAGTTGGAGAAAACTTATGAAGATATACAGAAAGTAGAGGTGCAATTAAAGGTCATCAAGCCTGCTACCGCTCTTAATAAGGAAGTTCACCTTGAAGTTGCTGTCCCTGGAACGACATTGTTCGTTGAGAAGACATGCGATACTTTTGAGGAAGGAATTGACCAAGCAGTGGACTCAATGAAGGTTCAATTGACCAAATTTAAAGAAAAAACAAGAAATCGATAAAAAATATTCCGAAAAATTTGGTGGAATAAAAAAAAAGTTGTATCTTTGCAGCCGTTTTCCGATAGGTCGAAAACTTAGTCGCATTGCGGCTGTAAAGATTGCCTCTTTAGCTCAGTTGGCCAGAGCACGTGATTTGTAATCTCGGGGTCGTTGGTTCGAATCCGACAAGAGGCTCAAAAAGGAATCTTCTTTCAGAAGGTTCCTTTTTTTGTTTTTAAATCCATTCTATCTTTAATTATCTATAAATATTCTCCCCCTTTACACCTTATATAATAAAAAAGTTGTATTTTTGCAAATTGATATATTACATTCGTAGAAATACATTAAGACAATGAATACAGAAAATAACGAGAAGCAAGAAGAAAAGAAGAACGACGAACAGAGACAGTCTAAGTTCGACAACCCTGATCAGAAGATCAAGATCTTTGTGATTGATACAGGCAAGATCAAACAGACCAAGGCTTTTGCTCGTCAAGACGGTACCCTGCTTGGTATCGTATGGGTAGCCAGTTTCGTTTGTACCATGCTGGCAGCCGACCCGGAATACCAGATGTTGGGATTGTTTTCCAATCTCCTCATCCTTTCCACTCCATTCGTGGTGGCAAAGCGACTGAAATATTTCCGTGATGTGGTAAGAGAAGGTCATATCTCCTTCAAGCACGGATTGTATTACTGTGTCCAGACATTCTTCTATGCCACCTTGCTGCTCACCATCGTACAGTATCTCTGGTTCCGATTCATGAACACCGGTATGTTTATGACCCAGCTCCAGACCAACTACCAGATGATAGCCCAGGCTTATCAGTTGACAGCAGAGGAAACCAAGTCCCTCTTCGATGCCATCACAATGATGAAGCCTATCGCATGGGCATCCATGTTTATGATCACCGACTTGGTAGCAGGCGCAGTACTCAGTCCGATTCTCGCAGCCATCTATTCAAAGAAACGAATTAGAAAATCTTAAAACATAACATAAGAAAATGGATATTTCAGTTATTGTTCCTCTTTTCAACGAGGAAGAATCATTGCCAGAACTCTTTGCTTGGATCAAGCGAGTGATGGACACCAACGATTTCACATACGAAGTTATCTTCGTGAACGACGGTTCAACCGACCGTTCATGGAATGTCATAGAAGAGCTTGCCGAGAAGTTCGAGCAAGTAAAGGGCATCAAGTTCCGCCGCAACTACGGAAAGAGCCCGGCACTCTATTGCGGATTCAAGGAGGCACAGGGAGATGTAGTCATCACCATGGATGCAGACCTGCAGGATTCTCCTGACGAGATTCCGGGACTCTACCAGATGATTACCAAGGAAGGCTACGACCTCGTTTCAGGTTACAAGCAGAACCGCAAGCAGGGCGACCCTCTCAGCAAGACCATCCCTACCAAGCTGTTCAATGCTACAGCCCGCAAGGTAAGCGGAATCCATAATCTCCATGACTTCAACTGCGGTCTGAAAGCTTACCGACGCGAAGTAGTCAAGAACATCGAGGTATATGGCGAGATGCATCGCTACATCCCATATCTTGCCAAGAACGCCGGCTTTGCCAAGATTGGCGAAAAGCCGGTTCACCACCAGGCACGCAAGTTCGGAACCTCCAAATTCATGGGCTGGAACCGTTTCGTAAACGGCTATCTCGACCTGATGACCCTCTGGTTCCTCAGCAACTTCGGCAAGAAGCCAATGCACGTATTCGGATTCCTGGGCAGCCTCGTGTTCTTCATCGGCTTCCTCTCGCTCATCGGCTTGGGCATCGACAAGAGCATAGACCTCTACCATGGCGTATATGGTCATCTCATCACCGACTCCCCATACTTCTACATTGCGCTCATCGCCATGGTACTGGGTAGTCAGTTCTTCCTTGCCGGATTCCTGGGCGACTTGATCAGCCGCCAGAATCCAAACCGTAACGATTATCAAATAGAAAAGGAAATAAGATGCGGAAAATAATACCAATGGTCATCCTGATGATGGTACTGACGATGGTGGGATGTTCCACCCTCGACTGCCCGCTCAACAACACGACTTATACCAAGTACAAGTTGATGGGCAACATCAAGACCCTGCAGGACACCATGACCATCTCGACCACCAAGACAGCGGGCACTGACAGTGTGCTCATCAACAAGGATGTGAAAGTAGATAGTTTCATTCTTCCGATGAGTTATCATCAGCCGGAGGATGTTTTCTACTTCGAGATTCGCAACCGCGATCATCAGGTGTGGAAAGACACGGTGACCGTGAAGAAGGAGAATTATTCGCATTTCGAGTCAGTGGATTGCGGTCCATCATTCTTCCATACCATTACGGAGGTGAAGACCACCCACAATTACATAGACTCGATAGTCATCAACAATAAAGAGGTAAATTATGATGCATCTAAAGCGCATTTCTATATCTATTTCGGCAATCGTCACTAAGGCAGCATCCATGGGGATAGGCAAAGCTGTTTCTATGGAGATGACAAAAGCCGTAGAGAAAGGAGCTTTCCTTCTGGCTTGTCTTCTGATGCTGGGAGGTGCTTCTGCGAATGCACAGAACCAGAAGAAGAAGATGGCTACTGTGGAGAAGGATACCATCCCGTTCTTCCGTGGAATGGCTGTGGGAGTAGATGTCATCGGACCGGTTCAGTTGATGGTCAGCGATTACGGTCAGTACGAGGCATCCCTCCGTATCAATCTCAAGGACAAGTACTATCCGGTCTTCGAGCTGGGATATGGCAAGGCTGATGCCAGCGACGAGAGCACGAAGCTCAATTACAAGACCAGCGCTCCCTATGTCCGTATCGGTATAGACTGGAACCTGCTGAAGAACAAGCACGACGATTACCGTCTGTTTGGCGGTTTCCGCTACGGTTTCACATCCTTCAAATACGATGTCACCTCTCCTCCTATCCAGGACCCGGTATGGGGAGGCGATGTTCCTTATGGAGCCGAAGGCGTGAAGAGCAACTATCACTGGCTGGAAGGAGTCTTCGGAGTAGATGCCAAGATCTGGGGACCTGTCCGTATGGGATGGAGCTTCCGATACAAGCGCCGATTGGCTAAGAAGGATGGCGAAATAGGCAACTGCTACTATGTGCCGGGCTTCGGAAAACAAGGCGGTTCCCGATTAGGCGGCACCTTTAACGTTACACTCGAGATATAATCCGAGATATAGATTGTTCATTCTAATTTCGCAAAAGCGGAAATTCAGTAAGCAAGACAATGAAAAAAAAGAAACTGATTTGGCAGATACCTTTTCTGCTCATTCTGATCATAGGCAGTATCTTCGTGATACGCCAGCAGCACAACACCCCATTCCAGAAAGATGAGGGTATGGTGTTCGGCACCATCTATCACATCACTTACCAGAGTGACACCAACTATCAGAAAGAGATAGAGGCTGAGTTGCAGAAGGTGGATAATTCACTTTCCCCTTTCAACAAGACCTCCATCATCTCCCGCGTCAACCGCAATGAAAAGGTGAAGGTGGATGAGATGTTCAGCGAGGTTTTCCAACTCGCCGAGAAGATTTCCGGAGATACAGACGGAGCCTTCGATATCACCGTGGCGCCGATGGTGAATGCCTGGGGATTCGGTTTCAAGACCGGTAACCCTCCTACCCGACAGACCATCGATAGTCTGCGTGCCATCGTGGGATTCCACACCGTTTCCCTGCAGGATGGTTACGTCATCAAGAAGAATCCGAAGACGATGCTCGACTGCTCTGCCATTGCCAAGGGATATGGCACCGATGTGGTAGCGAGATTCCTCAAGAAGAAGGGCGTACAGAACTTCATGGTAGAGATAGGCGGTGAGATCGTGGTAAACGGCAACAGCGAGAAACTGCAGCCTTGGCGCATCGGAATCAACAAGCCGACAGATGATTCACTCAATACCAGTCAGGCTATCCAGGATGTAGTCAGCGTAAGCAATATCGCGATGGCCACCAGCGGCAACTATCGCAACTTCTACTACAAGAACGGAAAGAAGTATGCCCACACCATCGACCCGAAGACAGGTTATCCTGTACAGCACAACATCCTTTCTGCCACCGTATTTGCAGATGACTGTGCCACCGCCGATGCCTATGCCACCTCGTTCATGGTACTGGGATTGGATGGAGCCAAGAAGATCTTGGAGAAACATCCGGAGCTTTGTGCCTACCTGATTTATTCTGACCAGAAGGGCAGCAACCAGATCTGGTATTCTCCATCTCTTCAGAAGAAGTTAGGAAAATAAAGCTTCTGAAAAAGTAAGGAAAATAAAGCTTCTGAAAAAGTAAGGAAAATAAAGCTTCTGAAAAAGTAAGAAAAATAAAGAACGATGCAGGAAGATAAGTTATACGATACACTCTTGAATCTGCCTCTGTTTCTCGGTATGAGCCGCGTCGAACTTCTTCAGATTGCCGGACATACCAAGTTCGATTTCCAGAAGATAGAAGCAGGTGAGACTTTAACCGAGATTGGTGAACCCTATCACCGGCTGCTCTTTCTCCTTTCCGGAGAAGTGGCAGTAGAAACCATGGCAGATGACCGTGGGTACAGAATCGTAGAGACCATCAAGGCGCCGGAGGTATTCATGATAGAACGCCTCTTCGGATACGACCAGCACTCGCCCCATCGCTATGTGGCGAGAAATGACTGCAGCCTGATGAGCATCAGCAAGAAAGAAGTGCTGCGACTCGCCAACCAATACGAGATCTTCCACATCAATCTGCTCAACCTCATCTCCACCCAGGCACAGAGAAGCAATCGCCGACTCTTCAGGGTACCCCCAAAGACACTCAGCGACAGCATCATCCGATTCTTCGAGAATCATTGCCTACGCCCGGCAGGCGAAAAAAACTTCCATATCAAGATGGATCGCCTGGCACAGGAGCTGAATGTCAAGCGGCTCAAGGTATCTGTGGCGCTCAACGAACTGGAAGCCCAGGGGCTGATCCAACTCCATCGCGGCAGAATCAGCATCCCTGCACTCGAGAAATTGATCAATAGATAACATTCACTCGAGAAATTAATCAATAGATAACATTTACAATTATGCAAGATAACAACTCCACAAAGAATAACGAAACCCAGAAGAGAGAGAATCCTTTCTTCCTGCCCTACGGCACCCCACATTATACAGTCCCTTTCCACCGCATCCAGCTCGGTGATTACGAAGAGGCTTTCATGGAAGGTATCCGACGCGATGACGAGGCCACTGATAAGATTATCAATGACCCGGCAGAGCCTACCTTCGAGAATACCATTGCCCGCGTAGATACCGAGAAGGGCGAGCATTATTACGATCTCCTGAGTCGTGTTTCCAATGTATTCTCTTGCATGATGAGTGCAGAAACCTGCGATGAGATGGAAGAACTGGCACAGAAGCTGAGTCCGATCCTTACCAAGCATGCCAACGATATCACCCTGAACAAGAAGCTCTTCGAGCGCATCAAGTTCGTTCACGATCATCCTAACCGTGAGCTCAATGCCGAGGAACAGATGCTCCTCGATACCAGCTACGACGGATTCGTGCGCAGCGGTGCCCTGCTCGATGAAGAAGGCAAGGAGCAGCTGCGCAAGCTCACCGAGGAGGCAAGCATGCTCACCCTCCAGTTCTCGCAGAATCTGCTGAAGGAAAACAAGGCTTACACCCTGCATATCACCGACAAGGCTCAGCTCGACGGACTCCCAGAGACCGCCATCGCTGCCGCTGCCCATAATGCCAAGGAGAAGAACGAAGAGGGATGGATCTTCACCCTCGACTTCCCTAGCTACTCTCCTTTCATGACCTACTCTACCCAGCGCGAACTCCGCAAGCAGATGTACATGGCGAGAAATACCGTCTGTACCCACGACAATGAGCAGAACAACCTGCAGATCTGTCAGCGACTGGTCAACCTGCGCAGAGAGCTGGCACAGCTTCTGGGCTTCGAGACCTATGCCGATTACGTACTCCGTCATCGCATGGCAAGCACCACAGAGAATGTGTATAAGCTTCTGAACGATCTCATCGATGCCTACAAGCCTACCGCCATCCACGAGACGGCAGAGGTAGAGGCGCTCGCCAAGAAACTGGAGGGTGATGATTTCGAGATGCAGCCATGGGATTTCGGATTCTATTCTCATAAGCTCCAGATGGAGAAGTACAATCTCGATGCAGAGATGCTCCGTCCTTACTTCCAGCTCGACAAGGTGATTGATGGCGTATTCGGTCTTGCCAACAAGCTCTACGGCATCACCTTCCAGGAGAACAAGGACATCCCGGTCTATCATCCTGATGTCAAGGCATACGAGGTATTCGATAAGGACGGCAGCTATCTGGCTGTCTTCTATGCCGACTTCTTCCCTCGCAAGGGAAAGCAGGGAGGTGCCTGGATGACAGAGTTCCAGGGACAGTGGATAGATTACAAGGGCACCAATGTGCGCCCTCATGTCAGCGTGGTGATGAACTTCACCAAGCCTACCGCTGAGAAGCCAGCCCTCCTGACCCTGGGCGAGGTAGAGACCTTCCTCCACGAGTTTGGTCACAGCCTCCACGGTATGTTTGCCAACACCCGTTTCGAGAGTCTTTCGGGCACCAATGTATGGTGGGACTTCGTAGAGTTGCCATCCCAGTTTATGGAAAACTATGCGGTAGAGAAGGATTTCCTGCGCACCTTTGCCTTCCATTACGAGACAGGCGAACCATTGCCGGATGATCTCATCGAGCGCATCGTAAAGAGCCGCAACTTCATGACAGCTTATGCCTGCCTGCGTCAGGTAAGTTTCGGATTGCTGGATATGGCATACTATACCAAGAAGGATGCCTTCACAGAAGATATCATCCCATTTGAGAAGGAGGCATGGAAAAAGGCGATGATCTTCCCGCAGCTGCCTGATACCTGTATGACCGTACAGTTCTCTCATATCATGGCAGGTGGATATGCGGCTGGGTACTACAGCTACAAGTGGGCAGAGGTGCTCGATGCCGATGCCTTCAGCGTATTCAAGAAGAATGGCATCTTCGATCAGGCTACCGCCCAGAGCTTCCGTGACAATATCCTTTCGAAGGGAGGCACCGAGCATCCGATGACCCTCTACAAGCGATTCCGCGGACAGGAGCCAACCATCGATGCCCTGCTCGAACGCAACGAGATCGAGAAGAGTTAAGAGTTTTATCTGCAAAAGACAGAATCATTCATCATTGATTGTAAACTGTTAATTATAAACTATCAACTATAGATGGAAAATCAACTTTCTAAACAGAAGAAGCTCGACCTGCGTTATCTGCGCATGGCTCGCATCTGGGCTGAGAACAGCTACTGCAAGCGCCGCCAGGTAGGTGCGCTGGTGGTGAAGGACAAGATGATCATCAGCGATGGATACAATGGAACCCCCAGCGGATTCGAGAACATCTGCGAGGAAAACAATGTAACCAAGCCATACGTTCTGCATGCCGAGGCCAACGCCATCACCAAGCTGGCGCGCAGCAGCAACAACAGCGAGGGCAGTACACTCTATGTCACTGCCTCTCCCTGCATCGAATGCTCCAAGCTCATCATCCAGTCGGGCATCAAGCGTGTGGTCTATGCTGAGAAATACCGCCTCACCGACGGTGTGGATCTTCTGAAGCGTGCAGGAGTGGTGGTAGAATACATGAATCCGGATGAAGAAGAAGAAGCTTCACAGGATTAAAGAGAGAAAAAGAGAGAAAGAAACGTTAGTATATTAAATTAGTTAGTTATGAATATGAATAAGAATAAGACCAATCGGTATATGCCCTTCATCATGGCGCTCTGCGTTGTGCTGGGCATCATCATCGGCACATTCTTTTCGAATCATTTCGCCGGCAACCGTCTCAATGTCATCAACAGTGGAAGCAACCGTCTGAACAACCTGCTCCACCTCATCGATGACCAGTATGTAGATGCCGTGAACATCGATTCGTTGGTCGATAAGGCGATTCCTCAGATTCTTGCCGAACTGGATCCTCACTCTGTCTATATCAGTGCGAAGGATGCAGCTGCCGCCACCGACGACCTCAAGGGTTCGTTCTCGGGCGTGGGCATCGAGTTTGTCATCCGCCAGGACACCATCCATGTGCAGAATGTGATTCAGAACGGACCAGCCGAAAAGGCTGGATTGTTGGCAGGTGATAAGATTGTTGCCGTAGATGGCAAGCCTTTCGTAGGCAAGATTGTTACCAATCAGGAAGCGATGCATCGCCTCAAGGGTCCGAAGGATACCAAGGTGAAGATTGGCGTTATCCGCTATGGCAGCAAGAAGGTACAGACCTTCACCGTCACCCGTGGCGAGATACCTACCAAGAGTGTCACCGCTGCCTATATGCTCGATGACAACACCGGATATATCCGCATCAAGAACTTCGGCGAGAACACCTATCCAGAGATGCTCATCGCCCTGGCAAAACTCTCGCAGCAGGGATTCAAGAATCTCTGTATCGACCTGCGCGACAATTCGGGAGGTTATCTCACAGCTGCTGTGAACATGGCAAACGAGTTCCTGCCTGAGAAGAAACTCATTCTCTATACCCAGGGCCGCAAGTCGCCTCGCCAGGATTATATGAGTGATGGCAAGGGTTCCTATCAAAAGATTCCGATGGTAGTACTCATCAATGAGGGTTCAGCTTCTTCGGCAGAGATCTTTGCAGGAGCCATGCAGGACAACGACCGTGCCACCATCATCGGCCGCCGTTCGTTCGGTAAGGGATTGGTACAGCAGCAGATCGAGTTCCCAGGCCACAGTCTCATCCGTCTTACCATCGCCCGTTACTATACTCCATCAGGCAGATGCATCCAGAAGCCATATACCTTGGGCGACAGCGGTGACTACGAGCAGGATCTCCTCACCCGTTATGAGCATGGCGAGTTCTTCTCGCAGGATAGCATCAAGCATACCGGTCCGGCTTACCATACCGGCATCGGCAGAGTGGTTTATGGTGGTGGTGGCATCACTCCAGATATCTTCGTTCCGGAAGATACCCTGGGTATGACATCTTACTTCAAGGAAGCGAGCATGAGCGGACTGATTCTCCAGTTTGCGTTTACCTATACGGACGATAACCGTCTGAAGCTGAACAATTTCAAGGAGATGATGGAACTCGCCGATTATCTTGACCAGCAGAACCTGGTGGAGCAGTTTGCCGTTTATGCTGACAAGCGCGGACTGAAGCGCCGCAACCTTCTCATCCGCAAGTCTCACAAGCTGCTGGACCGTGTTCTCGACAGCCGCATCATCTATAATATGCTGGATGAGCAGGCTTGGACAGAATACATCAACCAGGATGACCCAGTGATCAGGAAAACCCTTGAGGTCTTCAATAATCACGCCGCCTTCCCTAAGAAGCCAGCAGCACCGGCAAATCCAAAAAGCAAGAAGCAGAAAATAGCAATGGCTGACACACCCTATAATTACAGGTCACTACATTGCAGAAATACGATGATGGCAAACGCATAAGATGAATAAGAAAGAACTTAGAAAAATAATAAGAGATAGAAAGCGACAGTATTCCTCAAGTGATCTTGAGGAACTGTCGCTTTCTGTTTTGTCTCATCTCGAAGAGAACGGGCATCTGCAGTCTGCCCATACGGTGATGATGTACTATTCCCTCCCCGACGAGGTGAACACCCATCGTTTCATCGACCGTCTGGTAGCTTCAGGCAAGAAGGTATTATTGCCCGAAGTAATAGACGACCATACTATGGTGCTCCGTGAATACAGCGGAAGAGCGGATTTAAGAGAAGGCGCCTATCATATCATGGAGCCTGCAGGTGCCCTTTTCCCTCCCCATCGCTACAGTGAGATAGATGTAGCCATCATCCCGGGTATGGCATTCGATATCCGGGGCAATCGTCTGGGCAGGGGCAAGGCCTATTACGACCGCTTCCTCCCGAAGATTCCTGGAGCCTACAGAATAGGCATCGCCTTCCCCTTCCAGCTCCTACCACAGATTCCTACGGAGGAAACAGACATCGCCATGAATGAAATCATCTTGTAATAAAAGAAGATTATCTCATAAAAAAAAGCATTTTTTTCGCAGAAAAATACAATATAATACGGAAAATGCGTTAATAAAATAAAAAAGTCGTTTTTTTCATTGATCCCATTAAACCTTTTGGGTGAATAAGGGTCAAATAGAACGATTAGAATTCATAAACTGAACTTTTATTATATCGTGTAAGATTCAATAGGAAATTTATTAGTTAGTATTTAGGTAGATCTGAAGCACCGGCTTGTGAAAGTCGATGCTTTTTTCGTTTTTTAACGGCAAACAATATGATTTCTCGTCTTTTTTTACTACTTTTGTACTTCAAAAAGAAAACAATGCAAATCAAAAAAGCATTGTCGTCAAAACAATAAACAACAATGATGAAACGAAGTAACTACATATTATTATCCATTCTGGCAATAGGTCTCATGGCTTCTTGCGCAGAAAAGAAAAAGAGCAAGATAATCATTGCCCCAAAACCTGTGGCACAGGTAACCAACAAACCCACCCAGGAGATGAGCGGATATGAACAGTCAAGAGATGTAGAATGGCTGGGCAACCATTACAAGGTGGTAGTGAAGCGAGAATCCGACCACGAATTACCCATCATCGAACTGGACAAAACCAACAAGTATTACGATAACAAGATCACCATCCGCATTCTGAGAAGCGATGGCACCGAGTTCTTCAACCGCACCTTTACAAAGGCAGCCTTTGAAAGCAATCTCGATAAGCAGACAAAATCGACGGGAGCCCTTCTTGGCATCGTTTTCGACAAGGCTGAAGGAGACAATCTCTGTTTTGCAGCCAGTGTCGGTTCCCCGGATATCACCAGCGATGAATATCTTCCATTGGTACTGAAAATATCAAGAATGGGTGCCGTCAGCATCAGCAAAGACCAGGTTCTCGATACCGAATCCAGTACCGAATCCACCTCTTCAGCCTCTTCTGCTTCTAAAGAAGAATTAGAAGATGATGACGAAGGAGTATAAAATAGAAATTCTATTAAGCGCAAGAAGTTCTGCGCTTAATAGAATCTGATATCAGCAATCACCATACTTCCCACCTGCTCGTTCAATCTGCGAACCAGGATGGAGCGATTCATCGTAAGATCAGCCCTCAGTGCCGGATTCATCACTTTTACAAACAGCGTCTGATTCTTGATAAACTTCTCACCGCAATAGGCAGCGATAGGTGCCCCTACCACAGTTTCCCAACTATCTATCAGACGTCTCTGCTGCAAAGGCGTCTCCAATCCCTGGTTTCTCAGAAACTCAGGCAATAGTTCTGCTATCGATTTTACTTTCTGTCTAAACATACGCTATTTCTCCATTATTCACCTCAAAAATCCGAAAATCGCCATTCAGCCGATGGAGAATCTGATCCAGATGATCCCTATTCGTATCCGTGATGAAAATCTGACCGAAGCTGTCACTCGATACCAGTTGAACGATGGCTTCAACTCTCTGAGCATCAAGCTTATCAAAGATATCATCCAGCAGCAGCAAAGGAGTGGTATTCGAACACGTACGCTGCAGGAAACTGAACTGCGCCAGCTTCAGGGCAATCACATAACTCTTGTTCTGTCCCTGACTTCCCTCGCGCTTCATCTGATAATCCCCGATGGTAAATTCCAGGTCGTCCCTGTGCATGCCGTGCAAGGAATATCCCACGGCTCTATCCTTGAACCGGTCACGCTGAATCACCTCCAGCAAAGGTCCCCGCTGACAGTGGGAGATATAATGCAGCCCCACCTTCTCCTGGTTGCCCGAAATATGCTGGTAAATCTCCTGAAACAGCGGCACCAGTTCGTTCACAAACGCCTGTCTCTTGGCATAGAGCATTTCTCCGTTCATCGCCATCTGCTGTTCCCAGAGTTCCATCAGCGTGGCATCCGGTTCCTCCTCCATCTTCAGCAGCGCATTTCTCTGCTGCAGCGCCTTGTTGTAGTTGTTCAGCGCCTCGATATACGTATTGTCGTATTGCGAGATCACCACATCCATCAGCTTTCTTCTCTCCTCGCTTCCCCCTTCTATGAGCGAAACATCCGAAGGCGAAACATAGATGAGCGGGATGAGTCCGATGTGCTGCGAGAGCCTTTTATACTCCTTCTTGTTGCGCTTGAAGTGCTTCTTGGTACCCCTTTTCATACCGCAGTAGATGTTCTCCATATCCCCATTATCGCTCTCATAGTTGCCCTCCAGCATGAAGAAAGCCTCGTCGTGCGTGATGATCTGCGAATCGATGGGATTGTTGGCGCTCCTGCAAAACGAGAGATAGTAGATGGCGTCGAGAAAGTTGGTCTTACCCATACCATTATGGCCGATAAGACAGTTGATCTTGGGCGAAAGCTCCAGGTTGGCGCCCTTGATGTTTTTGTAATTAATAATGGAAATATTCTTTAAAATCATAGATACTTTTCTGCTAATTGACTGCAAAGTTAGCAGAAAAAGCCCAAAAAACGAAAAAAGTAGGCTAGAAATTTCAATATCTGAATAAAAATCAGTAAATTTGCAACCTAAAAGAATAAAAGAGCAAGGAATAACAAAGAATAATAAAAAACAAAAATAAGAAATGGCAAACAACAACGTACAGGCTCAGAAAATCGAGAGCCTTAACATGAATGAGGCCTTCTTCGTGAAGTACAAGAAGGCAATTATGATCGCAGTGGTAGCATTGATCGTTATCATCGCAGGTGTATTCGCTTACATGTCTCAGATTGCAGGTCCTCGTGAGGACAAGGCAAGCACATTGCTCGGCAAGGGTCAGACCTATTTCCAGAACGAGATGTATGAGCAGGCACTCAACGGCGATGGCGCTGGCTACGTAGGCTTCGCAAAGATTGCCAGCGAATACGGCAGCACCGATGCAGGCAACCTCGCCAACCTCTATGCAGGTCTCTGCTATGCCAACCTCGGCAAGTGGGCAGAGGCAGAGAAGAGCCTCGACGCATTCTCATCTAAGGGCGACGAGATGATCAGCCCAGCCGCTCAGGCAGCCCTCGGCGATGCATACGCTCACCTCAACAAGCTCGATGATGCCGTAGCCGCTTTCAAGAAGGCAGCTTCCATGGCAGACAGCAAGGCAGAAGATGACGCCAACAACTCTCTCTCTCCTGCTTTCCTCATCAAGGCTGGCGAAATCCTGGAGAGCCAGAACAAGAAGGCAGAGGCTTTGAGCATCTATCAGGACATCAAGAAGAAGTATGTAAACTCTATGCTCGTTCAGAGCGCTGAGATCGATAAGTACATCGAGCGTGCTTCCAACTAAATCAGAACATTATGGCAACAGCACTTCATAATTTGTCGGAATACGACTTTTCCAAGATTCCAGATGCCAGCAACATGTGCTTCGGTATCGTGGTAGCAGAATGGAACCCAGAGATTACAGGCGCCTTGCTCGATGGAGCTGTCAAGACGCTGGAGAAGCATGGAGCCATCCCTGAGAACATCCATGTGAAGACCGTACCGGGAAGCTTCGAGCTGATCTACGGTGCGCATCAGATGGTGCTCAATGGCGGCTACGATGCTGTCATCATCCTGGGTAGTGTGATTCGTGGCGAGACTCCGCACTTCGATTATATCTGCGAGGGTGTCACCTACGGTATTGCGCGCCTCAATGCCACACAGGAAATCCCAGTCATCTACGGACTTCTCACCACCAACGACCTCCAGCAGGCGAAGGATCGCAGCGGCGGCAAGTTGGGTAACAAGGGTGACGAGTGCGCTATCGACGCTATCAAAATGGCAAAATTCTAATTAGATAAGAAAGCTCTTGACGTTTGGGCGAACCCTGACTTCAAGAGCTTTTATTATATCCTTATTATATATTTTATCATATATATTACATATTTATCATATAAATTATACCCTTAATCGTATGAAGAAAGTATTTTTTATCCTCATCCCGGCGGTTATCCTCAGCCTCCTCTCCTGCTCTCCCAAGAAGCCGGCAGAAGAGAAGAAGAGCGCCATCGATACCATCCCCACGATGGTGATGCAGATACAGAAATGCACGCGCCTTTATACCGCCGAGGCGCACGTTCATAAGATCATCACCCACGATGACCAGTTCAAGCTTAAGGGTTCCTTCCTCAAGCACGAATTCAACATCCCCGTGCCAGGCTCCAACCGCAAGGTAGCCATCCCCATGGATGCTACCATCAAGGCGTATGTAGATTTCCAGGGATTCTCAGACAGGAATGTGTCCCGAAAAGGCGATAAGATAGAAATCATCCTGCCCGACCCGAAGATGATGCTCACAGGCACCCGAATCGATCATAAGAAACTGAAACAGTATGTTTCACTCACCCGCAGCAACTACTCCGATGCCGAACTCACCCAGCTGGAACAGCAGGGCAGAGAGAGCATCATCCGAGATATTCCCAACCTCGACCTGATGGAGCAGGCTCGCATCAGTGCAGCCAATACCCTCATCCCAATGCTCATGCAGATGGGTTTCCGGGAAGAGAACATCCAGATCAGCTTCCGCAAGAAGTTCACCCTCGATGATATCAGGGGATTCCTGCAGAACTCGGGAGTGGAGAAGAAAGACAAAAACTAGTGAGAAGAAAGATAAACCCTCAAACTAAGGAGGAATAAGATATGAAGAAATATGGCATCATCCTGCTCACCATCCTTGCCCTCATACTCGTGGGCACGCTCTATTGGCTCAACAAGGATAATACGGTGAGCGTAACCACAGAAGAGAAGACCACCCTGTCGCCTACCCAGGTAGAGAGCATTGAGGCGATAGGCGAATGGGAGTTTCTCGCCATCAGCAACGAGGAACTGGTAGATACCGTTCGTCGCGGCTTCTTTGGCGACGACCAGCTGGTGCGCATCTATTACGGCACCCTGCGCCTGGGCATCAATATGAAAGATGTAAAGCAAGGATGGATCCAGGCAAATGCCGGGAAGGATTCCATCGTCTGCACCCTCCCTCCTATCCGCTTGTTGGATAACAACTTCATCGACGAAGCCCGCACCCGCAGCTTCTTTGAAGAAGGAAAGTGGACGGGAGCCGACCGCCAGGCACTCTACGACCGCGCCTATGCCCAGATGAAGAAGCGCTGCCTCACCCCAGCCAATATCCGTATCGCCCAGCGCAATGCCAAGCAGCAGTTCCGCGATATGTTCAAGGCAATGGGATTCCCCAACGCAAGGGTAGAATTTGAGGAATAGAGATTAATAAGGGAAGTAAAAGGGAAGTAATAACTTCTTTAACTTCTTAAAAAATTAGATATAGATTTTATAATTGTATTTTAAAAAGAGAGATTAACATGGAAGCAATCAACGAATTTTTCACATCCTTCAGTTCGTTCCTTTGGGGATGGCCGATGATCATCCTGCTGCTGGGAACCCACATTTTCCTGACGGTTCGCCTTCGCTTTCCACAGCGTAAGATTTTCCAGGCGATATCGCTGTCCTTCAAGAAGGACAAGAATGCTACGGGCGATGTCTCCCAGTTCGGAGCCCTCGCCACAGCCCTAGCCGCTACCATCGGTACCGGTAACATCATCGGTGTGGCAACAGCCATCGCCCTGGGTGGACCGGGCGCCGTATTCTGGTGCTGGCTCACCGGTGTCTTCGGCATCTCCACCAAGTATGCCGAAGGTCTTCTTGCAGTGAAATACCGTGTCAAGACCAAGCGTGGAGAGATGCTTGGCGGTCCGATGTATGCCCTCGAAAAGGGATTGGGATGGAAGTGGCTCGGTGTCCTCTTCGCCCTCTTTGCCGCCCTCGCCTCCTTCGGCATCGGCAGCACCGTACAGGCGAACGCCATCTCCACACTGGTAGAAAACCAGTATGGCATCAGTCCCTACATCACCGGCGCCATCGTCACCATTCTCGGTGCCGCAGTCATCATCGGTGGTGTGCAGAGTATCTCAAAAGTATGTGGAATGCTTGTGCCTTTCATGGCGCTTTTCTATGTGGTGGGCTGCATCTACATCCTGATCGTCAATCACGCCTATCTCCTGCCAGCCCTGAAGGTTATCTTCGAATCCGCCTTCACTACCCGTGCTGCCGGAGGCGGTTTTGCAGGCAGCACCCTCATGATAGCAGCCCGCTATGGTATCGCCCGCGGACTCTTCTCCAATGAGTCAGGACTCGGTTCGGCACCTATCGTAGCTGCCGCCGCCCAGACCCGCAACCCGGTACGCCAGGCGCTGGTATCTTCTACCGGAACCTTCTGGGATACCGTCATCATCTGTGCCCTCACGGGATTGGTCATCACCTCCAGCATCATCGCCTATCCTGATATCGATTACCACAATGGTGCAGCGCTCACCAAGGCAGCCTTCAGCAAGATACCATACATAGGAGCCCCATTGCTCACCATCGGCCTCACCACCTTCGCCTTCAGCACCACCCTGGGATGGAGCTATTATGGCGAACGCTGCGTAGAGTACCTCAAGGGCAAGCGCTGGATGCTCATCTATCGCATGCTCTATATTGTGAGTATCTTCCTGGGCAGTGTCATCAGCCTCGGACTGGTATGGAATATCGCCGACTGCATGAATGCCCTGATGGCGATACCAAACCTCATCTCCCTGCTCTGCCTCAGCGGCATCATCGTTCACGAAACCCGCAAGTATCTCTGGCGCGGCCAGCTCGACAGGGAGATGAACGAAGATGAGATTGAGGAACTGGAGTAGCGGATACCGGGATTAGCTAACTAGCGTAGCGGATACTGGAGATGCTTCATGCTGTGGCCGCCCCACATAGCATCATTCACGTATTCGAATCCCATATTGGCATAGAGTCTTTCTGCCTTTGGATTGCCCTTATCCACAAGCAGTCCCACGGCAGGAAGGCCCATTTCCCTGCCCTTTTCTATCGCCGCCTTGAGCAGCATCTTGGCGATACCCTTGCCACGGAAGGCAGCAGGCACGGCGAGGCTGTCGATATAGAGTTCGCCCTCCTGGGTTTCCGGATCCATTCCTGTATAGTCGATTCCGAAGGTTGCCTTTGCCTCCTCGATGAATCGCTTGCGCAGCGCCTTGAGCTGTGCACCGTCGTATGACACGATGATACCGGCAGTAATGCCCTCGCTATTGGTAGCCAGGAGCGTATTGCGGTAACTATACTGACTATCCTCCATTTTTACGAGTCTTTCCATCACCTGATGGAATTCCGCCAGCGTATGATGAGCACCTGCCAGGTTCTGGCAGCATCCTGGGTTCATCGCCTCCATAATGAGCGATGCAATGTGCGACGCCGTGTCAGGCGTAGCCGGTCCAATGTTTATCTTCATATTTGTTTAGAGTTATATCATTACATTATTTAATAAGACATCCGATTCTCCTCTCTTCAAGTCAGAATCCGCTTGCAAAGATAGCAAAAACAATCGAGACAAAAGAATTTTTATATATTTTTCACCCTGCCCCACCAGTGCACTGCAAAATTTTCCCTTTATTCAGGTACTCTTTTTGCAATGCACTACTTCTTAGTTTAGAGGATGATAATTGAATTTAGAGGATGTTCTTGTGTTTAGGGGATGATTTGTGTTTAGAGGATGGTAATCCAAACAGATTCATCCTTTTCTCTCGCTTCGCTGATGCATTTCATCAGTCGATGCAGCCAGATGCGGGAATTCACCACCATACCCTTCACCTTGTTCTCACCCACCAGGATGCAGCCCTGGGTATCGTCGGGGTAGTTGCCGGCATGGATGCGGATGCCCTCGAAATCGGGAACACCCAGAAGATACGGCAGCCACTCCTTGAAGCGGGGCGACTTGGTGATGCACAACGGATAGGTGCCTTCGGGAATCGCCGTAGTGCCCTTCATCTTCTGCGCCTTCTTGCCCGAAACCCTGCCCAGGCGCACGTTCACCTCCTCGGGCTGTAGTTCCACGCCCTTCAGGTTGCGCCACGTAGGCTCCAGGGTATCGCAGAAATAACGCTCCTGCGTCAGTTTTCCGGCATCTATCTTATGCTCGAACCAACGCTTCAACTGTGGGTTCATCCATGAAGAGTGAACCACTCTCTCTACCTCTTCATCCTTCAGGATATAAAGGCGACCAATGGTATAGCTGTTCTTCTTGGCTATACGCTTCAATACTATTTCCATAAATATTCAATTAATTAAAAAAAATCAAGCTTCAAGCACCTGCCCATCGCGTCTGTACTTCAGCTTCTTGAAACTGTAACTACTGTAACCGTAACCACTTTTCCCATCCTCGCCGTTCGGAGAAATTCGCTCGATATACCCACGGAAAATCCACTGCTTGATCACATTCTTGGTACCCTTCGCATTCAATCCATGCTCCATACGGATGGCGTCCAACTGCGGCATGGTGAAGATATCGGGCAGCAGCTGCAGCAGATTCTCCGGTCCACGCTTCGAACTCTTCTCACCGGCACTGTTCTCCCGGGCTATCATATCGCCGAAGAAACGCATCTTGCAGTAGAGGTCGTAACGCTCGCTCCAACGGATGAAATCATCCATCTCCGGCTCCCATCTGTAGCCGTTGGCAACATAGAGCACACACGCCTTGAGGTAGGCGATGACATTGGCACGGAACGAGAAATTCTCGAAGATACGGTTCTGTGAAGTACGAGCAAACTCGGCATTCTCATTCTTCAATACCACGGCAAGATCATACGCCTCCTGGCATTCCACCAATCCCGATGCCATACAGAGATTTTCGATGTAGGGTTTCAGAGATTTTCTGAATTCATCATCGTATGTGCCATAGATGGGAATGTCCTCGCCAATCTCCCGTTCCGGGATGGTACAGAAGTTGATACGGCTCAGCGGACCATCGGTCAGCACCTTCGCAAAATATCGCTGTCCCTTGTCGATGGTGGTAGATGCATTCCAGTTGAAGCGAACGCAGACACGCTCGGTCACGCTCTGAATTCCTACGCGGGATTGCCCGAATTTGTTACTGGGGTCAAAGGCGAGGCACATGATACGGAACTGCTGATTACCGATACCTCTCAGTGCATCAAACTGGTCGATTTCGTTCAGCGAAGTATAAAGGAAATGTTCCTTGGCTTCAGCGGTACGCATCACGAAGGCAGGATTGGTCATATCAGCATCAATCTCCTGAATAATCAGATTCTCAGGGCGTTTGCGCTTATCCTTGTTGGCACCCTTGCGCATCATTTCATCCTTCCATTCCTTCTCACGCTTCAGGTTCTCCTGGTCACGTTTACGGATATCCTCCATGATGAAATCGATAGGTTTTTGCACGCAACTTTTACCTGCACCAGTACCTGCAAGCAACACACTCGCCAGGGTGGCTTCGTGCTCCACGTTATCAATATATCTGAATCTGGTTCTCCAGAGATGGGTAGCGAGCGGAGGGAAAATGGCGCAAGCCACAGCCGGCTGATAGATTTCCGGAGTCTTGGAAATCAGCAGCTCCACCAGCTTCGGCAGCTTCTTCGGCATCGGAGGCGGAGCAGGATAATCCTCATCTTCGTTACTTTGAACATTGAGCTTTGAACTTTGAACTGTATGATTACCCGCCAGGCGTTCCGGGGATTTGCAATCCCCGGCAAGCGAGCTATAACCTGTTTGGCTTCCATATTGTCCAGCAAGAAAGCCCCCCGCCAGGCGCCCCGGGGATTTGCAATCCCCGGCAAGCAAGCTGTAACCTGTTTGGCTTCCATATTGTCCAGCAAGAAAGTCCCCCGCCAGGCGTTCCGGGGATTTGCAATCCCCGGCAAGCAAGCTCTTAGCAGCCTGTTCCGCCAAAGCGT
>UQWP01000020.1 GCA_900544825.1 uncultured Prevotella sp. | reverse complement strand
GTTGCTTAGAGAAAGTGTATTTCTCAAAAGCGAGTGCAAAAGTACTAACTATTTTCCATTCCACCAAATGTTTTGAGGAAAAAGTCTCATTTTTCTTCGTTTTTAACAGTTATAAACATTTTCAACTCACAAAAATCACGTTTCTCCTTATTATATATATATATAAGCATATAAATAAATCAAAGCAAGGTGACCTGACCAGCCGCAATATCTACCAACTTTTTTCTTCTGGCCACACCTATTATATAATGTGCATCCTTAGAAGAACAATGAAAGTGCTTTTTTACCCCCTTCACAAGTTCGTCCTTAGTAATAGAACGCACTCCTGCCGGATATGCTCCACGCACAGCCTTCTCAATATCTCCCATATTAAACTCATGATGACGCTTATGAAAGTAAGACGACACCATGACCGCAAACACAATCACCAAAACGATGATAAAAAATAATACTGACTGACTCATGATAATAAACTTTAATCGGCTAAAGCGATAACTGCTATCGCTATTTTTTCTACAAATATAAGAAAAAATCCGTAAACTAGTTCACTTTCTCTCGTTTTTTTGCAGAAAAAGGTTATTTTTTTATCGTTTTTCTCAATTATTTATTGATAATCCAAAAATATTGTGTATTTTTGCAGCAAAGGAACGACGTTTCTATAATGGCGCTTCCCAACTAACAATAAAAGTATAACCATAAAAACATAGAGAAAATGCAAGAAACTGTAAAGAAAGTATTGACAGGTGACTTCAATCGAAAGAAGGCTCTGATGTTTCTCATCACGGCCTTAGCCACAATTCTAGTATGGAACTTACCCATCGACAGCTTTGGAATCGAGGGGCTCACTGTTGTACAACAACGTGTAATCGCCATATTCGTAATGGCAGTGATGCTATGGCTCACAGAAGCAATTCCTGCTTGGGCCACCTCCGTAGTTATCATTTTTGTACTGCTATTCTTCGTCTCCGATTCGGCCTTTGCCGTCATGCAAGGTTCAGAGGGCGAGTACGGTAAACTGTTGGACTACCAAGGTGTAATGGCATGTTTCGCCGATCCTACAATTATCCTCTTCCTGGGAGGCTTTGTACTAGCCATCGCAGCTACCAAAAGTGGCCTTGACGTACTGATGGCAAAAACATTGATTGCCCCATTTGGCAAGCGCTCAGAAAATGTACTATTGGGCTTTATGCTCATCACCGGTATTTTCTCCATGTTTATCTCCAACACGGCCACAGCTGCCATGATGCTTACCTTCCTAACCCCTGTATTCAAGTCGCTCCCTGCTAACGGAAAAGGAAGAGTAGCGCTGACTATGGCCATTCCTATCGGAGCTAACCTTGGAGGTATGGGAACCCCAATAGGAACCCCTCCTAACGCCTTTGCCTATAAGGTCCTCAATGACCCTGCAGGTTTGAACCTTGGAATTGGTTTTGGAGAATGGATGGCAATTATGGCTCCGATGGTTATCATCATGCTTTTCTGCGCATGGTTTATCATCCGCAAGATGTTCCCATTCTCACAAAAGACTATAGAATTAAAAATCGATGGCAATATAAGTCACAATTGGCGTACTATAGTTGTAGGTGTCACATTCTTCGTCACCATCCTTCTTTGGGTATGCGGCAAGCAACTAGGTGTCAACGCAAACACCGTGGCTATGCTTCCAATCGCAGTTTTTGCCTTCACAGGCGTGGTGACAGCCAGCGACCTGAAAGACATAGATTGGGCTGTTATCTGGATGGTAGCAGGCGGTTTTGCTCTCGGTCTTGCCATGAACGGAACCGGCTTAGCAGAAAATGCGGTAAATAGCATTCCATTCGCAGAGTTTAACCCATTAGTAATTATGGTAGTTTCAGGATTAGTTTGCTTCATTCTGAGTAACTTTATCTCAAATACAGCAACCGCCGCCCTGCTCATCCCGATTCTTACCGTGGTATGTTCTGGAATGGGTGACAAGTTGACTTCTATAGGAGGAACCCAAACAATCCTCATAGGCGTAGCGGTAGCAGCCTCTTGCGCAATGTCGCTTCCAATCTCTACTCCACCAAATGCCATTGCCTACTCCACCGGTCTTATCCAACAGACTGACATGGTGAAAGCTGGTCTTACCGTGGGCGTACTAAGTATGGTAATCGGATATGCAGTACTCATCACATTCTGCCGTCTTGGCTTTATTTAAAAAGTATTTTTTGTTAGGAGAGGTTGTCTATCCACAGACAATCTCTCCTGAGCCGGCAAAAGCTTTCAAATAGGCAATATTCAAAGCTTTTGCCCTTTCTATTATATTTGCACTTGGAAAAATAAAGAGGTGAAAATCTTTATATCTGCAAACTTTTGTTAACTTTGCAGAAAATTAGATAAGTACAATAAAAAAGAAAAATACTCCATATCCAGCGTTAACCCTGTGCCCTTTCTAGCATAGTAAAGGCTTAGCCCTGTTTGGGGAACTGGATATTTTCTGAGCAGAAGCTTGAGAGTAAATTAGCCTGCTTGTGTAGAACAAGACAGGACTCGTAGTATAGTTGTAGCCGCTCAGAACGGAGCACCCTTCTTATTAAAAACTTCATTCAAAATGCAAATATACGGAATAGATTTGGCAAAAGAGAAATTTGACGTAAGTTTTTTCGACTTGACATCAAAAAAAAGTATCAAACCAACCTTCACATAAGGTTGTAACGAACAATTTAAAGGGTATTGGAAAGTTTTTAAAAGGCCTTCCAAGCGATGCTATATTGGTTGCTGAGCATACCGGAGTTTATGGTGATACCCTCTTGAAGTGCTGCATGGATAGCAATGTAAAGATAGCCTTTGTGGGTGGATATGTCATCCATAGATATAGAGCTACCCCTGACCGTGCCAAGACGGATGTCCTGGATTGTGCACTGCTCAGAGATTTTGGAGAAAGATATCCTGATAAGCTGAAATACAAGACGTTTCCAGAAGAGGCTCTATATGAGCTTCGTTAATTGGCACGCCATCGAGAAATGCTTGTAGAACAGCGTAAGCAGCTAATAACAGCCGACAAGAGCGAGGATTGCCGTCCTATCAGAAGTCTTGCCGTCAAGCGAAGCATGGACCGTATTAAAGAGATGTTGGACACGGAAATTGCCGAGACGGAAAAAGAAATGTTGAAAGTCATAAATGGGCATGACTGCATTCATCACAACTATGAGATTGTTAAAAGTGTCAATGGAGTTGGTCTGATTACCGCTGTAGAACTATTGGTAAAAACAGACAATTTCACAAAAATAACTACAGCGCGCCAATATTCTACTTATGCAGGAACTGCGCCATACGAAAAATCATCGGGAAAAATGGACAAGGGAGCACATATATCCAAAATTGGCAATAGACGTTCAAAGACCTTGTTGTACATCTGCGCAGAAAGCGCCAGATTGCACAACAAGGAGATTAAACTGTATTACGAGAGACGTACTTTAATAGATAAAAAGCCGCGTCATTATGTACTAAATGCCATAGCAAACAAATTGCTAAGAATCATATTCACCCTCGTGGAAAAAGATGAATTCTATGATGTAAACTACATCAGGCAAGATCCAAGGGTCGTTAAACATAATTAACGTTAAAAAATGCGCTCAAAGCTTGCTCAATTAGAGTAAAACAGGGCGTACTGATTCTGGAGCTTTTGGCCGGGAATCAACCATGGATTGAAAAACGATAATGACCGGAAATGAATCACCATTTTCCAGGTTTCTTTTTTCTCTCAAGGAGGTTTGCGTTCACGCTGCGCATCACGATGCTGTAGTTAATCATACTTTTGTTCTGTGTTTAAGAGTTCTTAGAAATCACAACTACCCGGAACCCCTCGCTCTGTGCCCCGTTTTCGGGTCTTCATAGATGACCGGCGCCTGCCATCATTTAAGCCCAGCCCCGGTCTTCATAGATGACCGGTTTTCGGCACAATAGGCTGTTCCTTCGATTGCTGGTGCAAAGGTACGAAATTTAGCCCGAGGAAGCAATAGTTTTCCCGTCACTTGATTTCACTTTTCCCGTGAGTTGTGAAAACGGGGGGATGAGGAAGCAGGAGGTTGTGGCGAGGACAAAATAAAGCCATCTGGTCATTAATGCCCGGTCATTATCGGTCATTAAGAAAAATCACTTCCGGTCATTTAGCCCTATAGTATAATATTAAAATATTTTAATATTATACTATAGACCCTTTTCGCCGCCCCGAAAACCTTAATGACCGATAATGACCGGTCGTTAATGACCGGATTTCGGGATGCGGAATAAGTGAATCTTTTACTTTCGATAATAAGGTGTAAAATGTTGATATATAACTTGATATCAATTGCTGTACGAATTGTATTCTGCAATGTGGAGTATGAGAATATCCCCTGGTTCTTAGTCTTTCTTTTTTTAGAAAAACGTGTTCTTACATATCTGAAAAGCTAACCTAATCCGTAAAAATGTTTGCTTGTTACCTTAATTTCTTCTTTCCTATTTCGCCTTTCACATCTTTGTTTTGCCCTTCTTAGGGTTTGAAAAATGCCATCTAAGGCATTTTTTTAGTGCTCTGAGGGTCATATCTGCTAATAATTTAGCGAAAACACATTTCTTTCTCTCTTGTCGTCTTTTGTGCAGATAATGCAATCTTTCATGACAAAGATAATATAAGTGTATTTTGTAAAGTGCAGAAAATGAGTAAGATATACGACTATTGTGTAGTGTATAATAATCGATGTTTTTGAGCCTTTGAAAAAGGCGATAAAAATTCCCTTTATTTTCGTGGCTTTGAATGTATTTCTCATTATTTTGTGTTAATCTATATGATAATGTCTTTTTTTTCGCAATTATTTTGTAACTTTGGGGGCGAATTCTGTGCATAGTGCGCAGAAAAATAAAACATATTAAAATATACAGAGATGACAGAACAGCAAAAACAGGCCATTATAGAGAGTGGAAAGCAATATTTCCGCTCTATTATCAAACTTAGCTATTTTGATTGTCTGAGTAAACTTCCTCTGGATAGTTTGGATTTTGATCCTTATTTCATCAATTATCTTTCTACCTCGACTAAGGAAGACTCTCAGTTCGTGGAATTAGCCAAGGCTATAGTCTATCCAGAAGTTTTCAATAGAGTATTTAATTTCTCTGCCGATAATAAAATTCAGACACTGGTTTCCCTGTTTCAGGATTTTACATTAGGAGCGTCACGCTTTGATGGTATTGATTTTGAATTTATTGATGCTATTGATGGTCGCCATAAATACTGTCAGTGTATGGCAGGACCAGGCACCTCGGATGACGACGATGATATTATCCCAACCCTCAAACAGTTTAAGCACATTATGACCCAGCCAGATCTGGATGTTCAGTTTGATGATATCGTAGTAGGAGTTTTGTTTGGCAAGTATGAGTATATGGCCATGCCCTTAATGACTCTGGATGCACAATATCGAGTATGGTGTGGAGCAGATTTTTGGTTGCATCTTACTGGTGATAAAGGCTTTTACATTCGCATGCTCAAGGCTCTGGGAGAAGTTTTGGATGAGGGGAATTTTGAAGGAAGTGAACTCATTCAAGCTAAAGTAAAAGAGATTGCAGGAGAAATCAGGCAGGGAGTATAGAATAGCCTATCTCGGCTAGGTCTTTTACGGACACTACCGTTAGCAAACTTATATATCAATATAAAAGAAATATTTAAAGTCTATGTCTAGTTTTGTAATTTACAACTACAATTTCTTACGCATTATAGAACCTAACCCTGAATATCAGCTTGAGTTTCCCGGCTGGGTAAATGTGGATGTAAAAGAATCGTTTGAAAAACGCCAGCAATTGCTTGAAGAGCTTTTGCTGGCTGATTTTGAGAAACCATTTCAGTTTGAGAATGCCAGAAAGAAGCTTTTCTGGCACAAGCAGATAGTGAAACCTCAAGATAACGTCTATGTGATGCGTGTGGCAAATGTTACTGATGTGACCATCACCGACGAGCGTCTGATGTCGAAAAAGTATGCTGATTATAGAAACTGTCTGGTCATCATTGACAATCGCCCAGGTATCCAGCGTATCGCCATAGAGCGCAAGTCAAAGGCTTTCAGCCATACGAAAGCCGTGGCCAACATCCTTGAAGCTTCCATCTGCAAGTACTTGAAAGATAAGCTGCTGAAGGTGAAGCTTTCTGCAGTTTATTCTACAAACGCTTTCTGGACTACGGTGCATGATCATCCTGAAGGATTCTGTAAGGTGAAATTTCATTTTCCTCATCTCAACCTCGACCGACTTACCAAGGCTATGGATAAATACCTTACAACGGTTCGCGAGGATTGGGATAGTGATCTTGATTTTTCGTTCGGTGCAAACGAGGGTGGCACGGTATCAATTGATCCCGATAATAAACGTCAAACGGCGCTTGTAGAGGGGGCATCTGGGGCTGGCGTATTTATTGAAATGTTTCCTAAAGGCAATAAACGCAAGGCTTTATTCTGCGGCAAAGACCAATTCGTGGTGCAGGAGCTTGATTCTGAGGTGTTCAATCAATTGGTAGATGGTACTCAGACGCTTCCCGGTATGGATAAATCTGCCATGGATCAGGTGAAGTTGTTCATGAAAAATATTCCAAATGTATTCTCCCATTAAGCTGGTAAATAGATGGAACCATTTGAACGTTTTTCAGAACAGAAACTGGAAAATCTACGTAGGCGTTATCGGGGTGATGATTTGTTTCGCACCTGGACAAGGCTTCTCTGTATTCTAGAGCAGCAGTTGCATGGGTTGAATGCCGTGGAAGTGTGGAGCGAAACAGAAATGGTTCGCCAGAGACTGTCGGAAATCAAGGATCATCGTGATAATGATGTTGAGTTTCTGTATGGAGATCTCATGAAGCGGCATCAGTCGAAGTACACCGTTGCCACCATCCTTACGGTACTCTTTACCCAAATGTGTGATGCTGTTCCTGATGAAGAAGATGATGCTGCCGATCGTAATCCTAACCGGGCCGTATGTAAAGTCCTGGCTCGTCTTCTGATGAATCGTGATATTAAGCCTTTCTCTGAAAAATTAATAAGCGCATTCAAAAGTCATCGTTACGATAACGAAGGAAACAAGATAATTTTACCTGTTACTGACTATATGAACGTTAAGACTCCCCTGGAATTGATGGATAAGGAGGCTAAAGCTCAAGTGGAGAAATGGGTGAATGAAATAGAAAATCTTACATTGGGTATCAGACCTTTTCTAAAGATAGACTGGGACGTTTACCGTAACATTTGGAGGAATATCTGCGCTGAGCAAGAAATACCACTCTTGTTAAACGAGAAACAACCACGGGGAAATAAATGGGGCTATAATCTGAAACTGGTAGCAAATGTGCTGGGCATACTGCATACTATACCTTACGGAGAGAATGTTGTGCTGGAGGGAAGTATCCAGACAATCAGCAATGCAATTGGGGTGAATGTAAGAGCCTATATTGCCAATCATGCAGATTTTGGATCAAGCAATACTTCTCTGACTAAGGAAATGCATGCTAAAATTAAGCAATCCATTTTGTCCGCAATCAGATAAGGACTATCTGTTGCAGATAAAGATAAAGAGGGCGTTGATAGAATATTTTCTGTCAGCGCCCTCTTTCTGTCTGATTATCAGTGGATAAGTTGCTGATAACAATTAACCTTCTTATATCTTGATTCTGTATTTTTATCTACTAACTAATATCCATATCTTTGCATTCGGATTTGAGATTCAAACTCTCATTTCCGAGTGTTTTCATTTTAATGGTATCTATTCTTATAGTACCTATTAATAGTATCAACCTGAGCGGAGGCGAGGAACCTCACAATGTGATTGAAGATGGCCATCGGTAATCCACGGCTTCTCTCGCAAACCGATCAGGAATCATGGCAGATAATAAGAAGCATGAGAAAACGGCGCTGGGCATTGCCTATGCTGCCGTAGTGGAACTGGGCTATACGCATAGCCAGCTGGTGAAGCTCAATGAGGGCGTAAACTATCCAACTCTGAGAAGTATCAGAGACGGGAAGGAACTGAAGAAAGCAACGGAACGTTTCTATCTGAAACTTTTCTTCGATTTGTTGGATAAGGAATATGACAGACGAATGGCCAATGGGGGCATCGGAGCCGGCAGCCTGCTCATCGTGATGAAAAACATCCTTGAAGCTGAGTTGAAATAGGCTTGGGATGAAAGGCTGAAGCAGGCAGAATACAGCCAGGAAATAGGCTCGAAAAGAAAAGTGGTGAAAAGATGAGGGGGCATCCTTTCACCAAGTATTCCGGTGGATGGAAAGACTTGCTATCTTTGCACCAGCTTTCAGCAAGATCGGAGTTGGAACTAATAAGCCTTGAAAGGAAGGCTAGGTCTTGCAGTTGTTTTATTATGAACAGTAAGATTATGAGAGTGGTGCAGCAGGGCGAGGCTTTCGCTGTACAGAGTCAGAAGAGTGAGAACGGCCAGATGATGAAGTGCAATATCGTGTTGCAGGAGATGGGTGGCAAGTACGAGAACCAGTATGCTGCGGCAATGCTCGGCAATATGGCTCAGTGCAAGTTTGCTCCCGGAGCGCTGGTTGCGGTTACGCTCCGTTTCACCGCCCGTGAATATAATGGGCAGGTTTATCAGGATATCCTCGTTACGGATATTGAAAAGTTAAAGGGATAAACAGAAGTTTTAATTATTAACTGAGTTGGGACTGCGGAGGATCTTCCATGGTAAAGCGCGCAAAATTCCACACGTTTCTTCTCGCAAAACAATTCAGAATATGAAGAAAAAAGTAAACAATCAGCAGGTTAATAATCAGCAGGTTAACGGCCAGCAGGTGAATAATGGTAGCCAGCATGTGCAGCTGGGTGGTATGGCTTTCTATGATGAGAGCAAGTGTTTCCTCTTTGCTCCTAATGAGCATGGAGGGGGAGAGAAGGTGCCGGGATTCCGTTCGCAGGGCGTTGCCCAGCAGTTGACGGATGGCACTTTTGATTTCGTGAGTAAACCACGAGTCCGTTCGCAGTCAGAACTGATCAGAAAGCTGGCTCACGGACGATTGAGCAAGACCAAGGATGGAGCTATCCAGCTCACCTTGAAGGTGTTCTGTGATGAAGAAATCAACATCGGTAGCGCTCTGGTGAAGGAGGCTGAAGAGGCTGCGGATGCTTTGGTAGAATATCAGTTGAAGCGATAGAAGATAGATGAGTTGCTATTTAATTAGGGTGGAGAACGGGCGCAAGGTGGCCCGCTCCATCACCTCGCAAGAGGAGTATAAGTTGATTCGTGGAAGCTATGAACAGAAGGCAAATCTGCGACTGGCTCGTGAAGGAAACGATGGGGCGAAGCGAAGACTGGTGCAGTTTAACTACTCTGGGCATTATCCCCAGGGTGTGGTGAAGGGCACAAAGTTGCCAAGCCGGGCTTTCGGCTTCGATTTGGACGATAAGCAGGATTTTGAGAAAGCAGCCAAGCTGATGCTGCAGGAACCTGAGAAATATGGCCTGCTGATGTTAGAGAGGAGCGCAAGACAAGGCGGTCATGCGGTTTGCAAGCGAGAAATGGGCAAGACGATCCTCGAAAACCAGGTTAGAATCGCCAAGATGCTGGAGTGCGAGATGGATACTTCGGCTCACGATATTAACCGAGTGTATTTCACGACTTCGGCTGATGCTGGCGATTTGCTTTACTTGTCTCCCGAACTCTTCAAGGATGATTATGATGAGGTTGCCGTGGCAGCTGAAGGTAAGGTGCTGGAAGAGCGAGAGAAGTATGGGCAGGAAGAGCTTCCGCCAGGGGCGCACAAGGCGAACAAGCATTACAAGCCTTGGTTGGAGAATGAGGAAGAGAAGACTTTGGATTCTCAGAAAAATCTTGGGAATCAAGAGTATCAGAAATCTCTTGAAAATCAGAAGAATCAGAATCTGCAGAATCAGAAGAATTCTCAAAAGGGTCAAGCCGCTCAGAATCCTCAGAATCCTTCTAAGAATCAGGCTCAGCCTGCTTCCGCTTCATCCTCTTCTCCTTCATCATCCTCTTCTCCTTCATCATCCTCTTCTTCTTCATCCGCCAGCAATGATTACCTCGGAATCCCGTATTCCGAAATCATCTCGAAGTGGTGGCAGATGTATAATGATGGGCACGAGCCAGTTCGCTCCAACCGCAACACGCTGACCTTCGAGCTTGCTGTGAACCTGCGCCACATCTGCGGCTTCGACCGCAATCTGATGGCTCAGATCATCCCCTGTTACGATGGCTTCCCCGAGCAGGAGAAGATGGCTTGCATCAACTCGGCTTTGAACGAGAAAATCACGCAAATGCCTAAGCGACTGAAGGATGTGCTTGCCGCTCTGCGACAGGAAAAACTGAAACAGGGCGCTTCGAATGCTACTGCTGATGCAGAAAGCGAGGCTCTGGTGAATGCGCTGGACGAGGCTAATGCCAAGGACGAAATGTTCTATTTCAATGCTCTGCCTAAGATGCCGCTGGGTGTGCGTGATTCTATCAATGCCGTAGGACCACCCCTGGCAATGCCCGTAATTACCGCCATCTGTCCAGCCATCGGAATGTTGGCTACAGGAGTAAAGGTGGCTGTGCACGGTAAGATGAACTCGCTGAACCTCATCTCTTACATTGCCGGTGATTTCGCCTCTGGTAAGGGAAGTATCGACCCCGTGGTTGATGCATGGACTTCGGAAGTGAAACAGATGGACAAAATGTATCAGCAGCAGGAGGATGAATGGCGAGCCAAGAAGCGTGCGGCTAAGAACAAGAAGGAACAGCCTGAAGAGCCTAAGCTGCCCGTAAGATGTCTGACGCTGAACAACACCGTGGCTAACCTTGCCGAGCGTCTGGCTAACACCGAGGGCAAGCACGCCTTCTCGTTTACCCCGGAAGCTGACACCGTGGCGCAGAAGTGGAAATCGGCGATGAGTGACTTCTCCGTAATGCTCCGACAGGCGTATGATGGTACGAGTTACGAGCGTGAAGCAAGAAGTGCAGAAGCCGTGAACGTCCATATAGACAGACTGTTATGGAATGTGGTGATGTGTGGCACTCCTGATGCGCTTTATCGTGTTGTGAACAATTATACGGATGGTTTTCAGAGTCGTATCGTAGTGGCTCGCACTCCGGATAATACCTTTACTCCTCTTACGGATAATCTTTTTGTGCTTACTGATTCGCAATGCGAGCATATTCATCAGATTGCTCATCTGTTGCCTCTGATGGAGGGTGAGGTGGAACTGCCGAAGCTGGAAGCCAAGGGTAGGGAGTGGCTGGAACAGATACGACTGGAGACTATGAAGAATGATGACAAGGTGAAAGCCCGTCAGCGTTTCCGTATCTGTCCTACTACGATGAGAATGATGACCTGCATCATGCTTTGCAAGGTAGCAGAGACACTCGTTCAGAAGCATGGTTTTCAGGGTGCAGAGAAGCTGTTGAAGCAGAATCCGCTGTTATGGAAGGAAATGATCGTCAAGACGCAGACACCTACCATGCTTGCAGCCTTCAACATCCTCGCTGATTATCAGCTGGACAATGCACTCTATTTCTTCCGTAGCCGCATCGAGGATGCTTTCTCGTCGAAGAGCTATTGCGGTCAGTCGGCTTACGACCGTACCCGCCGTGGCAGAAATGATTCCATCTTCGAGCGCCTGGATGTTACCTTCTCCTTTGAACAGGCATTGCAGCAAAGCATAGCCGTGAAGGGGGCTAACGTTACTCGTGAGGTGGTAAGACAGATGCTGAAAAACTGGAAACGGCAGGGATTGATAGGCGTTCTGCCTGATATGCGCTACCAGAAGGTTTCGCCCAGCATCTAAATCCGGTCATTAACGGTCACGGTCATTTTCGGTCATTAAGGATTTTCAATCAAATGAAATCCTTGATGACCCTATCATCGAATTCAATTTAAATATTATCAGTTTCTATGAATATCATCATTTATCGCCGTCGTTTTTCCCGTTGGGGGGTAGATGGCACATTAGTTATAAAAGGTGTAAAGGTTTGTAACACTCTAGAGCATCCTGAGCGTTTATTGCCTGCTGGTGAGTATAAGATAGCCCTGCTTTCCGTCGTCATGAACAAGGATGAAAAGAAGAGCGGAAAGAAAAATCAGCTGAGCAAGAAAATGCCGATCATTCTGAAGAAGGGAGCACATATTCCGACAGACGTTTCCCGTTCTCCTTATCTCATGCCGGGCAATGGTCCGCTGACTTTGAAAAAGAGCTGCATCATCCTGGGCAAGGCAGTGGCTACCGGACTCGTGATTCATTCCCGTGAACACTTCGACCGTCTTTATGAGCGATTGAAGAAGGGGGTAAAGACTTATGAGGGTGTCAGTTTGAGTATCATCGATTTGGGGACTGATGAAATCCCCACAGAGATTTAGTTTTTGTTTTTCGTAAAATCATTTTAAATAGTATATATGATGCGCAAGATCAAGGAAATCATCATTCATTGTAGTGCGACCCGAGAAGGTTGCGACTACACCGTAGCCGACATCGACCGTTGGCATCGTGAGCGTGGCTTTTTCTGCATCGGTTATCATTTCGTGATTTACCGTGACGGAAGCATCCATGTGGGCAGATCAGTAGAAGAGGTGGGCGCCCACTGCAAGGGTCACAACACCGTGAGCATCGGAGTATGCTACATCGGCGGCCTTTCCAAGGATGGCAAGCCGAAGGATACCCGAACACCACAGCAGAAGGCGGCGCTGAAAGCGCTGATAGAGCAGCTGAAGGAGGAATATCCCGAGGCGACGGTTCATGGCCACAATGAGTTTGCCGCCAAAGATTGCCCTTGCTTCAATGTAAAGGCGGAGTGGGGGGAATAAACGAAAAAGGGGAAATAAAAAGCCTTGGTTGCCAAAATAGCAACCAAGGCCCATTATGTTAGAATCTGAATCATATTTTGAGATTAGATCTGCTCGCTCCAGTCCTCCTGGCTCTTACGAACGTAAGTCTGGTAGCGGAGCTTAGCCATCTTCTCTGCCTGAGAGAAGAGCTCATCAGCCTCCTTAGGGAATGCCTTCTGTACAGAGAGGTAACGAACCTCACCGAGCAGGAAGTCGCGGAAGTTCTCCCAGTTTGGAGCCTTAGAGTCGAGTGTGAATGGGTTCTTACCCTCATCAGCCAACAGTGGGTTGTAACGCCACAAGTGCCAGTAACCGCACTCAACAGCCAACTCTTCCTCGTGCTGTGAACGACCCATACCGCCCTTACGCTTCAAACCGTGGTTGATACATGGTGCGTAAGCGATGATGAGTGATGGACCTGGATAAGCCTCAGCCTCGCGGATAGCCTTCAATGTCTGAGCATTGTCAGCACCCATAGCTACCTGAGCTACGTAGATGTAACCGTATGTAGTCTGCATCAAACCGAGATCCTTCTTACGGATACGCTTACCCTGAGCAGCAAACTGTGCGATAGCACCGAGAGGTGTTGACTTAGAAGACTGACCACCAGTGTTAGAGTAAACCTCAGTATCGAGTACCAAGATGTTAACATCCTCACCAGAAGCCAATACGTGGTCGAGACCACCGTAACCGATATCATAAGAAGCACCGTCACCACCGATGATCCACTGTGAACGCTTAACGAGGTAGTGATCCAAAGTCTTGAGCTCCTTGCAGATAGGGCAACCCTTCTCAGCGCCGGCAGCGATGAGAGGCTTCAACTCTGCAGCAGCCTCCTTAGAACCCTCAGAATCGTTCATGTTAGCCATCCACTTGTCAGCAGCAGCTACGAACTCAGCAGGAACATGCTCGTTAGCCTTAGCCTCCTCGAGCAAGTGAGCGATACGCTCCTTCATCTTCTTGTTACCCATTACCATACCGAGACCGAACTCGCAGAAGTCCTCGAACAAAGAGTTGTCGAATGCAGGACCCTGACCCTTAGCGTTCTTTGTATATGGAGTAGATGGGATAGAAGCTGAGTAGATTGAAGAACAACCAGTAGCGTTAGCGATCATCTGACGATCACCGAAGAGCTGAGAAATCAACTTAACGTATGGAGTCTCACCACAACCAGAGCAAGCACCAGAGAACTCGAACAATGGCTGAGCGAACTGAGAGTTCTTAGGGCTCTGCTTGATGTCAACGAGATCCTGCTTAGAAGCTACCTTGTGTACGAGGTACTCCCAGTTAGCAGCCTCCTTAACCATATCCTCTGCGTCAACGTTGAATGGAACCATTGTCAACGCCTTCTCACCCTTCTTGCCTGGGCAGACGTCAGCACAGTTACCACAACCCAGACAGTCGAGTACTGATGTCTCGATGCGGAAGTGCATACCAGCCAAAGCCTTAGGTGCCTTTACATCCTGAGTCTCGAGACCCTCGATGCCTGCGAGCTCCTCATCTGTCAATACGAATGGACGGATAGCTGCGTGAGGACAAACGAATGAACACTTGTTACACTGGATACAGTTCTCTACGTTCCATACTGGTACGAATGCCTCAACACCACGCTTCTCGAATGCTGAAGTACCGTTCTGCCATGTACCGTCAACTGTATCGTGCTTAACGAAGTCAGAAACCTTCAAGAGGTCACCTGCCTGGCCGTTGATAGGACGAACGAGCTCCTTAACGAATGCTGGAGCGTTATCCTCCTTAGCCTCATCGTCTGCGAGGTTAGCCCAAGCTGGATCTACTGCCAACTGCTTGTACTCACCACCACGGTCAACAGCGCCGAAGTTCTTGTCAACAACGTCCTGACCCTTCTTAGAGTAAGACTTAACGATGAATGCCTTCATCTGCTCTACAGCGAGATCCAAAGGAATAACCTCTGTGATACGGAAGAATGCAGACTGGAGGATGGTGTTGGTACGGTTACCGAGACCAATCTCCTGAGCAATCTTGGTTGCGTTGATATAGTAAACAGTGATGTTGTTCTGAGCGAAGTAACGCTTTACCTTGTTAGGGATGAAGTTAACCAACTCCTCGCCGTCGAAGATAGTGTTCAACAGGAAGAAACCGTTCTTACGCAAACCACGTGTTACATCGTACATGTGGAGGTAAGCCTGTACGTGGCAAGCTACGAAGTTAGGAGTATTTACCTGGTATGCGCTGTGGATAGGGCTGTCGCCGAAACGCAAGTGAGAGCAGGTGAAACCACCAGACTTCTTAGAGTCGTAAGAGAAGTATGCCTGGCAATACTTGTTAGTATTGTTACCGATAATCTGAACTGAGTTCTTGTTAGCACCAACAGTACCGTCAGCACCCAAACCGTAGAACTTAGCCTCGAACAAGTCGTCGCCACCCATTGGAATCTCCTCCTCTTCTGGGAGAGAAGTGAATGTAACGTCATCAACGATACCTACAGTGAAGTGGTTCTTTGGCTGTGGCAACTCGAGGTTCTTGAATACAGCAACAATCTTAGCTGGAGTTGTATCAGAAGAACCGAGACCGTAGCGACCGCCAACGATCAATGGCTTGCGCTCGTCGTCGTAGAGAGCTGACTTAACGTCGAGGTACAATGGCTCACCCTCTGCACCTGGCTCCTTAGTACGGTCGAGAACAGCGATACGCTTAACTGTAGCTGGGATAGCCTTCTTCAGGAAGTCAACAGAGAATGGACGATACAGGTGAACTGCAACCATACCAACCTTCTTGCCCTGCTTGTTCAAGTAGTCGATAGCCTCGCGAGCTGGCTCTGTAGCAGAACCCATCAGGATGATGATGTTCTCAGCATCCTCAGCACCATAGTAGTTGAAGAGGTGGTACTCACGACCAGTGATCTTAGTCATCTCCTGGCAGTACTTCTCTACTACCTCAGGGATTGCGTCGTAGTAAGGGTTGCAAGCCTCACGGTGAGTGAAGAATGTCTCTGGGTTCTCAGCGGTACCGCGAGTAACAGGACGCTCAGGAGTCAAAGCACGGTTACGGAAGTCCTCGATGAACTCTTCCTTAACCAATGGACGGATGTCTTCCATATCCATCTCCTCGATCTTGTGGTACTCGTGAGAAGTACGGAAACCGTCGAAGAAGTTAATGAAAGGAACCTTTGTCTCCAATGTAGCCAAGTGAGGAACTGCAGAGAGGTCCATAACCTCCTGAACAGAACCTGAGCAGAACATAGCGAAGCCAGTCTGGCGGCAAGCCATTACGTCCTGGTGGTCACCGAAGATACAAAGTGAGTGAGAAGCCAATGTACGAGCTGATACGTTGAACACGCAAGGAAGCAACTCACCAGCAATCTTGTACATGTTAGGAATCATCAACAACAAACCCTGAGAAGCAGTGTAAGTTGAAGTCAAGGCACCAGCCTGGAGAGAACCGTGAACTGCACCTGCAGCACCAGCCTCAGACTCCATTTCCTGGATAGAAACTCGCTGACCGAAAAGGTTCTTACGACCTTTGGCAGCCCATTCATCTACATGCTCCGCCATTGGTGATGATGGAGTAATAGGGTAGATAGCAGCAACCTCAGTAAACATGTAGCTTACGTGTGCGGCAGCTGTGTTACCATCACAAGTGATAAATTTTTTCTCTTTAGCCATTTTACTTTTAGATAAAATATTAAAAATGTTTTGTATTTAATTCTTCTTTCGAAATTTCGTTAATATAGGAATCCCAAGAGCCACAAAGGTATCTTGTTGTCCTTACCTACCTCAGTATTGTAACGGGCATAGATGGTATCTGGATTACTACGCATCTTGTTGGGAGTTTGTGCATCACAGATTCTGAATTTCTTGTTGCCATCCACTGTATAATAGTGGTCTTTACCGCCCTGATGAACTTTGTGGTCTTTCCAAAGTGAATTAACGAAGAATGTTTCCATCACTTCCTGCTTGTCAATCTGTATAGGATAGATAGCGTACATTAGGTTCGGATTATGCATCATCACCTTAGATGGTTTCTTCGGAAAATCCTGCCCCTCCGGATAGATCATATTGATGAGTCTGGAATCGGCCAGATACTTAATGTAGTTCATCACGGTTGCCCTACTTGTATTGATGCTTTCGGCCAGCTGACTCACGTTGGGAGCCTTGGCGCCTTCCACAGCCAACTCGTAGAACAGGCGTTTTATTTTTGGCAGATACTTCAGTTCTATCTGCTTGATGAGGAGGATGTCAACCTCGGTCATCATGTTCATTGTCTTTAGTAGATTCTCTGTGAAGTTACGCTGTTCCAAGAAGAATGGGTAGAAGCCGTGATGCAGATAATCATTGAAGTATTTCATCGGACTCACCTTGGGAAGGATCTGCTTGATGATGTGCTCATGATTGCGCAGAATGTCATCGAGTTCGTATGGCTGGAAATCGTTGCCCGTCTTCAGATTGATATATTCTCTGAACGAGAAACCGCGGAGATTGTAACTCTTCACAATACCATTGAGCTCAGGGTTTTCTTCCTTCAAGCGCATCACGCTCGAACCGGTAAACACAATTTTCAACTCAGGATACAAATCGTAGCATTTGCGGAGCTCATTGCTCCAGTCCTGCTGTTTGAACACCTGATCTATCAGGAGTGTTCGTCCACCTTGATTCACAAAGTCACCTGCAAAATCGGCAATACCTCTGCTCTGGAAATAGAAGTTGTTCATATTCACATATAAGCACTTGCGATCATAAGGTCCAAAGTGTTCTTTGGCATACTGGAGGAGAAAGGTAGATTTGCCTACGCCTCTAGTGCCTTTGATACCTATCATACGGTCATTCCAGTCAATCTCATCCATCAAGGTTCGTCTGACTGGAGCGTCTGTATGCTCAACTAGGTATGTATGTGTTCTGAAGAATGCTTCTTCCATGCGTTTAATATTGATTCATATTTGTTTTTTACGATGCAAAGGTAATAATATATTTTAAATTTGCAAACTCTAGATAGCAAAATCTAACATTTTTTTCATTATTTAGCACTTTTCTAAGTAAAACTTACCCTATTTTGCCGTTTTTATCTCAATAATTTGTATCTTTGCAGTATGAAACTACATATCTTCAATCCAGAACACGATTTGGCATTGGCCGCTCATTTGCGACAGTTTACCGCTCCTCATGCAGGAAGACAGTTGCGAAGCGACCTTGCATTTATTCCTGCCTTGTGGGCAGATCAGGGTGACTTGGTGCTTGTTGACGACATTGACAATGCACGCGATAAGGTGCGCCATTTTGGAGAGCACCTGTTGGAAAAAGTTGAGTTTATCACCAAGCTTCAGCTTGAGCATCTGCTTAAGACGGAGTTTATAGACTGCGTGCATCCGTGGGGATGGGACTTGAGTCTGAAAGGCGAACTGGAACGTATCGGTTTGCCAGAGATCATGCTGCCTACTGATGAGGTATTAGATAAGGTACGCGCGATAAGCAGCCGCCAATGGGCCGCTGAACATCTGCAGCAGGACGTAGTATATGCAGACAACTTTGCTCTGGTTAAGGAATGCGTAATGAAGTGGGGCAAGGCTGTGGTCAAGGCTCCCTGGAGCAGCAGTGGAAGAGGCGTGAAATATGTTTCTGCCGATGAGTTCCGAACAAACGGCGAATATCCGGCTTTCCAACGCTGGGTAAGCAACATCATCTTCCGTCAGGGTGGTGTTACCGTAGAGCCATATTATAATAAGGTGAAAGATTTCGGAATGGAATTCGAGATGCGTGACGGCAAGGTACACTATCTGGGACTCTCGCTCTTCGATACCGTCAAAAATGCCTATACCGGCAACTTGCTCTGCTCTGAAGAAGAGAAGGTTGAAATGGTGAAGAAATACATCAGTGAAGATGCGCTTCTCTCTGCAAGACAGAAAATTATAGATATAGTTGAACCTGCATTAAAGGAAAACTATAATGGGCCATTTGGAGTAGATATGATGATTGCTGCAAAGGATGATCAGTTAGAGCTGGTACCTTGTATCGAACTGAATCTTCGCAGAACGATGGGGCATGTGGCCCTTGAGTTAGCCAAGATAACCAAACCTCAGAGTCTGATGCGTGTTGACTTTGATGGTAACAGATATCATTTGCGTGTGATGCCAGGTAAGCAGGCAGTTAACGAGTCTTAATTTTTAGCATTTCGATGCAAGGAATCGCAGCAACTTGCATTTCATAGACAGATTATCAACAAAATTAAAAGATTATGAAAAAGAGAAATGAAAGTATGAAAAAGAGAAATGAAAGTAAGATAACTATGGCAGCTCTGATGATGATGGCTGCAATGGCTATGACTTCTTGTGCTAGCAGCAAGAAGATAAACGGTGATTCTAATGCAGGCAAGAGCAGCGAAATGGGTAAGAATGAAGAGGATTTGGATAATAGCTATCTTGTTCTTTCTGACGCCCAGCAGGATATAGTGAAGAAGAATAATGCATTTGCACTTCGTCTCTTCAATAAGGTTACTGATATGGAATCTAAGGTGATTTCACCTATGAGCGTATCTTATCTGATGGGAATGCTGGCAAATGGTGCAGATGGAATCACGCAACAGGAGATACTGAAGGCTATCGGTTGCGAAGGAGTTTCTGTCAGCGATCTGAATGAGCTTTATAAGGCTATGCTTCTTACTGCTAACAAGCAGGATAAGCAGACAACCGTGAATATAGCTAATTACATTGCCGTAAACAAGAACTTCCAGCTCAACAAGGATTTCTGTCAGAAAGTGAGCGATAGTTATTTGGCTGGTATCGAAAGTCTTGACTTCACTTCTTCCAAGACTACCGACCGTATCAATGGTTGGTGCAAGGAAAAGACCAATGGCATGATTCCCCGTATCATTGATCAGGTTTCAGCCGATGCAGTATCGTATTTGATGAATGCCATCTATTTCAAGGGAACATGGCAGAACAAGTTCAATGTCAAAGACACTAAGCTGGAGAACTTCCGCGGCTATACACGTGATATTCAGAAAGTAGAGATGATGCATCAGGTGAAGAAGCTCTTCTATGCAGAGAACAAGGATTTCAAGGCTGTAGATCTTCCTTATGGCAATGGTAGCTATCGCATGCTGGTACTTCTGCCAAATGAGGGCAAGAATATCCAGGAAATGATGAAAGGTTTGGACGAAGAGAAGCTGAATCAGATTTCGCAGAATATGGAAAACTGTATGGTGAATCTCAAGTTGCCTAAGTTTTCCATCGAACAGGAACTGCCCCTGAATGCTATCATCAGTGATTTGGGTGCTCCTTCTATGTTTGTGGCAGGCAAGGCGAACTTCAGTCATTTTGCTGACGGCAATTTCTTTGTAAGCAAGATGCTTCAGAAAGCAAAGATAGAGGTGAATGAGCAGGGAACAAAGGCTGCTGCTGTAACAGCTGCCGTGATGCTGACTGCCATGGCACCTGTAGAGGTGAAAAATGTGGAGTTCATCGCTGACCGTCCATTTGTCTATATGATTCAGGATCGCCAGAGTGGCGGTATCCTCTTTATGGGACAATATTGCGGAACACACTAATTCTCTGGAATCACTATATAAAAAGAAATCCCTCAGGCTTCATGTCAAGTCTGAGGGATTTCTTTTTTATCCGAATTTCTCTACGAACTCATCTTCTGTAATGATAGGAATATTGAGTTCATGCGCTTTCTTGTTCTTGGAACTTTGGGAGGTTGCATCGTTGTTGATAAGGAAGTTGGTGCTCTTGCTTACGCTTCCCGTCACCTTGCCACCTTGGCTTTCAATGTAAGCCTTCAGTTCGTTGCGGTTTTTGTAATGATGAACATCGCCGGTTACAACAAAGGTCAAGCCGTCGCAGGCGCTTCCTTTCTCCACCGGTTCCTGCTCTACGATTTCCAGCTCCTTCATCAGATTCTGTACATGAGCGAAGTTTGTATCGTCCTTGAACCAGCCAATGAACTTGGCGCTCTTTTCCGGTCCGATGCCGTCGATGCTGGCAAACTCATCGTCAAACATGCAGAGACGGGCGGTCTCTATCAGTTCTTTTACTGGATAGCGCCCGATGAGTTTTTTGGCTACATCGCCTCCGCAGAGAGGGATGTTGAGGGCATAGAGCAGATGGCGACCATCTGTCTGTTTACTCTTTCTTACGCTCTCCAGCATGTTGGCAACGCTCTTCTTGCCAAAACCATCCCAGGCTGCTATTTCGTAGGCATGGTCATTGAGATGATAGAAGTCGGCGTATTCGCTAATCAGTCCTTCGTTCACCAGCTTCCAGATGGTCTGTTCTGAGATTCCTTCTATGTTCAGGCCTTCCTTGCTCACGAATCTGGCAAACTTCTTAATCTGCTTGGCTGCACAGTGGGGGTTGGTGCAATGCAGAGTCTTCGTACCGCTTTCGCTTTCTCTAACGATGGCTTCAGCATGACAGACAGGACACTCTTTAGGAATTTCAAAGACACCAAGTGATTCTGTTACGTTGATTACCTTCGGAATTATCTTGTTAGCCTTGATAACCTGCAGTCGAGTTCCCTTACCCCCGATTCCCAAACGTTCGCATTCACTCACGTTGCAGAGAGAGGCTCGCTGAACAGTGGTTCCCTCCAGTTCTACAGATTTGAAGACAGCCACTGGAGTGATTGTATTGGCAGCACACGACCATTCGATGTGGTCGAGTACGGTATCAGCGTGTTCATCCTGCCATTTGAAGGCGTAACCTGCTCGTGTTGCATGATGACCTGTTACGGAACCCGTTGCAGCATAGGAGGTGTCATCGTAGCAGATGACGAGACCATCTACAGGGAAAGGATTCTTTTTATTGGTTACCTTAGCTGTAAATGCATCAATTTCCTGTTGAATGTTTTCGGTAGTTGGCTGCTCTATTCTCTGACGCTCTACCGGATGAAAACCCAGTTCTTCCAGCCACTGCATTCTTTTGCCCCATGATGTGATTTCCTGTTCGCAATAAACCAGGGTGAAAGGAATCCATTGGATGTGACGCTGCTTTACTTCTTCTACATCTTTCAAAGAAAGAGAGCCGGATGCAAGATTGCGGGGATTGGCATAATCACCTTCGCTTTCGATGATAAACTGCTCGAAGTCGGCATAGGAAATGACAGCCTCGCCACGAATCACGAGATGACCCTTTTCCGTGATAGACTGCGGAATACCACTGATGGCTGGTGCCAGATGTGTAATGTTGGTGCCAATATGACCATTACCGCGAGTTACCACCTTGGTTAGCTTGCCATTGTCGTATGTCACAACCAAGGTGAGGCCATCCAGCTTCCAGGAAATCCATATAGGGCGGTTTTCTGCCCACTTGATGAGGTCGCTGACCTTCTTGGTCTTTGCCAGAGAGAGAGCTGCGAACTCGTGTTCTTCCTTCTGACCTGCGATAGTATCTTCAGAAACCTTGTTGGTAGGGGAATCGGGGAGAATTTCGCCGGTTTCCTCTTCCAGCTTCTTGAGTTGATCGAATAGGGCATCCCATTCGTAATCGGTAAGGATTTCACCTTTGCCGTTATAATAAACATCAGAAGCTTGGTTCAGTTGATTGACCAAGCTTCTCATTCTATTTAATTTATCCTCCATAATGTCTATAAATCGTTATTGTATTTGCGGTTGTATTGTTTGCTTTTCGAAAGCAAAGCGCATACCTCTGTTTCCATAGTTGATTCTTCCGCAGATGCAGAAGCCCATAGAAGAGAGCAAGTTAATCATCGGAAGATTATCGAAATTGGTATCTACCTTGATGCTAGGAACCTTTTCTACCTCGCAGAGACTATTCACCTTATTAATAAATATACGTGCGAAACCCTCACGCTGATATTTAGGCAACGTAGCAAAGCGATGTATTACATAATAATCGCCTGTGGTAAGCCAGTCGCCATCTATAAAATCGTACTGTGGTTCACCATTGAGTGCTACTGCGCCATAGACAGCTACCTCGCCATCCACGGTAAGTACGTATGCATTACCATTATTGATGTCGTCTTTTATATCGTGCTCAGCAGGATAGTCATTAGTCCACTGATGACGTCCTGATGCGATCATAGAGCGACGAGCCTGGTCAATGATGTTCCAACACGCCTCAAAGTCCTTAATATATGCAGGTCGAAAATCGGTCTTCATTTCTTTGTAAATTCACTTAATTATTTATTAATCGGGTGCAAATTTAACAAAAAAAAACGAATTAAAAGTACAAACGAAGAAAAAACTGCATTTTTACCCGCATTTTTCCTATAATTTCTAGCTTTTTCGTCTTTTCGGTAGTTAAAATGCGCTATTATCTCTTAAGTTTTACAAGTAAAACATAACGCCCTGTGAGGACAAAAACATATTCATGCTTTTACCTTACAGGGCGTAGTATGTCACAATGATTGTACTGAGATATAAACTAAAGGAGCACAATCATGATGTTAAAACTTTCATTAGAGTGCTAAAGTCTTATCAAGTTCAGCGATAATCGCATCCTTCTGGTCCTTGATGTGCTGACCGATGAATACAATCTTGATCATGCGGTCACCAAGTTCCTCATCCCATTCCTTCTCAAGCTGCGGATTGTTCTTGCGAAGTTCTGCGAGCTGGTCGGTTGGCATTGTTGCGAGCCACTGGCCTGCCTGCTTGACGGTTTTCTGCTGACCTGCCTGTTCGAAGACATAGCACATGTCTGGTTCATCTGCGAAATAGCAGATACCCTTGGCACGAACGATGTCACGAGGCCATTTTCTTGCAACAAACTCATCGAAGAGAGCCAGGTCGAATGCCTTGCGGCGATAATATACGAAGGTTCCGATACCATATTCCTCAACCTCGCCACCTTCGTGGTCATGGTCGTGATGATGATGGTGATGGTGACCATGTTCATGATCCTCGTGATCGTGATCGTGATGGTGATGCTCGTGCTCTTCTTCATCGTGGTCCTCTTCTCCGTTTCGTTCAGATTCGATTTCCTGAATCCAGCCTGCTGATGTTGCAACAGTCTGCCAGTCAAACTTGTGAGTATTGACAATCAGATCGAGATCTACATCACCATAGTTACATTCGAAAATCTCTGCCTTAGGCTGGATAGCGCGGATAATCTGCTTCAGGTGCTCCAACTCCTTAGGCTCTACATCTGCGGCCTTATTGAGAAGGATGATGTTGCAGAATTCCATCTGCTGGATTACGAGAGAAGCGAGATCCTCCTCATCAAGATTTGGCTTCATCAAGTCAGAACCATTGGCAAACTCATCCTTCATGCGGAGAGCATCTACGACTGTTACGATGCTGTCAAGACGCAAGATGCCGTTCTTGATATACTGAGGACCCAGGGATGGGATAGAGCAGATGGTCTGTGCAATAGGTGCCGGCTCACAGATACCGCTTGCCTCTATTACAATATAGTCGAAACGCTTCATATCTACAATCTCCTTGAGCTGTTCTACGAGGTCCATCTTCAAGGTACAGCAAATACATCCATTCTGGAGCGAAACCAGGGAATCATCCTTCTGACCTACCACGCCACCTTTTTCTATGAGAGCTGCATCAATATTCACCTCACCGATATCGTTGACGATAACGGCAAACTTGATACCCTTCTTATTAGCTAAAATCTTGTTGAGCAGGGTAGTCTTACCACTGCCCAGATAGCCTGTCAAAAGCAGGACTGGAACTTCTTTATTGTTCATAAAAGCCTCTTTTTATAGTGTTATACTTTAATTACCTTTATTATTAATATCTTCTTGAAATCTTCGAAAAAGCAGCTTTAGCTTAAACGAAAATACAAAAGCGGGAATAGCAAATAACATGCCACTCCCGCCTTATGAAAAGTTAATTATTACTTACGATAGTTATCAAGCCCCTTGTGCAAGAAGTCAAGATAAGCACTGACATCCTCCTTGAAGCTGAATGCAGCGTTCAGAGGATTTCCTTCATTATCCACAGGAATGTAGAATGGCTGAGCATTAGCACCAAACTTGCTTGCCTGCAAGTAGCTCCACTTGTCACCGATGGTTCTCAATGTACGCTTCTCGCCATTGAATGTCACCTCCATAGGCTGTGGCAATGGGGTCTTGTCATCTACATAGAGAGAGATGAGTACGTAGTCCTTTGTCAAGATGTCAGTAACACTTGGGTCTGTCCAGACAGAAGCCTCCATCTTACGGCAGTTGACACAACCGTAGCCTGTAAAGTCAATCAGTACAGGCTTGCCTGCTGCCTTCGCTGCAGCCATACCTTCCTCGTAGTCCTTATAAGCTGGCTCTACAACCTTGGTGTTCAGGTTGAAATCCTGGGTATTTACAGGTGGAGCAAAAGCACTTACTGCCTTGCAAGGAGCACCCCAAAGACCTGGAATCATATAAACGGAGAATGCCAAAGAGCACAGACCAAGCATAATGCAAGCTACAGGCATTGGCTTGTTGAGGTCACCACCGATGGCATCTACCTGGAACTTCAACTTGCCAATCAGGTAGAGACCGAGCAGACCGAAGATGACAATCCAGAGTGAGAGGAATACCTCGCGGTCCATAATGTGCCAGCCATAAGCCAAATCTGCTACAGACAAGAACTTCAATGAGAAAGCAAGCTCAATGAAACCAAGAACAATCTTGATGGTCTCCATCCAAGAACCAGACTTAGGAGCTGACTTCAACCAAGATGGGAAGAGTGCAAAGAGTGTGAATGGCAAGGCGAGAGCAAGGGCAAAACCAAACATACCAATTGTTGGTGCCAACCAGTCACCCGATGTAACAGTCTGTACCAGGAGTAATCCGATGATAGGAGCGGTACAAGAGAAGCTTACGAGTACGAGTGTGAACGCCATCAGGAAGATGCTGATGAGTCCAGTTGTGCTGGAAGCCTTGTTATCTACAGCGTTACCCCAACTGTCTGGCAACTTGATTTCGAACCATCCGAAGAATGAGAATGCGAAGACTGCCAGCAACAAGAAGAGGATGATATTGAATACTGCACTTGTACTGAGCGCATTGAGAGTGCTAGGACCAGCAATGGCTGTTACGGTGAGACCGAGTGCCAGATAGATGATGACAATGCTCAAACCATAAGTGATGGCATCGCGGATACCCTTCTTCTTGTCATTCTTGGCACGCTTCAGGAAGAAACTTACTGTCATAGGAATGATAGGCCAGATACATGGCATCACAAGAGCGAGCAAACCTCCAACAAAACCAATAATGAAGATATAGAAGAGTGAATGGTTGGCAATATCATTGTTACCACCAAAAGCCTGAAGCTCCTTTACTACCGGTTTCCACCAAGCCTTAGCATCATCACCATCTACGGAGAATGAAGAATCGATATTAGCTGTGCTATCAACTTTCTCTGCTACGGCAAGTTGAGCTAAAGAGTCTGCTTTCGCCTTAGCGATAGCTGCTGGATCTGCTGTATTTTCGTTAGCTTTCGCATCTTCTGGGCTGACAGCGTCCTTGCCATCTACAGCAGGAGATTTACCACTATGCTTGAAACTTGCCTCGCTAGGAGGGAGACAATTCTGGTCGCTGCAAGCGCCATACTCTAAATAAGCATCGATAAGATAATTAGGCTTGGTAAACTTCACTTTCTGTACGAAAGTAGCACTACCCTCGAAGAAGCGTAACTTCATCTCAAAGAGAGGGTCGAACTTTGAAATTTCATGGCCACGAGCCTGCAACTTGCCTACGAGTTCAACACCGTCAAGCTTGTTTACGTTAAAAGTGGCTGAAATAGGTCCGTCTGCGCCCAAACCTGTAGAATAGATATGCCATCCCGGTTGGATCTTTCCATTAAACACGATTTCCGCTACAGCGGTTCCGTTGGTCTTGAGCGAGGTGGAGAACTTTACCGGGTTCATCATCTGCGCATGAGCCAACATTACTACTAAGAGTAACTGTAAAACTGCAATAAACTTTTTCATTTTTATTTATGTACTAATTTTGATTGCAAAGATACTAAATTTTACTTAAAACACGGCAATCATCGGAGTATAGGTACTTGCCTTTTAGTTTTTTTTAGAAAAAATGCTATAAAATCATCTCTCTTTCTTGGTAATATAACAAAAATTCTGTATTTTTGTAGCCAAATTGCGAATGAGAAAAAGAAGATTATACATATTTGGTCTATGGATAGCTACATTGAGTATATTGCTATCTACGGTGATGACACATCATCACCACATGGGGCGTATCTGTATGATTCAGGAGCAATGCGAGCAGGATGGCAACATCAATGATGAACATACCGAACATCATGATCAGGAAAATGATAGAGATCGTGAGAACTGTAGCGTTCGTCAAATGCATCAGTTTGTCGTCAATTCCAAGATGGTGAAGGGTATCCGCAAGTTTCTGGCAGATGAGAGCCATCAGTTTGTAGTCCTGTCTTGTTCTTCTCTTTTATCCCTCCCTCATCTCTCGCTTATTTCTGTGAGATGGCAGCATGTGGCTGCTTCTCCTCTCGTTGAAGAGTTGGCGGCAGGCTACAGCAGACGGGGGCCTCCTTCTATTTTATGATTTTACAAGTTTGCCACTTGGTTGCAAAAATCGATTTGAAGATTCAAATCCAACTGAGTTGCAAGGGATTCTGTGTACTTTTGCCAACGGATTTTTTATAAGATCCGTTGCGTGTAATCGTAGGATAAAATGATAAAAAAAGTAGAATTGTAAAATAGAAGAAACAACATGAAAAGAATTATTTTAATAGTTGCCGTTACGGCAATTGCCTGGGCTGGTTTTGCCTTTTTCGGAAAGCAGACTGGCTCAGAAGCTCATGCACACGAGGAACATGAGCACGAAGAGGTAGATTTTGATCATATTCCGTTAACAGCCAAGCAGGTTAGCACCGTTGATTTGAAGATGGGTGAGGCTGTGGAGCGTGAGATGGATGCCACCATAGAGGCGAAAGGATCGCTTGTACTCCGTCCGCAGGCAATGGGTGATGTTGCCTCTTTGATGGGCGGTATCGTGAAATCTATTTTTGTAAAAGAAGGGCAGCTCGTTCATAAAGGACAGGTTGTTGCTACCGTTGAAAATACTGATGTGGTAAGTCTTCAACGTGAGTATTACTCTGCTGCTAAGGAGTGTGAACTTGCTAAAGCTGATATGGAGCGCCAACTTCTGCTCAGTAAGCAGGGAGCAGGTGTGAAGCGTACCTTACAGCAGGCTCAGAAAGATTACCAGGTGGCTCATGCCAATCTTTTGGGTATTGGCAGACAGCTCAGCCAGATGGGTATCTCTACAGCTGCCGTAGCGAAAGGTAAGTTTACTACTGCCTTTCCTTTGCGTGCTCCTATTGCCGGAATCGTCAGTGAGATGACAGCAAGTCTGGGTAGCTATGCAGATATGCAGGCTCCTTTGATGAAGATTAGAAATACCCAGGCTGTAGAGTGCGATCTGAACGTCTTTGAGAAGGATTTATCAAAGATTAAGGTAGGAAATCGCGTAACGGTGAATCTCACCAATCAGCCAGGCGTGAAACTTTCCGGAACCATTTATGGCATGAATCAATACTTTAACGATAATTCAAAATCCGTTGCTGTTCACGTAAAGTTGGATGCGGCAAGCGTAAAGAGCTATCTGCATTCTTCATCTGGCAATACCCATGGCGGAAAGCTTTTCGCAGGTATGTATGTAAGCGGAAAGATAACTACAGGCAGCCAGCAGTGTCTTGCTCTGCCATCCCAGGCGATTGTGAGCAGCGATGGAAAGCAGTATGTCTTCGCTCTTAATGGAGCTCCTAACAAGGGTAACTATAGCTTCTCACGCCATGAGGTAACCACAGGTGCCTCGGATGGTAAATATACTGAAGTGAAGCTTTGCGACCATCTTCTCCAGGGGAAGAATGGTGTTTCTGGCAAGAAGATAGTAACTGAGAACGCTTATTATCTGGCTTCGCTTACAGGCGAACATGGCGAACATGCGCATTAAGTTTTAACTGATAGATGAATGTTTTCAATGAATCATTTAATGAATCATTTTTAGATTAAAGCTTATGTTTCAGAAACTTATTACTTATTCCATTCGCCATAAACTGGTGATTGGAGTACTCTCTATAGCCCTGGCGATATGGGGTGTCTGGTCGCTTGTGCATCTGCCATTCGATTCTACTCCAGATATTACAGATAATCAGGTACAGGTCATCACGCAGGCTCCTTCGCTGGGAGCACAGGAGGTGGAACAGTATGTTACGACACCTGTAGAGATGGCACTCGCCAATATTCCTCGAATTCAGGAGCGCAGAAGTATCTCCAGAAGCGGACTCTCTGTCATTACGCTTGTCTTCGATGACAATGCGGATATCTATTGGGCTCGTTCCCAAGTGAGTCAGGTCGTTGAACAGTTAGAGAAGGAATTGCCCAAGAACACAGAGACTGAGATGGGACCTATTGCCACAGGCTTAGGCGAAATCTACCATTATACGGTACGTGCCAAGAAAGGATATGAAGACAAGTATTCTCTTACCGATCTCCGTACCCTGCAGGATTGGATAGTACGAAAGCAGTTATCCGGAACTCCGGGTGTAGCTGAAGTGAGTGGCTGGGGTGGCTATGTCAAGCAGTATGAAGTAGCCATCAATACCGACCAGTTGAATGCCAATGGTATCTCTGTAAGTGAAATCTTTGATGCTCTTCAGCGCAACAACGCCAATACAGGAGGTAGCTATATCGAGCAGAACTCCAACCAGTACTACATCCGAGGAATCGGTGTGGTAAAGAGTCTGGAAGATGTGGGTAACATCACGGTAAAGACGGTGAATGGAACTCCTATCAAGGTGAGCGATGTAGCGAAAGTTCAGTTGGGACATGCTACTCGTTTTGGTGCAGTAACCCGTAATGGTGAAGGCGAAGTGGTGGCAGGTATTGCCATCATGCTGAAAGGAGAGAACTTTCAGGAAGTTATCAAAAATGTAAAGGAACGAATCAGCCAGATTCAGAAATCACTTCCAGAAGGAGTGGTTATCGAACCGTTTATCGATCGTACCAACCTGGTGGATCGAGTAGAAGGTACCATCGCCCGTAACCTGATTGAAGGCGGACTTATCGTAATCTTCGTACTCGTTATCTTCCTGGGTAACTGGCGAGCCGGACTGGTTGTAGCAAGTGTCATCCCGCTGAGTATGCTCTTTGCCTTCGGTATGATGAAGACCTTTGGCATCGACGGAAACCTGATGTCACTGGGAGCCATCGACTTTGGTATGATAGTGGATTCTGCGGTCATCATTGTTGAAGCTGTGGTGACACATATCAATACCGGTCATTTCTCGCAGCCGGAAGTTCGTGCCGCTTATCTTGCTCAATGTCAGAATGGCGGAGCTGCAACTCCATTTGCTCTGACCCAGAAACAGATGGACGAGGAAGTTCATTTCTCTGCTTCCCGAATCCGTCAGAGTGCAGCGTTCGGTGAAATCATCATTATGATTGTATATATTCCGCTGATGACACTGGTAGGAATCGAAGGAAAGATGTTCCGTCCGATGGCGCTTACGGTATTCTTTGCCATTCTGGGAGCCTTCATCCTCTCGCTCACCTATGTGCCGATGGCAAGTTCACTGATGTTAAGTCGAAAGGTACATATCCGAAAAACATTCTCCGACCGCGTGATAGAGAAGTTGCAGACATGGTACCGTCCGGTTCTAGACTGGGTCTTGGCACGTAACAAGGATGTCATCACTGGTGCTGTGGCTCTTTTCTGCGTCAGTGTCGTGGGCTTCAAATATCTGGGAGGCGAATTCATCCCAAGTCTGGAAGAAGGAGACTTTGCCGTGGAGATGAGTATGTCGCAGGGAACTTCATTGTCACAGATGGTGGAGAGTTGTACCAAGGCTGAAAAGCTGCTCAAGAAGGAATATCCTGAGATCAAGCAGGTAGTAAGCCGCATAGGTAGTGCTGAGATTCCTACAGACCCGATGCCGGTAGAACGTGCCGATATCATGATTGCACTGAAACCGAAGGCTGAATGGACCTCTGCCAAGACTACTCCAGAACTGATGGAGAAGATGGAGGAAACCTTGAGTGCCATTCCTGGATTGGAAGCAGAGATTTCTCAACCCATTCAGATGCGTAACAATGAGTTGCTGACAGGTATCAAGCAGGATGTGGCTATCAAGATATTTGGTGATGATCTGGACGTGCTCACCCAGCAGGCAGGAAAGGTGAAGAAAATGATAGAAGATGTGCCGGGTGTGAGCGGTATCTTTGTAGAAGAAGTTGCCGGTTTGCCTCAAATCCAGGTTAAATACAACCATGAGAAGATGGCGGCCTACGGGGTTAGTGTGGATGATATCAGTGAGATATTGGAAACCACCTTTGCCGGAGCCGTGGCTGGTTCTCTGTACGAAGGCGACAAGAAGTTTGATATCGTGCTCCGTATGGATCCTTCGCAGCGTAACGTAGAATCGCTTGAGCAACTGAGCATTCCTCTCAAGGATGGTACGAATATTCCGTTGTCCCAGGTGGCAGATATTGATTATTCACCAGCGCCTGCTCAAGTTTCTCATGAAGATGGTGCCCGCCGCATCTATGTAGGATTCAACGTGAAGGGCAGGGACGTACAGAGTACCGTGGAGGATATCCAGGAGATTCTTGATGGGAAGCTGAAGTTGCCGGATGGCTACTATTATAATTATGGTGGTGAATTTGAGAACCTGCAGAGTGCAACCAATCGACTGATGGTAGTGATACCGATAGCGCTTGTCATTATCCTGCTGTTGCTTTATGCTACGGTGAAGAATGTTCGTGAGTCGCTCTTCGTCTTCTCAGCCATTCCTCTGGCTGCCATCGGAGGTGTCTGGGCTTTGTGGCTCAGAGGTATGCCTTTCAGCATCTCGGCAGGTGTCGGTTTCATAGCCCTCTTTGGTGTGGCGGTGCTCAATGGTATCGTACTTATCGGACAGATGAACCAGATGCAGCGTGAAGAAAAGACTGCTGACAATCTGTCATCATCCATAGGCGTTACAGAAGTTATTCATCATCGCATCATCGAGAGCTGTATGGTTCGCTTGCGTCCTGTATTGATGACTGCACTCGTTGCATCAATGGGTTTCCTGCCAATGGCACTTTCCCAGGGTGATGGAGCTGAGGTACAGCGCCCACTGGCTACGGTGGTGATAGGTGGTCTGATAACCAGTACGCTGCTCACCTTGCTGGTTTTGCCTGCCATCTACAAGACATTCACCAAGAAATAGGTATTTAAGAAGATAACATAAAACATTTAGGATGAACAAGAGTAAAAAGAAAACTCTCTTAGGGCTGGCAGCAGTTTTGATGCTGCTGGTCCCAACAGAGGCTAAAGCCCATCTCTTCGATGCCACCATTCCTGGCACGAAGATGACTTTGGATCAGTGTTTCCAGCTGGCAGATAAGCAGAACCTGACGATGCAGGCTGGAAGAAAATCGATAGAACGTGCCAAGGTAATGGAAGGAACGGCATGGGATGTGGACAAGACGGAGATTGCTTTCGGACAGAATCCGGCTTCAAGTGGCGATACCGATAATGCCCTTGCATTTTCGCAGGGCATCGAATTTCCAACGGTTTATACCGCCCGCCGTGGTCAGCTTAAGGCTGAAACACAGGCAGAGAAAAGTCGTCTGGGCGTAACTAATCAGCAGATTAAGCTTGAGATTGCTTCTGCTTATTATGCGATGCTCTATCAGACCCATCTTCTGAGCATCCTTCAGCGCCAGGATTCTATTCTCGACCGTTATTGCGATGTAGCCGAGAAGCGTTACAAGGCAGGTGAAGCCAGACAGTTGGAATTCCTTACAGCCGAGCGTTTGCGTAATGAAAATCATTTGGAGATGGCAAATGTGAAGAGTGAGGCAGAGAACAAGCAGTTGGAACTGATGGCATTATTGAATACCGATGAGCCTGTTTTGCCTGCCGAATCTCACCTCATCGCATTGGAATCTCCTGTGAGCGGTACCTTCAACTATCAGCAGACTGCCTATGCGCAGTATCAGCAAGACCGTCTGAAGGCACTCGATAAGGAGGTGAAGTGCGCCAAGACTGGTTATGCTCCATCTCTTTCGCTTACGCTCCGCACCCAGGCTCTCATTTCCAGTTGGGATCCTTACCACATCGACCGTCAGCGTTTTACCGAGGGTAACTTCTTCGGCTTTGAAATTGGAGTAGGCGTACCACTCTTTTACGGCGCTACCAAGGCAAAGGTGAAGGCTGCCAAGAAGGATCGTGAGGTGGCAGAACTGGAGATGCAACAGGAGCGAAGAGAAAAGGAACGTGATTATCGCTTAGGCTACAACCGTTTTCAGAATGCAGCCAAGCGCATGTCTTATTATAACGGCGAGAACATTTCGAAGGCAAAAGATATCGTTCGCCTCAGTACTGCAGAGTATGAGAGTGGCGAAATCAGCTATGTAGAGTATGCCAATGCCTTGCAGGAGGCGATAGACATGGGTATGAAGCATGCCGATGTCATCAATGAATATAATGAGGCAGCCTTGGCTTTGCTGGGGCTTTCGAATAATCTGTAAGAAACAAAAAAGTCATATCCCTTTGATTGGGGATATGACTTTTTTGTTTTAGAAAACTTATCTTGAGTTCTATTTAGATGATTCTTTCTATATTAATTTAGAACACTCTTCCGAAGATAATCTTGATGAAAGTCTTGCCTAAGATTCTGGCATCAAACCACCATGAGCGATGCTCCAAATAGTAGAGATCCATATCCAGGCGGCGCAACATCTTCTCCATCGTATCTGTGTATCCGTTATAGAGGGTTGCATAGGAAGTAACACCAGGGCGAATCTGATACAGATTCTTATATCTAGGGTCACGCTCCATAATCTGGTCGATGTAGAACTTTCGTTCGGGTCTTGGACCAATAAACGACATATCGCCACAAATCACGTTCCAAAGCTGAGGAAGCTCATCCAGATGGTGTTTTCTCAGAAACTTGCCGATACGGGTAAGCCGCTTATCTTTTTTATGGGAACAGAGCTGAGGACCGTTCTTTTCTGCATCCACTGTCATACTTCTGAATTTATAGATGTTGAAGGGGCGTCCAAACCGTCCGATGCGTTCCTGCTTGAAAATGGCTGGTCCACCATCTTCACATCTTACCATTATATATATAAGAAGCATAAGAGGCGAAACGAGCAGTAAGCAGATTGTTGCTAACAGAAAGTCGCCAGCTCGCTTGACGTTTCGCTCCATAGCACTCATCCCATCTGCTATGACTTTTGTTTTTTCCGCATCATCGTAGCATTTGGAGTAAAGCGGTATATGCTTAAATGACATTTGACTGAACATCATTCTATTTTTCTTTAGACTTAAAACAATACTATTTCTCATATAGAGTTATTCCATTTACTATATAAACGTAAAGTTGTGCGATATATTATATTTAGCTATCCTTTTCTTTTATTTTAACAAAGCAATAACTATCCAGTTCTCGCTTCATAAGCTTCAGAAAGTATGTCGGCAAAAACAAAAAAGCAAAGTAGAAACAAGCCTTCATCCATCCATACCCCAGAATCCTACGATAAACAGCTATATTGTATTTAGCAAGTGATATCTTGCTGCTGGATATGGAATGCTTGTGGCGGCAATACACTGCCAGCGGCTGGTTGGGATAGGAATAGCATACCTTGCAATCTTTAAGGATCTGCAGGAAGAGTGCCCAGTCCTGTCGCTTGCGTAAAGTGGGCATATAGTATTTTCTGCCCAGCAGTTGGGTATCATAGATAGCAGTGAGGCAACCTATTTTATTATCCCGCTTCATCATAGAGAAGGTGATTTTGGGCGGTGCGATATTGATGCCTACAGATTTTTGCTCGTTCAAATTGAAGATGATATATGAGGCACAGGATAGGGCACACTGTTTCTGGTTCATGAATGCAATCTGCTTTTCCAGTTTATCCAGAGTCCAGCGGTCGTCACTATCACAGAAAGCGATGTATCTTCCCTTGGCTCGTTCTATGCTCTTATTTCGGGCATATCCTGCACCATGGTTGTGATCAAGATAGAGTACATCCACTCGGCTATCCTTTTCCTCTATCTTGTGAAGAATATCCAGAGTTACAGGATCCGTGGAACCGTCATCTGTAATCAGTAATTCCAGATCAAGATAGGTTTGGTCTAGGATACTACTTATGCTGTCGGCAAGATATTTGCCGGCATTATAAGTGGGCATGATAACTGATACTAACCTATTCCTATCCATTCTCTTTTATCCGTTTTATATTATAACGAACCAAACAGCTAAATATTGTAAAAGAAGCAAGAAACTTTTACAGAGGTTTTACGTAATCTTCTAGAAACAACTTGTAAGCAGTTGCAACTATGCGACTTACGTAGAGTAGTAAATTATATTTTTTTATATGTGAGAAATACTCTTTTGTATAGAAATAGAAGAGCTTGATCTCCATTATCTGCTTTTTGCGCCTATTATCCTTGCTTCTCGAGGATGAGTTGTCTCTCTTACGAATATAGTAAATGGCGGATGGAGATGTAACGTTTATTTGTCTGATACCTGCCGATACCATAAACATAAAGAAGGAATCTTCACCATGAGATAAATTCGTTCTAAAGCGAATATTACCAATCAATGGGCGGGGAATAAGTTTGCAACAAGCAGTAGACAGCAGACTGCGATGACGGAAAATATTCTTTTTCTTCCCTACATCATATTGCTGATAAGCCGAAGAGAGATAATGATCTGCCACATTTTCAACTTGTCCTTTGAAAGCAATCATATTGGCAACAGTGATTCCATTGTCGCAACTGTTTTTGCTTAATTGATCGAGATAGTTTGGACTTACAAGATCATCATCATCGATGAAGGTAAGGTATTTACCTTTTGCAATATCTATGCCTAGATTTCGAGCAAACGAAACACCTTTGTGTTCACTATAAATCAAATTAACCTTCATCTTATAATTTTCCAGATACTCCTTTATATTGGCATAATAAGGTTCTTTGTCTCCATTCAAAACGAGACATACCTCATACGCCTCCTTGCCTAAAGTTTGCTGCTCCAGGCAATCTAAACACATCCTGAGTAATTCCCCAGGAGCGTAAGTTGGTATGATGATACTTATTTCAGGTGTCATAAACTATTTAATTCTTATTACATTTAGCATATTCTATTTTGATACCACCAATTTCTGCTGCAATTTGTGAATAGGAAGATGCCACGCTACCCAATATTTTTTTAGTCTTACTTAGACAGAATAAATCCACTACAGCGAATTTCATACCTTCGAGAGAGTCTCTACTGGTATCATCCATTAATGTAATGACTCTTCCTGGGAATTTACCTTGCAGTTCTTTTTTTACCTCCTCATCATCACTCGCCACATAAAACTTCACTGTATCTTCTTTTTCTATTTCAAGTTGCATAAGATGGACAAAAACATCTGTTGGTGAAGAATTGATAGAAGCTATGTTGTCTGTTCTTCTGATATGAACACCGATTACGTGTTTCGAAAAAATTGAGGTTATTTGATCAATCTGCAGCTGAAGATCTCTTTTCGGAACGAATATGTTCTTAATTTGATAATCCGTACACATAGGATAGCAAGAAATCAAGAGCAGGTTGCCCTTATAATGACTCTTCAACTTCTGATAGATATCTCCTTGTGTATAGATGCTATGATTGAAAACTACTTGCTCATTACCCAACCGAAGGAACCATTTCCTCAAGAGATAATCCTTGGTTCCGTTGATACGATACAACCATTGTGTATTCTCTATCAGATGCACTTTTTCTATATGAATAGGTTCGAATAAGTCGGCAAAGTTTGCCTTGAGTCCTATACTATTGTTCCAATAGATGGATAGCGAACACTGATAGTGCTTAGCTATCGCAATGGTAGTTGCGATAGCTCTCAGTCGATTGCAAAGTCCTCCTGTCGGGATTAATTTTATTTCCATTTTATTCAGTTTTTATTTCATTTTTTATAGCATCTAAAAAACCGTGACCATATAATGAGTCTGGTTCCACATAGTTTCCTTCGCCCCATTCGTTCCAAGAACGCAAGAATAGAATTTTTTTATCATCTGGTTTGTTTCTAATGATTTGAAGTGCACCTCTGATATGCTCCTCAAAATTCTGCGGGGTAGCGTTTATATATATACCCTCATGCTTGCCTGCTCTTGGGGTTCTGTCCCATTGTGGGAAGAGAGTAGGGAATACATTGTTCCATTGGTCTTCGGGCATATAGAAATGCTTCATCACTTTCGGATAATCATATTTCAACGGAGGCAGAAAGGAAATCTTCTTTTGTAATGCTCTTCGAATGATGCGGCAATATTTGCCTTGATACACCATTTCTGCGCGGTTTTTTCCCATTGGATTGATGCCATCAAATCCTAGTTTGATAAAGTTTTCATAAACCTCAGAAGCACTGTCTAGATTAGGAACCACTCTGCTCAAAGTGCCATCTTCATTGCGCTTTACTGTGGTTGTGGCTGAGCACATGGCAACAAAGTATATACCTTTCAATCCGCTTTCTTTGGCTAAGTCACGCCAGAGATGGATAAAATGGGTTATATCCTTAAAGTGGTAAGGGTCGAATATCAAGAATAGTGGCTTTCCATCTACTGTCATATAGCGATGATCTTTGAAAGCTTTAAGAACATAATTAAAGTGAGCTATATAATCATCGTCTCCAGGATATTTCTGTTCGCAAATCATCTGGTTTCCACCTTTGTTCACCCATGTTCCTGTTTTCCAATCATGATTGGCCCATGCGAGGCAAAAAGGAAAATCTGGTTTGCCGGAATTTAGAACTTCATCGAAAGGGCGCTGCAACAGTCGTTTGCCATTACCCATCCAGTAATGCCAGTAGCAGAAACCTTCTATACCTGCTTCACGAGCTAACTGAGCCTGCTGTTCGCGAGTCTCTGGCAGGCGAAGGTCATAAAAACCTAAGTCTGCCGGTATTCTAGGCTGATAGTGCCCATGAAATACAGGACGAGCCTTGGCAACATTCGTCCATTCCGTGAATCCCGGACCCCATACCTTGTCGTTTTCGGGTATCGGGTAAAACTGTGGTAAATAAAAAGCTATAACTCTTGCTTTCATTTTTATTTTTTATTTAAAATCTCACGATATCACCTAATCCATAATGAGGCAAAGCGAGATACATTTGGAATATTGATAATAATACCAGGACTGTTATTCCCATCCATTTCTGCTTGAATGTATATACAATCCCTGAAAATAGGAATATGTTAACGATACAATATAGCTGACTGATTCTCAAAGCCAGTACTGGGAGAAATGCTAGACTTGTATGCAAAAACAGACCTATTGCCACTATTTTTATTACAACATTATAGTTTTCATTGAAGGCGGTGATTGTCTTTCGAAAATATAATGTGTAGTAAAACAACATCACGGAGACAAGGTGTACAGGATCAAAGACATTTATGTTTACTGTCATTTTTCCTTTTTCCATTGCCTGCTGGTAGATGGCTAGCTTGTTGCCGATAAGTGGAATATCAGTATTCAGCAGCATACTGATACCACCGAAATATATGAGATAGCTTAGGGGTATAAGCAACGCTATTAATATACTTCCTTTTCGGTTGAAATCTTTATTGCCAAACACGAGTGTTGGTAGCAGAGCTAAGGAGGAATAGTGGAAGAATGAACCAACTATAATAAGCAGCAATGCTTTTCTTTTTTCTTTTTTAGCTATGTGGTACACAGCCAACAAGAATAAAGCAGAAACAACTCCTGCTCTGATTTGTGTCATTTCATGCAATACAAAGTAGAAACTTATATATAACATCATTGGCACGAAAATGCATTGCAAGTTTTTTTTGAATGCATATAGTTTGATGGTGACACCTAGGAATGCATAAACTAAAAACAAAAGATGCACATTATCTGTAAATACATTTAGAATAGCAGATATGAGAGTAAAAGATGGTTCTACCATACCCATCTCAGAACTCTGATAATAATGATGGAAAGAATACTCGTAATTTTCAGAATCAGGATCCAGACCTATTTCGCGCAATCCTGCTATGAGAATCATTACGAATCCCATCAAGATATATAGAAAAAATCTATATCTCTTGATGTAATCTTCCAGATAACAAAGTATAATCGTTATCAAAAGTACTGACAGTAAAATGTATCCCATAATTTATAGTTTCCTTTATAATACTGGTTGCCTTTTATTCACTACCTTAAGAATTAGTGAATGCAATAATTTTCGTTCGGCTTCCGAAAAGCCCCATACGTATATCAATATAGACATTACCATGACTGAAGAAATCACGATTAGCCCAAATCTTTGAAAACCTGTTATCGGTAACTGAAGCAAGAACAGTTCCAACATACTCGTTATGCCCAGTATGAAGAAGGCTGGAAGTATCAGATATTTATAATAACTTCTAAGCTTCAGTTCAGGAACAGCCTTTCTCAGCATCACCAATCTTATATTGTGAGCTGTCAGACACAAGACTATCATTACGATAAAGATAGTATAAGAAGGACTGTCTAGTATAAACAGCCCCCAACAAACTGGAATGTTCATAATGGTAAGACTTTCTACATATAAACTATACTTTCTGATCTTTCCTGTAGCTTGCATAATGATAGTTATCGGATTATGTAAAGTCAAAACAATCGTATATATAATATAGAGTCTGCAAAAGAGTATGATTTCCGGAGTGCTGTATCCTAACCAGAATTGCAGTACATTTTCCGTTTCCAACATCAAAGGCATTGCACCCAAACACAGCATATACAAAATAGCCTTATTGGCAGAAAAATAGAGTTGCTGCATATACGGCATATCCTGGCACGAGTAGGATTTTATTAATGTTGGACGGAATGCAACAACTATACTATTACTCAACGTGTTGATGGCATTGTATAATTGGTTGCCAATACAAAATGCAGCATTGACCAGTGGACCGAAAAAGATATTGAGCAAAATGATACTTCCCTGGGTCATGCCCATTCCAGACAATGCACCATAAAATGTCCAGCCAGAGAATGATATCAATTCTCTGTATAGTCCCTTGTCTATTCCTTTTGTATATCTGCATTCAATATATTTGCGAGAAGCAATCAGCATATAAACAACCATCACTATGCCAGACTCCATCATCATGGCGCCACTATATAACACAAGATGATCGAAACCAAACATACAGATTAAAGCCGCAATCACCAATTTTATGAAACAATCTACAGAAGATATGAGTGCATATACTCCCATATCTTCATTAGAAAAAATTGCTCCTATATATGGAATCTGAAGCAAGGTAAAAACAAACGAGAATATCGAAAACTGGAACACCCAGCTTGCAGCAGACAGTCTATCTACTGGTATTGTCATCTGTGTGGAAACGAACCAATTTCCTACAAGCTCAAGAACCAGGATTGTGATAATCGAAAACACAACAACTAAATTCACACTTGCTGAGAATATCTTGGTTAGCTTTTCCTTTTCACCTATCCCCATAGCATAAGAATAGAAACGCTGTGTAGCCATTGCAAGGACACTACTGATGCAAGTACCAGTGGTAACCACTCCGGCCACAGCATTGTAGATTCCATAATCCTCTGTGCCAAGACCTTTCAATACCCAGCGCACTGTATAGAGATTGACAATGGTAATAATGAGCATTCTGGCGAATAGCACCAAAGTATTGGCGGCTATTCGCTTCGAATGGTTGCTATGATTCAGTTCATTCATATTCCTCATTATTATTATTATTGTTTCTACTCTCTAAAAATCATTTTTCTAATTGAATATACTGTCACGACTATAAAAACCAGAAAAGTCATTCCCAGGACAAAGATCATTCTCTTAGGTCCTGCCGGTTTCAAAGGTACAGATGCACTCTGAAGGGTAGTAAAGGCTGGAGTTTGCATCAGAAGTTTTGCCTGAGCCTGCTGCACCTGAGTCTGAAGACTTGTATATGTGTTGTAAAGCAACTGCATCTCATTCTCCATATCGTTGGCTTTCAGACGGTAACTTTCCAACACCACATCCTGGTTGGCATCAGAATAACTGCCATACTGCTGTCTGATGCGCTCATATTTAGACTTGGCATCACTGCTCAACTTTTTGTAGTACTCTAAGTCTTTCTTCGCTTTCTTGGTACGATAGTCGGTGATGAACTCCTGAAGTTTTGCCTGAACTGTATCTGCAAGGGTTGCACATATCAGCGGATCTTGATCTTCTACGGTGATGGAAATCACATAGTTCTTCTTATCGATATCACATTTGATGTTTTTGCTCATAAGTCGGACTATCTGATCCTGACGTCGGGTAAGTTGGAAAGGATTAGCTTTTCCGTTCTTACTTACGGCTGTAGAATCTGGTGTATCAAACATCTGTTTTACTGAATTATACGCTTTAGTCCACCAAGGAGTCTGTCTCTTGGTGGCAAGGTAATCATAATAGGTAGTGTTAATACTTCCATCTTTAGATTTCACCTTGACATCAAACATACCTACCATAAAATCGTTGGATTCTATCAACTCCGGATAGAGTTCCGGGAAGATGGCATCTCCATTGGAAGAGCTTCCCCCTATGTCAAAGCCGAATGAAGAAGCAATATCACCTAATGAACTGGAACTGAAACTTGATATTTCAGGAGCCAATTTTGCCGTACTTGAATAATACCTTGGCACACAGAGGATGAGCAGGCAAGAGAGAACGAAAGTGATAGGAAGAGCAATAAGATACAGTTTCTTATGCTTCTTCATTTCCTTAGCAATTGCCACCACATCTATTTGTTTGAGATGTTCTTCTTTATTTTCCATTATTTATCTTGTTTTCAAAAAACTTACTAATCTAATTCTTATATCTTATTATAATGTAACGTATGTATTGTTGAATTATTGTATTTTGGCGAATTTTATCTATCTTATCTTGGTTTATTTGCCCGACTTTTCGTAAGGAATGTTAAAGTAACTACAAAAACTACAATAAAATGAGTGTCTATGCAGTTTTATAGATAAAACATTGATATGAAGAAAGTTTTCTATATAGTTTCGCTTTGCCTCCTTACTCTGGCTAGTCCGATAAACGTAAAGGCGCAGTATAGCTGGCAGGAAGATGCGGAACCTGCAAAATTAAGACTCGATAGTGCCTTGGAATACCGAATAGACAGACAGACTACTTTTTCAAAGGGCAAAACACCACTTTGGCTCAATGCTAACCGCTATGGTTTGAGTTCTTTGAAAGAAGCCAATGCCTATCTGAGAGGTAGTCTGATACGACCTCTATTAGCAGATGATCATCGCAGATGGGGAGTTGGCTATGGGGTTGATCTGGTATTGCCCACTCATTTTACCAGCAAGTTTATCGTGCAGCAGGCTTTTGCAGAAGTAAGATGGCTGCATGGTGTGCTCAGTATGGGTGCTAAAGAATATCCGATGGAATTGAAGAACCAGACACTTTCCAGTGGTAGCCAGACGCTGGGTATCAACGCCCGACCTGTACCGCAGGTAAGATTAGCACTTCCGGAATATTGGACGCTGCCAATTTTCAATCACTGGGTTCAGCTGAAAGGTCATATAGCCTTCGGCAAATTCACCGATGAAAACTGGCAGCATGATTTCACCCAGCGCAAATCCAAGTATTCAGAAGGTGTGCTCTATCATAGCAAGGCTGGCTATCTGCGAATTGGAAACGATGCCGTGTTCTGCCCTTTGAGTGTAGAATTGGGCTTGGAAATGGCAGCACAGTATGGTGGAAAGCCTTATGCTAGTGATGGTAAAGGTGGACTTAAGGCAATGCATACGCAGGGTGGATTGAAAGGAATGTGGCATGCATTCCTTCCTGGTGGACAAGATGCTGATGATGGTATCTATGGCAATATCGCAGGCAATCAATTGGGGTCCTGGCTGATGCGTATCAATTATAATGCTGATACCTGGAAGTTGGGTGTTTATGCTGATCATTTCTTCGAGGATGATAGTCAGATGTTCTTACTTGATTATAATGGATATGGCGAAGGAAAGGAATGGCAAAGCAAGAAGAGCCGTCGATTTTTTATGTATTCCCTCCAGGATATGATGCTAGGTGCGGAATTGAATATTAAATATGGCAGATGGATTCGTAATGTTGTGCTAGAATACGTTCATTCCAAGTACCAGAGTGGTCCATACAATCATGACCATACTGTGAATATTCCTGATCATTTGGCTGGTATGGATGATTATTACAACCACAGTCATTTTACCGGCTGGCAACATTGGGGACAGGTAATGGGTAATCCGCTCTATCGTTCGCCAATCTATAACACCGATGGAAAGATTGAGGTGAAGGATAACCGTTTCATCGCCTATCATTTGGGATTCGATGGCCAGCCTTCTGACAAATTCGGCTATCGTGTACTCGCCTCCTATCAGAAGGGATGGGGAACCTATGTCCTGCCATTTACGAAGAAGCATCATAATGTCAGCTTCATGGCAGAAGGCAGTTACCACTTCTTGAGAAGATACACTGTAAAGGCCGCTTATGGTATGGATTTCGGTAGTACAGAAATGTTGGGACATAATAGAGGATTCCAGATTACCCTGACAAGACAAGGTATCGTCAAGTTCTAATTTTATTAAAGCGAAAAGATCATGAAAAGGATTAAATATTTGATAGCAGCTATCAGTTTGGTATTGAGTTCCTGTACCATAGAGACGAGCGATAATGGCGATTTTGATGGCTTTTGGCATCTGGAAAGGGTAGATACGTTGACTACAGGCAACTATCTCGACCTTTCCAAAGATCGCATTTTCTGGGGAGTACAGCATCAGTTGATATCCTGTGCCAAGATTACCACCACGAATATGTACAGTTTCCGTGGCTATTATTTCCGATTCGAACAGACTGGTGACAGTCTGATCCTGCATTCGCCATACAAGAATAACTGGCATCAGGATCATGGAGAAAATGGTGGTGATATTCCTGCAACCGTTGTGAATGACAGCATCCGCAGTTACGGCATCAACAATCTGCGAGAAGCTTTCTACAAAGAGAAGCTCAAGGGCGATAAAATGATGCTCCGCTCTAAGATGTTGAGGCTATACTTCACCAAATTCTAAAAAACAATTCGTAATTCAATTCTCCTTTCACATTCATTAAAACTTCCTGATCATCAGAAGCTTAATAGTGAAAGGAGTTTTGACTGATTATACGAGAAAGGAAAAGACGAAATAAGTTGGTGCCCAACAGTTGGTTTCCGCTTGCACAACACGTGTTGTGCGAGCGCATATCAGCTGTTATGCAAGCGCACAACAGCTGTTGTGCGGCTGGAGATATTAACTTCTCCGAAAACAGATATTAATCTTTCCGGCAACTTCTCCTATATATTCCGGCAACTTCTATTGCTTTTTACGGTTGATTATTACGCTTTCTAAGGGTACAAGAGCCTATTGCTTCTGCAGCTTTCGTTATATTCGCAAGTGAACTAGAAGAATCTAATTATATCTATAACGATGCCAAAATACGAATAATTCTCTGAAAATCAAAGAAAACAATAACCTTTTTGTAGATTTGCCTGGAAATATTTGGTATTTTGAAAACTTCTGTGTATTTTTGCAGGAAATAAGTGATATTCGGTATTTAGAAAGCAAATTTTAAAAAAGGAGTTTGTTATGACTGCATTAAATATACAGGCTGTACAGAATAAAACAGATGAGGCATGTATGGTTCAAGAAGAGTCCTGCATGACCAAAGAAGAAATGCTCTCAGGTTTCGACAATGCCCTTCATGAGCTGAAGTCCTATCGAGAAGGAAAGCTAGAGCTTAAACCATTGGAGGAGGTGCTGAATGAGTTATAAGATATATTTAAACAGATAGTTATGGAACCAAAATTAGGAGATATGATGAAGGTAAATCCTTCTTTGACTGGTTTGTCTGATTGGATTGAAGGTCAGGTTATTGATATAGAGCACAATCCTTTTATGGGATAGGTTATTTCCATCAAGGATAATTTGGGCAGAATATTCTTTGGACAGTCTAAATATTTTAAGATAGCATAATGTTTGCAATATCGATGTAACAAATAAATAAGTAAACAAGAAAGGAGTAAATTATGAAGGAAAAGAAATTAAAAGTATTCGCTCTTCCTATTGAGGAGTTTGAAAAGAAATATCCTGTCAGCTATTCGATAGTAGTACCAGGAATTCCTGAGGGACATGTGGCAAAGGTGGTTTCTGTACGCCCTTGCTAGACTTTTATAATCTCTGTAGATATGCAAAAGATTAGCAAGAAGCATCCATGTAGAGTAAATACAATCCAAACAGATTGCGTTATTACTCCTTTTTTTGAAAGAAAGAAGGGGGTATTGGTATCAGGATGTGAGGTAGAATCTACTGTTTGGGATACTGGAGCTACCAATACGATTATTTCGACAGCCGTAATTGATGCCTTGGGATTAAAACCTGTTCGGCAAACTAAAATCGAGGGTGTCGGAGGATGCATGGACTCATCTGTTTGCAAAATAAACATTTATGTAGATGGATGTTTGGAATTCACTGGTATTGAAGCATTGTCTGGAGACATCGGGGATTATGATGTTATCATAGGAATGGACATTATAACTTTAGGTGATTTTGTTATTACAAACAAAGATAATCAAACTTGGTTTGCTTTTCGTTATCCTTCTAGTGAGCATATCGAGTTTTAAAATGATACAACGAAGACTCCCTGTTGCAGATACTACTTGACAAGCATCAGCAACAGGGAGTCTTCGTTTTACTCCTCGTCCTTGTTCAGCTCATCTCCCATGCGATACTTAATGTCGTAGTTGACGATGAAGTCGAGCTCTTCTTCTGTAAAGCCGTAATGCTTGGCGAGAAGCAAGGATTATATGTATATTTTGTCTATTTCTTTAGAAAGATAGATTGTTTGCGTCAAGACATACAATATGTTGGAATAGTGGATGATGGCGTTGAAGTCTAGCTCTGTGCCTTTTCTGTCTTTAAGCCATTTCTCTGCTATTTGGTATCCGCCAATATAGTATCGCCAAACTTCCTCTGGTACATTGTCGTAATAGTTTTCTTTGTTGACGTACACTTTGCCGTCTTTCCATTGAGGCTTAACGATTATGCTGCTCCCATTTCCTTTGAACGGGAATAAACTCTTGGCATTCCATGCCGCCGTATTATCCATAAGATGCAGGTGGCGCAAGTGGTTACCAAATGATGCTATTTTTTTAAACTCTTCTTCTTTTTGAGGGTATGGAATACGAGGAAACTGGTATTTCAGTTGTTCCTTGAATTTTTCTCGATAGTTTGAGGAATGCAGGATGGCATAGATGTAGTCGAGCAAATCTTCTGGGGAAGGTTCTACTCCTAAGCAGTCGGCAAGTTTCTTAATGATGTCTCCATTAAGATTGGAAATGATGGTTTCCTTTTCGTCACCTAATTCCTGGGTGCTGGAGTTTCCCTGGTTGACTGCTTTACTCGTATCAACGTATAAAGGATACACGTATCCGCCTCCACGATAGAAGATGTTCAAATCTACTATTGTGTTGGTAACGAAGCATAAATTCCAAGGCATTTCGCCAACCACATTACCACTCTTGCCGATGATTAAACCTAAATTCTTGCTCTGGTCTTGGTGTGCAAGGTGGCGCATCGTATCATAAACAGGGAATGCTATGAATCCCTTAGATTTATTAGTGAAATATGTAAATTTCGAATCGAATGGACGAACGAGAGCTTTCTTGAAAAACTCGTCTTTAATTCCAAATTCCTTGACGTTTCGTTGAGCATAAGCCACTTTCTGGTCTCTGCTTTCCTTTGTGATATTATATTTCTTTTTAATTTCTGATTCTTCCAAGAACTTAAAGTCTTCGATGATACTTTTTATATCAGAAAGGTTGGCTTGGTAGGCAATATTATCTCTATGAGTTCGCATCCCCAGACCTCTTTTTATAAAGAGCTCTTCAACAGAGAATCCTTGATTGAATTCTGTTTCCATGTTCTTCTTGATTGGGAGAAGAAAATACATCGGTGATGTAGGTGTAACTTCTTCAAAATCCAAAGCCAGCAAGTCGTTCTGCTCCAAGAAATCAAACTTGTCTTTCTTCTTTCCATATACATCTTTATAATATACTTTTGCTAAGGAAGATTCGCCTTCTTCTGTTCCGGTTTTTACAAAGAGAGTGATGCATACACCGCTTTCGATTCCAAATACATTCTCGTCTTTAGAACCATCAGGACAAGTCTCTTTTGTCTTGTTGCTGCCGTGAAGATTAATGATGTATATATTACCTCAGTTCGGGATAAGAAATAGTGCCTAAAAAAGTTGGTAATCTCCGATAT